>JBBEEF010000057.1:0-6267 GCA_040880915.1 Pirellulales bacterium
AATAGCTTCGGCTTCGGCGGCCAGAACATAGCGCTCATCGTCAGTCGCTATTCCTGACGTCGCAGGAGCGCCATTTTTTTGCCGCCGGCGGGGTGGCAGGCGGGATGGCATGGATAGCGGGGTGGCTTTTGGACCCAGAGCCCCCGGGCTCGCGCCCCGGGGCTTGTATGTGGGAGAGGGTCAGGGGGAGGGGTTGCCCGTGCTATCTCGCCGGCCTCGCAAGCAAGCTCAAAAGAGGATCGCCATCCCGTTCGGCACGGCGTGTGCGGCATAGAAGCCCCCAGCGCGAGCTGGGGGACTGTGACGTAGCATGCCAATTGGATGTAGCCAGGCTCAAGCCGCGTCGGCGATCTGGGGTGGCAGGCGGGATGGCATGGATAGCGGGATGGCTTTTGTTCCCGCAGTCCCCGGGCTCGCGCCCCGGGGCTTGTATGTGGGAGAGGGTCAGGGCAAGAGGTTGCCTGTGCTATCTCGCCGGCCTCGCAAGCAAGCGAAAGGCAGGATGCCGAAGCGGAGCTTGCGCGGAGTGAGCGTAGGGCAGGATGCCCGTAGTGACCGACCGGCAAGATCACACGGGCAACCCCGACCCACGGAAGAGGTTGCCCAGTTTGTCAGCGGCAGGGTTTCCTCAACCGGCACCGGCCGCAGAACCGATATGACCCGTACTCGCGGATTTGTGCGCCGGTGGTGGTTCGCCGCCGGCGAGCACGGCCGCCCAGCGGGAGCCCTCCCATGCATCGCTCGCATGCCAGCCTTCGGATTCTCAGCCTGCTCGTCGTTGCGGCCGTTGCCGCCACGAGCAGCGGTTGCTCGATCATCGACCGGCTCTTCCTCCTCAATGCCGACGGCCCCTACGGCCACCACACCGGGCCGGGCGGGCAGGGCGACTGTCAGGATTGCGAGGTCGGCGGCTGTCGCGACTGCGAGGAGGGCTGCCCCGACGGCCGCTGCCAGGCCGACGGCTGCCAGGATTGCCCCGGCGGCGTCTGCAAGGCCCCGCACACCGGCCGCTACGGCGGGCTGGCCAAGCACCACCTCTCGGCCGACGAGAAGGCGGCCCTGGGGGCCTCCGATTACGGGGCCGTGACGCCGGCCGGTCCGCCCACCGGCGCGGTCGCCTACCCCTACTACACCACCCGCGGCCCCCGCGACTTCCTCGCGAAGAGGCCCCCCTCGATCGGTCCCTGACGAAGCGGGTCGGTTTCCGCCAACGACGATGTGCCGGTAGGCTTAGACGCCTGCCGGCCTTTGTCGTTCGTCTGCCGAGGGCCGGGGCAATCTCCGAGGTCCCGTCCGCATGTCACTCCGCTCGCTCGTTGTCCTGGCCCCGCTTCTAGTGCTTGGAGGCTGCGGCGGCGGCGAGCGTGAGTTCATCGCCGTCGGCACCGCGCCCATCGGTGGCGCTTTCTACACCGTCGGTAGCGCCATCTGCGAGGTCGTCAACCAGGCCCAGGGAGACCAGGGCTGGCGGGTCTCGTCTGAGTCGACCGGCGGCTCGATGGAAAACATCCGCCTCCTCTCCCAGGGCAAGCTCCAGTTCGCGCTCTCGAACTCGTCGATCACCTACTTCGCCGTCCGCGGCAGCGGTGGCTGGGAGCAGGCCCATGACGTCCGCGGTGTGATGACGCTCTTCCCCAACGTGGCGATGTTCGTGGTGCCGGCTGATTCACCCGTGAAGCGGGTGGCCGACCTGAAGGGCCGCCGGGTTTACCTTGGGCCGGAGGGGGCGGGTTTCGAGTACTTCGTGGCCCCGATCCTCGAGGCCCACGGCCTGACGCTCGCCGATGTCGAGGCCCGCTATGGCAGCCAGCAGAGCGCCGTCGACCTGCTCGGTGATGGGTCGGTGGACGCCGCCATGATCGGCGGCGGGGTGCCCAACCCGGCGCTCGCCCAGATCGCCCAGGCCAATCCCGTGCGGCTTGTGCCCTACGACGAGGAGGCGAAGCAGAAGCTGATCGATGAATACCCCTTCTTCGAGCCGGCCACGATCCCCGGCGGCACCTACGCCGGCATCATCGCTGATTACCAGGGGCTCGACGTGGGCTCAGCCCACCTGATCACGGCGGCGGACGCCGACGAAGGGCTTGTGCACGACTTCACCAAACTGGTCTGGGAGAATCGAGCCAAGATAGCCGAGCGGCATCGGGCAGCGCGGGCGATCACCGAGCAGAACGTGGTGCGAAGCAACGGGATTGAGTTTCACCCCGGGGCGGTGCGGTTCTACCGTGAGGCCGGGCTCTGGCCGGCGGAGTAAGTCGGGGCTTCTTCCAGGCGACCCGAACGAAAGATGCTCCGGTTTCGAGCCCGCAGTCGGCAGGCTGAAAGTCTCCCGCCACTTCGAGACATGTCTGTGCCCACCATCATTTCTCGTGACGGCCGGAGCCTGCTCGTCGCCGCTCTGGCGACGGCCCTGACGCTCTACGTGCTCGTCGAGGTCAACATGCCGCTCCTGCCGCCGCTGGCGGAGCTGGCCGTGTTCGGCGGCCTGGGGCTTGTGCTCTGCTTCCTCGGCACCGCCGGAGCCGCCGGCAAGCAGTCCGGGGGCTGGCGGCTCGCCGGTGATGCCCTGCTCGCCGTCGCGGCGATCGTCTGCTGCGGCTACCTCGTCGTCCAGTCGGCCGACCTCGGCCGGCGGGCGGCCGCCTACACCGCGCTCGATGTGGCGGTCGGGACCATCGGGATCCTGCTCGTGCTGGAGGCCGCCCGGCGTTCGGTCGGCTGGTCGCTGCCGCTCATCGCGGTCGTGTTTCTGCTCTACGCCCACCGGGCCATCGCTCGCGGACTGCCCGACTGGCTCTTTCCGCACCGTGGCCAGGACTGGGCTGCGATCGTCGGCCAGTCCTGGCTCCGCAGCGAGGGGGTGTTTGGCACGGCCATGGCGGTGATGTTTCGCTACGTGTTCGTGTTTGTCCTCTTCGGGGTGGCGCTCCAGGCCGCGGGGGCGACCGGGTGGGTGATCGCTCTGGCGGAGCGGCTCTTCGGCCGCCGGACCGGCGGCCCGGCGAAGGTGGCCGTGCTTGCAAGCGGCCTGATGGGCTCGCTCTCGGGTAGCGCCGTGGCCAACGCCGCGACGACCGGCACGTTTACGATCCCGCTCATGCGGGGCATCGGCTTTTCACCGGCGGTCGCGGCGGGCATCGAGGCGGCCGCCTCCTCCGGGGGCGCGCTTGTGCCACCGGTGATGGGGGCCGGCGCCTACATGATGCTCGAGATCATCAACCGCGACCCGCCGGTGCGGTTTCTGGAGATCGTGCAGGCGGCGATCATCCCGGCGATTCTCTACTACCTGTCGATCTTCATGCTCGTGCACTTCTACGCCTGCCGGCTCGACGCCACCGCCCCCCGGGCGGCAGCGGAGCGGCTCAGCGAGCCGGCCGACCGGCCCGCTCTCGTCAGTTTCGCGGGGTTCACCTTTGTGGCGGCGCTTGTGTGCCTGATGGGGCTCCTGTTCGCCGGGTTCTCGCCGTTTCGCGCGGTAAGCCTGGCGCTGGCGCTCGTCGTGGCGCTGATCCTCGCAAACCCGGCCACCGGGCCATCCGCGGCCGCCCGGATCGCGGCGCTCGCAACGTGGGCTGGCCTTGCGGCCGCGGCCTGGTGGCTTGTGCCCGCTGTCGCCAACTGGGCCGATGCCGTGATCGTCGGGCTCGCCGGCCTGCTGGTGGCAGGCCTGCTCCTGCCCGCCTGGCGGGAGCGGGTCGTCGCGGCGATGCTGGCGACGGCGACAGGAGGCGTGCCGCTGGTGGCGGCGGCGGCCTGCGTGGGGATCGTGATCGGCCTCGTCTCCCGGACCGGCATCGGCACCGGCGTGCCGGCGGCGATCATCCCGCTGGCGGGCAACAGCCTGTTGCTCGCCCTCGTGGCCATCATGGGCTGCTCGCTGGTGCTCGGCATGGGGCTGCCGAGCGCCGTCTCCTACCTGCTGCTTGCGACGATCATCGGCCCGGTGTTCGCCGATCCGGCCCTCGGCGTGCCGATCCTCGCGGCGCACCTGTTCATCTTCTACTTCGGGATGATGGCGATGGTGACGCCACCTGTAGCGCTGGCCGCCTACGCCACCGCTTCGATCGCCGGGGCGCCGGTGATGGCCGCCAGCCTCGCCGCCTTCCGGTTTTCACTCGTCGGCTTCACGCTGCCATTCATGTTCGTTTACCGACCGGCGCTCTGCCTGATGGACCACGACGGCGGACGACCGACCGTGGCGGCCGTGGTCGGTGCGGTGGCCGCGGCGGTGGTGGGCATCGTGGCGCTCGCCGCCGGCATGGCGGGATTTCTCCGCGGGCCACTCTCCTGGCCCCTCCGGGCGGCCTGCTTCGCGGCGGCCGCCTGCGCCCTCACCCCCGACAGCCTCGGCATCGCGGGCACCGGGTTCTCGGTCGTCGATCTCGCCGGCCTCGGGATTCTCGTCGCTGTGGCGGCAGCGTCTCGGGTGCCGCGGGCCACGTGAATCACTCGGCGATCGTCCGCGGAGGGGGCGGGGCGTCGTCGGGGAGCGTGGGCACGGTCCAGATCGTATACAGGCCGCAGGCCACCAGGCCGATCACAAGATACTGGATGTACCAGGGCAACGAGTTGAAGAACAGCGTTGTCACCGTGACGGCCAACACCATGAGGATCGCCCGGTGCTTGAGGCTGCGCCGGATGCCATGGTAGTGGTGCCAGTCGTCGAGCGTTGGCCCGAACCATTGGGACCGGTGCAGCCAGGCGTGGATCCGTGGTGAGCCGCGGTAGAAACACCAGCTCGCCAACAGGAGAAACGGTGTCGTGGGCAGGATCGGCAGGATCGCGCCGAGCACCGCCAGGCCGATGCAAACCCAGCCCCCCGTCACGTAGAGGAAGCTGCGGATCGGGTCGGTGACGGGGCGGAGGTCCATGTGCCAGGCGGCCGGTGGATACGCGGGGGACAATACCAGGGATTCTAGCAGCCCCGGTTTTGCCGTATGCTCGTCGCCGCGGCGGTCCCACGGGGCCGCCCGCCCGATCCATCCCGCCTCTCGAGGAGATCCCGCCATGCCGCTCGTTCCCATGCGCATCCTGCTCGACCATGCCGCCGAGCACGGCTACGGCCTGGCCGCCTTCAACGTCAACAACATGGAGCAGATCCAGTCGATCATGGAGGCGGCCAAGGAGACCGACTCGCCCGTGATCGTGCAGGCCTCGCGGGGCGCCCGCGGCTACTCCCAGGACAACTACCTTCGCCACCTCATGCTCGCCGCGGCCGAGCTCTACCCGGCGATCCCAATCGCGATGCACCAGGACCACGGCAACTCGCCGGCGACCTGCCAGAGCGCGATCGACAACGGCTTCACCAGCGTGATGATGGACGGGTCGCTCAAGGAGGACGGCAAGACCCCGGCCGACTTCGACTACAACGTGAAGGTCACGAAAGAGGTCGTGAATCTGGCCCATCGGCAGGGCGTGTCGGTGGAGGGGGAACTTGGCTGCCTGGGGTCGCTCGAGAGTGGCGAGGGGGAGGCCGAGGACGGCCACGGGGCCACCGGCAAGCTCTCGCACGACCAGTTGCTCACCGATCCGGACGAGGCGGCCCGGTTCGTGGCGGCCACCGGCGTCGACGCGCTGGCCGTGGCGATCGGCACGAGCCACGGGGCGTACAAGTTCACCCGCAAGCCCGACGGTGACGTGCTCGCCATGAAGCGGATCGAGGAGATCCACCGGATGCTCCCGAACTGCCACCTCGTGATGCACGGCTCGTCGAGCGTGCCGCAGGACCTCCAGGACATTATCAACAAGTACGGCGGCACGATGCCGCAGACCTGGGGCGTGCCCGTCGAGGAGATCCAGAAGGGGATCAAGCACGGCGTCCGCAAGATCAACGTCGACACCGACTGCCGGATGGCGATCACCGGTGCGATCCGTAAGGTGCTCTTTGAGCATCCTGAGAAGTTTGACCCGCGGGATTACCTGAAGCCCTCCCGCGAGGCCATGAAAAAGGTCTGTGCTGAGCGCATGGTGCAGTTTGGCCAGGCGGGCAACGCCGGCAAGGTGAAGTGCATCACGCTCGCCGCGATGGCTGCACGGTACGCCGGAGCCTGACGCCAGGTACAGCGGTTCGGAATTCGCCGCTGCGTCCGGTGGTGGGCCTCGTCACAGTCCCCCAGCTTGCGCTGGGGGCTTCTATGGGGGCACACGCAAGCTCGCTACGGCATCCTGCCTCTCGCTCGCTTGCGAGGCCGGCTCGATAGCACGGGCAACCCCGACCCCTGACCCTCTCCCACATACAAGCCCCGGGCGCGAGCCCGGGGACTGCGG
>JBBEEF010000058.1:0-1944 GCA_040880915.1 Pirellulales bacterium
GGCCGTGCTCACCGGGCAGCTGCGGCGGATGGTGGCCGATCCGAAGATCCGCCGCCTTGCCGAGCAGTTCGGCACCTACTGGCTGCACGTGGAGAACTTCGCCGAGCATGACGAAAAGAGCCCGCAGGCGTTTCCCGAGTTTGCCGACCTGCGGGGGGCGATGCACGAGGAGGCGGTGTTGCTCGTGGTCGATCTCTTTGAGCGGGACCGGCCGATCCGCGGGCTGCTCGACGCCGACTACGCGTTTCTGAATGATCAGCTGGCTGCCTTCTACGGGATTCCGGGGGTTGCGGGGCCCGAGTGGCGGCTGGTGGAGGGCGTCCGCGAGCATGGCCGCGGCGGCGTGCTCACGCTGGCCGCAGCGCTCGCCAAGCAGTCGGGCGCCTCGCGGACGAGCCCGATCCTCCGCGGCACCTGGATCGCGGAGGTGCTGCTCGGCCAGCGGGTGCCGAAGCCGCCCCAGGGAGTGCCCCCTTTGGCCGAGGCGCCGCCGGCAGGGCTCTCGGAGCGGGAGCTGACGGCGCTGCATTCCCGCGATGCGGCCTGCGCCGGCTGCCACGCCCGGTTCGATGCCTACGGCTTCGCGCTCGAGGCCTTTGACGCGATCGGCCGGCGGCGGGAGCTCGATGCGGCCGGCAAGCCGGTCGACACTGCGGCCACGCTCCCCGACGGCACGCCGGTGGCCGGGCATGCCGACTTGGCTCGCCACCTGGCCGCCGCCCGCGGCGCCGCCTTCGGTCGGCAGTTCTGCAAGAAGCTCTTGGGCTACGCGCTCGGCCGGGAAACCCAGCTCTCCGACCTGCCGCTGCTCGAGGCGATCGACGAGCGGCTCCAGGCGGCCGACGGGCGGGTGATGGCAGCGCTCGAGGTGCTCGCCCCGCTCGAGCCGCATCGCGAGAAGCTGCTCTTCATCAACGGCCTGTTCAACACCGAGGCCACCAAGGGCAACATCCACTCCTCGCAGACCGGCAACCTGCTCTCGGGCGCGGCCCTGGCCTCGGGCGGCGAGATCCGGTCGGGCACGAGCGTCGACCAGTTCCTCGCCCAGACCTACGGCCGCGGCACCAAGCTGCCGAGCCTGGTGCTCGGCTGCGAGAAGTCGAACCCGTCGGTCCACAAGAACTACTCAATGCTCTACAGCTCCCACATCTCCTGGAGCTCCCCCACCACGCCTACGCCGCTGGAGCTCTATCCCGCGCTCGCCTTCGACCGGTTGTTCAAGGAGGGGGCCAGCCAGGGCGATCGGAGCGTGCTTGACGCGGTGATCGAGGACGCCTCCGGCCTGCGGCGGCGGATCGCCCGGGCCGACCGGCGGAAGCTCGACGAGTATCTCGACAGCGTCCGCGACGTGGAGCAGCGGATCATGGCCGCCGGCAACCGCGGGGAACTGCAGGGCTGGAAGCCCGCGCTCGACAAGCCCGACATGCCGCGGCCGCCGGAGGGCGTCCCCCAGGATATCGCCGCGCACATGCGGCTGATGTGCGACCTGCTGGTGCTCGCCTTCCAGACCGACACGACGAGGATCGTCACGCTCAAGCTCAACAACGACCACTCGTCACTGCGATTCCCGAACCTGGGGGTGGACCACATGATCCACCACCTGCTCTCGCATGCCGACACCGACGACTGGCTGAAGGTCAACCGGTTCTTCGTGGAGCAGCTCGCCCACGTGGCCCGGCGGCTCGACGCGATCGACGAGGGGGGCCGGACGGCGCTCGACAATTCGATGCTCTTGTTCTGCTCGAGCATGCTCACGGGCACCCACGACAACAGCCGGCTGCCGGTGGTGCTCCTGGGGCGGGCCGGGGGCAGGATCGCGTCGGGCCGGGTGCTCGACTACGCCGGCCAGGAAAACCGGCAGATGTGCCGGCTCTACCTCTCGATCATGGACAAGATGGGGGTGTCGCCGCCGGCCTTCGGCGACGCGACCGCCCCGCTGGCGGA
>JBBEEF010000058.1:2044-6247 GCA_040880915.1 Pirellulales bacterium
GCCGAGACGCGGCGAATCTTTGACGGCCGCTCGCTTGCGGGCTGGAGCGGCGCGACCGACCACTGGCGTGTCGAGGACGGCGCGATCACCGCGGAGATACCCGCCGGTGAAAAACTCGGCCACAACGAGTTTCTCTGGTGGGACGGAACCGTCGGCGATTTCGAACTCTCGCTCGAATACCGGATTGAGGGCGACCCGTCGGCCAATTCGGGAATCCAGTTTCGCAGCAAGCGTCTGCTGGATGGCCAGGCCAAGGGCTACCAGGCCGATCTCGACGGCGGCAAGACGTGGCTCGGGCGGGTCTATGACGAGCACGGCCGCGGGCTGCTCGTGGAGCGGGGCGAGAGGAAGGCGATCGCTCCTGACGGCCGCACGTGGTCCGATGTCTTCGCGCCGCCCGATTCGATCCGCGCGGTCGTGAAGACCGACGACTGGAACCGCTACCGGATCCGGGCCACGGCCTCGCACGTTACGGTGTCGATCAACGACACGCTCGCGGCCGTGCTCGACGACCGCGACACCAAGCATGCTGAGTTTTCGGGGCGGCTCGCGTTGCAACTCCATTCGGGCCCCGGTCCGGTGAAGCTACGGTTTCGTGACATCCGCCTCGCTGACCTCGGGGTAACTGCACCAGCGGATCGATCACCGCACGTTGCTGCGAAGCCGGAAAATGCCGGCCGAGACTGGTCGAGCCCGGTGCTCTGGCACACGATCGACAATCAGCCGGCCAAGCAGAGCGGCACCCACGCGGCGGCGACTCACGAAAAGGCAGCTGCGACGGTCGCCGGAATGAAGGTCACGCCGGGGTTCCGCGTGGACCTGATCGCGGCCGAGCCCGACATCCACCAGCCGGTCGCGTTCGCGATCGACCCGCGCGGCCGGCTGTGGGTCGTGGAGGGGCACAGCTATCCGAACAAGCGGCCCGAAGGACAGGGTCTCGATCGGATCGTGATCCTCGCCGACCAAGATGGCGACGGCTCGTTCGAGACGCGGAAGGTCTTCAAGGAAGGACTCAATCTCGTCAGCGGCATCGAGGTGGGCTTCGGGGGCGTGTTCGTCGGAGCGGCGCCGCATTTGCTTTTCATCGCGGATCGCGACGGCGACGACGTGCCCGACGGTGAACCGGAGATCCTTCTCGACGGCTGGGGTTTGCAAGACACCCACGAGACGCTCAACGGCTTCACGTGGGGCCCCGACGGCTGGCTCTACGGTTGCCACGGCGTGTTCACCACGTCTGACGTCGGCCCGCCGGGCACGCCGCCGAACCAGCGGCTGCGCATCAATGCCGGCATCTGGCGGTATCACCCGGTGGGGAAGCAGTTCGAGATCTTCGCCCATGGCGGCAGCAACCAGTGGGGCATCGACTTCTCGAGCGTGGGCGACGCCTTCATGACGCACTGCCGGAGTTTCTTCGGCGGCGGCGGCACGACGCACATCCTCCGCAACGGCATCTACTGGAATCAGGCCAACAGCGGCTTTCCGCCGTTCATCTGCCGCGAGGCACCTCCGTTCGCCCCCGCCCTGAAAAACTTCCTGCCCGCCGCAGCCCGGTACGACAGCGGCGAGGGGGGCGCCGGCAAGAAGGGCACAGACGCCGTCTACGGCGGCCATTCGCACGTCGGCACGATGGTCTATCTCGGCGACAACTGGCCGGAGATCTACCGCGACCACATCTTCACCAACAACCTGCACGGCCGGCAGATGAACCATCAGGAGGCCTTCCGCCAGGGGAGCGGCTACGAGGTGTTTCATGCCGGCTACGACATTCTCCACGTGCCGGAGTTCCAGTCGGTGAACGTCGACCTGCAATACGGACCCGACGGCGCCGTCTACGTGATCGACTGGTGGGACAATCAGCACTGCCATAATCCCGCCACCGAGATCTGGGACCGCACCAACGGCCGGGTCTACAGGCTCGCCTGGGCGGAGACGTTCCGGCCGGTGACGGTAGACCTTGCCAAGAAGACCGATGCGGAACTCGTGGCGATTCACACGCACTGCAATGAGTGGTTCGTCCGCACGGCCCGTCGGCTCCTGCAGGAGCGGGCCGCGGCCGGGAAACTCGACCGCGCGGCCCTCGAACCGCTGCGGCTCATGGCATCCTCCGCCGATGCCGTGACGGCGCTCCGCGGCCTCTGGACGCTCCACGTGACGGGCAGCCTCGACGACGCGGGCCTGGTCCGGGCCTTCGCGCATGCCGACGACCGCGTCCGTGGCTGGGCCGTGGCGCTCGCCACCGAGGCGCCGGGCACGCCGCGGATTCCGGCGGAAGCACTGCTCGCTGCGGCCGAGAAGGATTTCTCGTCACTCGTTCGGCGTTCCCTGGCCTCAGCCCTGCCCGCATTGCCGCCGGCCGACCGCTGGAACATCGGCGCCGCGCTCGCGATGCACGGCGAGGATGCGGGCGACCGATTCCTGCCGAAGCTGATCTGGAGCGGGATCGCCCCGCTCGTCGAGGCCGACCTGCCCCGCGCCGCGGCGCTCGCAGCGGCGACGCCGATCGGTCCCCTCGCCGATTCGATCCACTGGTATTTCGGCCGGCTGCCGGAGGGACGCCGCCTGCTCGTCGCCGCCATGGCGAAGGCGTCGCCCGCGACAGCACCGCGGCTGCTCGAAATGCTCGACTACAGTCTCGTGAACTCCGGGGCCGTGCCGCCGCCGGAGGGCTGGCAGGAAGTGGTCGCTCGGTTTGCCGACGGCCCGGCGAAGGAAAAGGCACAGCGGCTGTCGGCCGTCTTCGGTGATATCGGCGTGCTGGCCGCGATGCGGGGCACGCTCGCCGACCGCACCGCGGCCCCCGCAACCCGCAAGGAGGCCTTCGCGCTCTTGAGTCGTGCGGGCGACAAGGAGGCGGTGCCGATCTTTGTAGCGCTGCTCGACGAGCCCGAGTTTTGTGCCGTCGCCTTGCCGCTGGTGAGCCGGTCGAACGATCCGGCCGTCGCTGAAAAGCTGCTGGCGGCCTACCCATCGCTCAGTGAGCAGGACCGCGGGGCCGCTATCGCGACGCTGGCGAGCAAGCCGTCCTTCGCGCGGCCGCTGGTGGAGGCGATCGAGGCGAAGCGGTTTCCGAAGGACGAGATCAACGCCGCCCAACTGCGACAGCTTCGCGGGCTCGATGATGCCGCCATCGGCGCCGCGCTCGACAGGGTGTATGGCAAGGTGAACGAATCCCCCGCGGTGGCCAAAGCCACGATGGCCCGGCTGAAGAAGACCTGGGCCGCGGCGCCACAGTGGTCGATCGACCATGGTCGTGGCCGGGCGGTGTTCAACAAGGCCTGTGCCAACTGCCACATGCACGGCGACGCGGGGGGCAAGCTCGGGCCAAACCTGACGGGCGCCTGGATGAACGGCCCCGATTATTTCGTGGAAAACCTCGTCGATCCCCACGCCGTGGTGGGCCCGGATTACCAGCTGACGACGGTGATCACCGACGACGGTCGATCGATCAACGGCATCGTGGCGGAGGAGACGCCGGAGTCGCTCGTGCTCCGCACGCCCGAGGGGCCCGTGACGGTGCCGCTCAAGGCCATCGATGAGCGGAGCACGTCGGCCAAATCGCTGATGCCCTCGGGCATCCTCGAAAGCCTCTCGGAGGACGAGTTTCTCGCGCTCATCAAGTTCCTGACCACGAAGCCCTGAAACGGGCGGGCCGGGGCGTGTGTCCGTCGTGCAACGGACGCCACACGGCTAGAGATGGCGGCGCACGACAGTCGATCACGTCATCCCGCCGGCTAACTGTTGCGGGCAGATCGGCTGCTTCCGGGAATCACGCCAGAATGTCCTGGACGACGCGGGCCGGCTCCACACCGGTGAGCCGGAAGTCGAGGCCGGCATGGCGGAACGTGAGCCGCTCGTGGTTGAATCCCATCAGGTGCAGGATCGTGGCGTGGAAATCCCGCACGTGGACTGGCTTGTCGACCGCCCGCAGGCCGATCTCGTCGGTGCCGCCATGGACGATGCCGGGCTTCACCCCGCCGCCAGCCAGCCAGGAACTGAACGCCCAGGGGTGATGCTCCCGCCCCTTGGCGTCAGCCGTGTTGTTGAACGGGGTCCTGCCGAACTCGGTCGTCCACACGACCAGCGTGCCCTGATGGGCTCCCGGCAGGAAGTCGCTGGCGTAGACCTGCGTGCCCGCGTACGTCTGCTTGGGCGCGATCACGACAAACCCCGGCAGATTGCGATTGAGCGTCCCGAGCCCGTAGG
>JBBEEF010000059.1:0-6234 GCA_040880915.1 Pirellulales bacterium
ACGGCCGACCCCTCCCCCTTGCCCCCATAGAAGCCCCGAGGCGCGAGCCCGGGGACTGTGACGTGGCGCACAGCATGGCGCTGCCATACCCACGCGCTGCCGACCCCGGGCGGCATGGTCAACGGGATGGCCCGGTGACCCGCCGTCCCCGGGCTCGCGCCCGGGGCTTCTATCAACCAATTCCCACGATGGCGTAAGCCGGCCCCACCTTCGAGGCATCAGCCACGCCGTGCCTAGATGGGGAGCGTCCCTATCGAGTGCCGGGCCCGTGCGAGCATGACAGGCACCGAGTCTGGCCCCGGAGGGCCGGCGGACCGACCGGGTGCGAAGGCCGCGACGTCGAGTGACGGTATGCGATCCTCAACGAGATCAGCCACGAGCACTGCCGTGCCGGTCGACTGGTGCAGCCCCGCCCGGAAGTGACCGGCCGCGAGGAAGGCGTTGTCACAGGCCGGCACGCGGCCGATCCTTGGCAGCCCGTCGGCCGATCCCGGCCTCAGGCCGGCCCACGTCTGCTCGACCGTCGCGGCCGAGATGTCACCGAGCAGGTCAGCCGCCACCGCGAGGAGGCGGTCGATGTCGGCGGCAACCGTGGACCGATCGAAGCCGACGTCCTCGAGCGTCGAGCCCACGAGCACCCGGCCGTCTTCCCGCGGCACGAGGTAGTCGAGCCCGCGGTTGACCACCCGCGAGAGCAGCGGCTCCGGAAATGCCAAAAGCGCGATCTGCCCGCGGATCGGCCGCGTGTCGATCGCGAGGCCAAGCGACTCCGCGAGTTCCCCCGTCCAGGCCCCGGCGGCGAGCACGTAGGCGTCGGCTTCGAACCGCTGCCGGCGGCCCGCCACGACCGCCTCGACGCCCGTCAATCGGCCCGCGGCAACCGTCACACCCACCACCTCGGCCTCGGAGACCAACCGCACGCCTCGGGCCGAGCACGACCGCTCGAGTGCCTCGAGGTGCCGCGGCGGGCGAATCCGCATCTCGTCGGGCAGGAGCAGGCCGCCGCTGATCCGGTCGGAGGCGACGGCCGCCGCGAGCACCGGTTCGAGCCGGATGATCCCCGCGGCGTCGATCCAGTCGCATCGCACGCCCCGCGACCGCCATTCGTTGGCCTCGACCTCGAGGATCGCAAGGTTCGCTTCACCGGCCGCCACATGCAGCCCACCGCAGGCGACCAGGCCGTTGTCGATGCCGGTCTCGGCACGGAGTTCGCGGGCCCACGTCCGGTGAAGGCGGTCGCTGAACGCCGTCAGCGCCTGATTGGCGTCGGCGGAGGGCCGAGCGGAGACCGGCGGAAAAATTCCCGCAGCCGCCCAGGAGGCGGTGTCGCGGCGGCGCTCCCGGGCGAGCACCCGCACCTGGTGGCCGCGGCCGGCGAGTTCCCTGGCGATCGACAGGCCGATGATCCCGCCACCGATGATGCAGCAGTCAAGGCTCACGAGTGCTCGCTGGGTCGGGACGGGTCAGGAATTGGTGGGCAGGTCGGAGGAGTCGGCAACGTTCACCCACACGTGAACGTGCGGCGCGCCGCGGAAGTGCCAGACGAACGACGGCCCCTCCAGCCGCCAGTTGTCCCAGACCCGGTCGTTGCCGATATCACCCTTGGTGTAGAAGGCAAGCCGGCAGTCGTCGAGTCCTCCCTGCCGGTCGAGGCAGCCGCGGACCTCGTCACGATCGACGGTGCGATAGGGCTCGAGCAGAACTGCGAGCACCTTCTCGAGTTCCTCCCGCTGGTCGGGGGATAGCTCCGAGACGGGAATCCCCGGAATCGGCTCCCGCCGGCCCCGGAAGGCCACGGCGTTTTCCTTGGGCAGCGTGTCGACGAGCGAAGCCGCCCGCTGCCTGCCGTCGAGCATCGCGAACACGCGGTTGGCGGCCACCGCCTGAGGCCAGAAGACGTTGCCGGCATGATCTTTCTCTTCATGAAAGCCGCCGGAGTCGTGGCCGTAGAAGATTGGCCCGCCGAAGGCGACATGGTCGGCTGAGTCGCCGTCGCACCGCAGCGTCATGTGCCGGCCGGTGAGCAGAAACTGAAACTTTCCGCTGCCCGGCTCGCCGATCAGCGCGAGTGACTGATGATGGCCGAAGCCCCCGCAGTCATCCTCCATCTGCTTGTCGAAGCGGGCATGCCATTCGGGCTCGATGAGCTGCTCAAAGATGTCCCGCACGAGCCGCTGCTGGTCCTTCGTGAAGAAGGTGCCGGCCAGGTCGGGCTCGGTGGCGTTCCAGTTGTTGCCCACGCGGGTTCGCAGGAGGCCGAACTTCGGATGCACGTAGTCCCAGGGGAAGCAGACCACCTTCCGCTGCTCGGGGCTGAGCGACTCGTGCAGCACAGCGGCGAGCGACTCAGCCGTCTTGGCAGCCGCGGCCGGTTCGGCGGCACTCACATGACCGCGGGAGGCAAGTAAGCCAGCGGTGCCGGCGGCCCCCGCGAGGAGTTGGCGACGGGAGATAATCGAGCGGCGGGTGGGCATCGTGAGTGCTCCGGGGAAGCTGGCCAGTGAAGAGGCCGGCCAAACTCGATTGTACCGAACGGGCCTCGGCAGGTGATCTGCGGGGCGGCGGGTGAGAGCCAAAAACCGGCTCAGGTTTGCGACCTGGGCGAGACGAATTGCGTGGAGAATTGCATCCTAGGCCAGAAAAATCCCGGTGGTCGCGGGCCGGTCACTTGGTCTGGCACGCCGGGCAGAAAAACGTTGCCCGTTGGGCGAGCACGATCCGTTCGACCGGGGTTTGGCAACGGCGGCAGGGTTTGCCCTCTCGGCCGTAGACCCGATGACGCCGCTGGGCACGGCCCGGCCGGGCATCGGCCGTGCGATAGGTCTCGTCGCCGATGCTCGAACCTTCCAGCCGAATCGCCTCGGTGAGCACCCGACGGGCCTCGACCGCGATCCGCTCCCACGTCTCTGCCCGGAGCCGCCGACACTGGATGCGGGGATCGATGCCGACCCGAAACAGGATCTCGGCCGCATAGATGTTGCCGATTCCCGCCACGGCCCGCTGGTCGAGCAGCGCCGCCTTGACCGCGCGGCGTGAGCGGCCGAGCCGCATCGCAAGCTCGTCACCGGTTACAACGAGCCCGTCGGGACCAAGCTTGGACGCTCCGCAGGCCGTCTCGAGGCCGCGTTCGTTCACGAGTCGGATTGTGCCCAGACCGCGGCGATCCCAGAACAAAACCCGCCGCGACGGCCCATCGGCCAGTCGAACGACCAGCCGCACATGGTCGTCGGTCGGTGGATCGACGACGAGCAAGAGCCCGGTCATCCGCGGCTCGATCACAAGCCACTCCCTCGGCCGACCGTTGATTGCGTTCATCTCGATCACGACCCGCTTGCCGCGGCGGTGTACGCCCACGATCGTCCGGCCAGCCAGCCGCCGCACGAACGCCGCTGCGGCGGGGCGAACACTGACTGGCCGCACCCGGCCACGGGGAAGCGTCGCGGACACGATCCGCCGGCCCACGATCCCGGCCAGACCGCGGCACATCGTCTCGACCTCAGGCAACTCTGGCATGGGAGGTATCGTAAGCTGCTCGCAGGCAGAACCAGGGGACACCCCCCGTTCGTGCCGAGGCTGCGTCGGTTTTTTGCAGCGAACGTCCGAGCTCGATTGGCACGGGCAACCTCATCTCGCTCGCTTGCAAGGCCGACGAGATTAACACGGGCAACCCCGGCCCCTGACCGATAAAAGCCCCCGGGCGCGAGCCGGGGGACTGCGGGAGCAAAGGCCACCCAGCTATCCATGCCGCCCCGCGTCACCGCGCCCATCCCTGACCTGGATAGGCCACCCCGCCTAAGCCTGGCTGTTTCCAATCGGTGCGCCACGTCACAGTCCCCCGGCTCGCGCCGGGGGCTTCTATGCCGCACACGCCGTGCCGAACAGGATCGCGATCCTCGAAAGGCAACCCGCACCCATAAAAAGGCTGGAAGAACCAATGTCCTGGCAACGTCCGGGCGACGGCCAGCAAGACCCCTGCCCCGCCCGAATGGGCTGGTTTTTCCAGTCGGTTACAATGATGCCATGACTACGATCCAAGCTCCTGTCTCCAGTGTCCCCGACACCCTCGGCCGGTTTGGCCGGTTTGGCGGCCGCTACGTTCCAGAGACGCTCTCCGCCGCGCTCGATCAACTCGAGCAGGCGTACAAGGCGGCAATCGCCGACCCCGCCTTTACGGCCGAGCTCGACGGGCTGCTCTCGACCTTCGTGGGCCGCCCCACCCCCCTCTACTTCGCCGAGCGGCTCACGAAGCACGCCGGCGGCGCCCAGATCTGGTTTAAGCGTGAGGACCTCAACCACACCGGCGCTCACAAGATCAACAACACCCTCGGCCAGGGTCTGCTGGCGATGAGGATGGGCAAGCGACGGATCATCGCTGAAACGGGGGCCGGCCAGCATGGCGTGGCTACCGCGACCGCCTGCGCGCGGTTTGGCCTCGACTGCGTCGTGTACATGGGCTCCGAGGACGTCCGCCGCCAGGCTCCCAATGTGCGGGCGATGCGGTTGATGGGGGCCGAGGTCCGTCCCGTCGAGAGTGGCTCGCGGACCCTCCGCGACGCCATCAACGAAGCGATGCGAGACTGGATGGCCTCGGTCGAAGACACCCACTACATCATCGGCTCGGTGGTCGGCCCACACCCCTTCCCGCGAATCGTCCGCGACTTCCAGGCGGTGATTGGCCGCGAGACGGTCGGGCAGTGCCAGCGGCAGTTTGGCCGGATGCCCGACGCCGTGGTGGCCTGCGTGGGCGGCGGCAGCAACGCAGCCGGGATGTTCCACCCCTTCGTCGACTACGAGACCGTGCGGCTCGTGGGGATTGAGGCGGGGGGCCGCTCGGGCAAGCCTGGCGATCATGCGGCAAGCCTTTCCTTCGGCTCGCCCGGCATCCTCCACGGCAGCCTGAGCTATGTGCTTCAGGATGCCGACGGGCAGACTGCCGATGTCCACTCCGTGTCGGCCGGACTTGACTATCCGGGCGTGGGGCCCGAGCACTCCTACTGGCGGGATCTCGGCCGCGTGGAGTACACGAACGTCACCGACGAGGACTCGCTCGACGCCTTCGATCTGGTGGCCCGTCGCGAGGGGATTCTGCCAGCGCTCGAGACCTCACACGCCCTGGCCTGGGCGGCGGCCGAGGCGGCCCGTCGACCGGCCGACGAGATCATCGTGGTCTGCCTCTCCGGCCGCGGTGACAAGGATGCTGCCGAAATCGCTCGGCTCCGCGGCCTCGCTTCCGACGGGGGTCCCGTCTGACGATGGCCACCTCGACTGCCCGAAAACCCCTCGCCGCACTCGAGGCGATGTTTGCGGCCAACCGGGCCGCCGGCCGCAAGGCGGTGGCGCCGTTTGTGACCGCAGGCGATCCGGATGCCGCCACGAGCGTGGCGGTGATCGAGGCGATCGGGCGGGCCGGGGCGTCTCTCTGCGAACTGGGCGTGCCCTACAGCGACCCGATCGCCGACGGCCCTGTGATCCAGACTTCCTACACCCGGGCACTCAGCAAGGGCACAACGCTCGAGGGCGTGTTCGGGATCGCCCGCGAGGCGACCGGCCGCGTCAGCATGCCGATCCTCGCGATGGCAAGCTACTCGCTCGTCTATCGGCGTGGGATCGACCGGTTCGTGGCCGACGCCGTGGCGGCTGGACTGACCGGATTCGTCGTGCCCGATCTTCCGGTGGAGGAGTCGGATGACCTCGACTCGGCCTGCCGCGCGGCGGGTCTGGCGCTCGTGCGGCTGGTCACGCCCACGACGCCGCCCGAGCGGGCGGCAGCCATCGCGGCCCGGTCGACCGGCTTCCTTTATTGCGTGTCGGTGGCCGGCGTCACGGGAGCCCGCACCGAACTGCCTCCCGGGCTCGTCGACCGCGTGAAATGGCTCCGCTCGCAGACCGACGTGCCGATCCTCGTCGGGTTCGGGATCGCGTCGCCCGAGCAGGTGCGGGCCGTCTGTGAGGTAGCCGACGGGGCGATCGTGGGCTCAGCCCTCGTGCGGCTCGTGGCCGAGCAGGCTGCCGCCGACCCTGCAGGCCTTGTCGAGGCCGTCGAGCGATTTGCAGGCGAACTCGTCGCGGCAGCCCGCGGCTGATCCCGCCGCAGGATCGCGTCGCAGTCCCCCGGCTCGGCCGCGAACCGAATCCGATCGTTCATCCGTCCTCGATCGATGGAACTTTCGGGGTCGGGATTGCCCCTCCCCCTGACCCATAAAAGCCCCCGGCGCGCGCCCCGGGGCGCCGGGA
>JBBEEF010000060.1:0-6166 GCA_040880915.1 Pirellulales bacterium
TTTCGGCTATTCCGTGCGTTTCGACACCCGGAACACCTCGTCCAGGGTGGTGATGCCACGAAGCGTTTTGGCGATGCCGTCCTCAAACATGATCCGCATCCCCTGGCTCACGGCCGCCCGGCGGATCTCCTGGGTAGCGGCCCCCTGGAAGGCCATCTCCCGGATCTTGTTGGTCATCACCATCAGCTCGAAGATGCCCAGCCGGCCCTTGTAGCCCGACTTCTGGCAGTTGCCGCAGCCGCGGCCCTTCATGAAGGTGGCCCCTTCGAGCATCTCGGGGGTGATCCCGGCCGACTCGATCTGGGTGTCGAGCGGCTGGTAGGGCTGCTTGCACTTGGTGCAGTTCACCCGCACAAGCCGCTGGGCGAGCACCGCGATCACGCTCGAAGCCACGAGGTAGGCCGGCACGCCCATGTCGATCATCCGGGTGATCGCGCCGGGGGCGTCGTTGGTGTGGAGCGTGCTAAACACGAGATGGCCCGTGAGCGAGGCCTGGATGCCCATCTGGGCGGTCTCGGTGTCCCGCATTTCGCCCACCAGGATCACGTTGGGCGCCTGCCGCAGCATCGAGCGGATCACGCGGGCGAAGTCGAGGCCGATCGAGTGGCGGATCTCCACCTGGTTGATGCCGGCCAGGTAATACTCGACCGGATCCTCGGCCGTGATGATCTTCGTGTCGGGGCGGTTGAGCTCGTTCAAGGCCGCGTAGAGCGTGGTCGTTTTGCCCGAGCCGGTCGGCCCGGTCACCAGGATGATCCCGTTGGGCCGGCGGATCAGATTCTTGAACTGCCGGAAATCGTTTTCCGAGAGGCCCAGCTGCCGGATGCCGACCTTGATGTTGTCTTTGTCGAGGATCCGCATCACCACCGACTGGCCGTGGTTGGTGGGCAGCACGCTCACGCGGAGGTCGTAGTCTTTGCCGTCGACTGTGAGCTTGATCCGGCCGTCCTGACTTCGCCGCCGCTCCGCGATGTCGAGCTTGGAAAGAATCTTGATCCGGGAGAGGATCGCCCCGAGCAGCCGCCGGGGCGGGTTGTCGCGTTCCTGGAGCCGGCCGTCGATCCGGTAGCGGATCCGCACCCGGTCCTCGAAGGGCTCGATGTGGATGTCGCTCGCCCGCAGCTGCACCGCCTCGGTGATGATCAGGTTCACAAGCTTCACGACCGGGGCGTCCGACTGGTCGTCGTCGGTCGCGGCGGTCTCCTGCTCGAGGGCCGTCTCGGTGAAGTCGATCGCGGTGTCGGTAAACTCCTGAAGCATCGAGTCGGCGCTCTCGCCGTCGGAGAGGCCGTAGTGGCGGTTGATCGCCTCCACGATCTGCTCGCGCGGGGCGATCGCCATCTCGATCTCGCGGTTGAGGATGAAGCGGAGCTTCTCCTGGGCGTCAACGTCGGTGGGGTCGCTGGTGGCGATCCGGAGCGTGCCCCCCGACTCGGCCAGCGGGAAGATCGTGTTTTCGCGGGCCACGCTCTCGGGCAGCAGGCCGATCACATCCTCCGACACCTCGGAGGTGGCGAGGTTCACAAACTTGAGGCGATAGGCCTTGGCGAGGGCCTTCATCACCTTCTCACCCGGCGCGTAGCCAAGCCGCACCACCTCGTCATGAACCTTCTTGCCCGACGAGCCGGCGATCCGCATGGCCTCGGCGAGCTGCTCGGCCGACACAATCCCCTCGGAAACGAGCAGGGTGGTGAAAGTATCCATGAAACAGGCGTGGGGTGAGCGGGGCGGGGCGCGGGGCGTGGGGAAGATGGCGTGGAGCGAAAAACCGCGGCGGAGCTCAGGCAGACGGGTCGAGGAAGGTATCGGAGTGTTCGTAGCCGGGGGCGCAGGTGCAGAGAAACACGAGTTCGCCCGAGCCGGTGTTGCGGATCGTATGCCGCACGCCGGGCGGAATCGCGATCGCGTCGCCGGGCCCCACCGGCCGGGTCTCATCGCCGAGCGTCATGTCGGCGGTGCCGCTCAGGATGTAGTAGATCTCCTCAGTCACATCATGGTGGTGGGGAGTTGTCGCGGAGCCTGCGTCGAGCCGGGCCTCGGCCAGGCTCTGCTTGCGGATCGCCGAGTTGCGGTGGGCGAGGAGTTCGCGAATCGTTGAGCCGTCAACGGTCGTGAAGGGAATCGTGTCTTGCTGGTTGACGATATCCATGACCCCTCGAAACAGCATCTCCGCACCAGGCCTCGGGCTGCCTGCCCGAGGGGGGCCGCTACACCGCTGCCACCCATCTCTTTTAAGATACCAGACGCCCGTAGACATGCAGCACCGCCGGGGCGACCGCCCGGCTCTCCCAGGACTCAGGCCCGGGCAGGGCCGCGGGATCAAACGCCTCGTCCGACTCGACCACGACAACGCTGCCAGCGGGGGCGGCCGCGAGGAGCGTTGCCACAAGGGCCATCAGGTCGGCACTCCGCCCGGGGAACATCGCCCACGGCGGCGAGACGAACACGATCCAGCGGGCGTCGCCGGGCAGGTCGGGCAGGCGGCGGGCCCAGTTGAGCACGTCACCAGCACGCACCTCCGAGCGGTCCTCCACGCCGAGTTCGCGGGCCGACTGCCGGAGCACAGCGGCGGTGGGGAAGTGTCGCTCGGCGAAGATCGCCCGGGCCGCACCGCGGCTGATCGCCTCGAAGCCGAGCGCCCCCGTGCCTGCGAAGAGGTCGATTGCGATCGCCCCCCGAACGCGGTCCCCGATCAGGTCGAAGAGCGTCTCACGCACGCGATCCTTCATCGGCCGCGTAGGACCGCCGGGCCGGTGGGCCAGCCGTCGGCCGCGGAGCGTGCCCCCGACAATCCGCGGCGGCTGGTCGGCCTCAGGGGGAGCGGGCCGCCGAGGACGGGCCATTGGCAAGACTCCGACAAGGAAACGAAACCTGCTATTCTACTGGGGTGAATCGTTCCTGATATCCCGCTGGAGGTTTGCATGCTTTCGTGGGCGAGAGGGGCCGCGTTGGCAGTCGCGGTCGCGTGCGTGGTGGCGGCCGCGATGGGCCCCGCCGTGGGGCGGCAGGCCGAGGCTCCAGCCGATCAAACGGCTGAGGCAAAGGCTGAGTTTGCGGAAGCGCTCGGCCGCATGAAGAAGCTGATGGCCGACCTGACGGTGCTCCAGGCCCAGTATCAGCAGCCCAAGGCCGACAAATCGGCACTCGAAGCCCGCTTCGAGGCGGTCAAGCAGGAGGCGGAGGCCGCCGGCGAGCGGCTCGAGGCGGCCGCCCTCGGGATGCTCACGGTTGATCCTAAGGACGAGGGGGCCCGGGAGATCGCCCTGGCCGTGATGGCGGGAGCCCTGGAAAGTGACAATCCCGTCAAGGCCCTCGCGACGGCCACGACCATCGACGCCGCCGGAGCCGGCAACGGCGACATGGCATTGATGGCGGCCACAGCGGCCCTAGTGACGACGCGTCCTGACGAGGCCGCCGCCTGGCTCGACAAGGCAACGGAGGCCGGGGCCGAGGCTGAGCAGGTGGCCCAGGTGCGGGCAGCCCTCGACCGAGAGCGGCCCAAGATCGAGGCGGAAATCGCCGTCCGCAAGGCCGAGGCTGAGGCCGACGATCTGCCCCGCGTGAAGTTCGCGACGAGCGCCGGCGACATCGTCATCGAGCTTTTTGAAAACGAGGCCCCAAACACGGTCGCCAATTTTGTGAGCCTCGTAAACAAGGGCTTCTACGACGGCACGCCGTTTCACCGCGTGATCGGTGGCTTCATGGCCCAGGGGGGCGACCCCACGGGCACGGGCACCGGCGGGCCCGGCTACGCGATCGCCTGCGAGTGTGAGAAGCCGGGGGCGAGACTGCATTTCCGGGGCACTCTCTCAATGGCCCACGCAGGCAAAGACTCCGGGGGGTCGCAGTTTTTCCTCACCTTCCGCCCCACCGACCACCTCAACGGCCGCCACACGGTCTTTGGCCGGGTGATCGCGGGGGATGATGTGCTCTCAAAACTTACCCGCACCCAAGACGCCGAGGGCCAGCCTGTCCCGGGCATCAAGCCGGATACAATTCTCAAAGGTGAGGTGTTGCGGAAGCGGGACCATGCCTACACCCCCGACACGTTGCCAAATCCACGGGCCCGCTGACTGCTCGCCTGGGTTTAATCTCTCGATGCGATTCGCCAGAGTCATTCCGCCAAACAGGAATATCGCCATGCCTGCATGCCATGCGATCCTCGTGACGGCCACCCTGGCCGCGTGTCTGTTGTGTACGCCCGCGAGTCTGCTCCGGGCCGCCCCCCCTGCCCCGTCCAAGGGAGCCCCACCGATGCCTGCCCAGCCTGAATCCGATCCCGCTCCGGTCAAGAATCCCGCCGCGGAAAAAAACCCAGCCCTCGAGGGCCGCCTGCCCGACGCCGAGCTTCCCCAAACCGAGGCGGAGTGGCGGAAGCGGCTCACTCCGCAGCAGTATCGGGTGACCCGCGAGAAGGCGACCGACCGGGCCTTCACCGGCGAATACACCGACACCGAAACGGCCGGCACCTACCGCTGCATCTGCTGCGGCGAGCCGCTGTTTCGTTCCGACGAGAAGTTTCACAGCGGCTGCGGCTGGCCGAGCTTCAGCGCACCGATCGACGGCGTGAAGGGAACCGCGATCGCCGAACACAACGACCGCACTCACTTCATGGTTCGCACCGAGGTAATCTGCCGCCGCTGCGGGGCCCACCTGGGCCACGTCTTCAACGACGGGCCGCCCCCGACGGGCCTGCGGTATTGCATTAACTCTTCGTCGATCACACTCGACGCGAAGCCCCCGGCGAAAGCTCCAGAGAAGTAGCCGCGGCCCCAAAGCCCGCAAAAATCGGCCTCGACTCGGCTTGCCCGAGTTCGCTACTTTGCCTGGGCTTTTTCTGCCCGGCTTTTTTCCCCGCATCCGCGAAAGGATCGCCATGCGTCTCGCGCTTTCTCATTGCTCCGCGGCGGTCGTCGCCGCCTGTTTCATCACGGGCCTCGCGGCCACACCCGCCGCCGCTCAGGTAGCCCTGCCCCCTTCCACCGAGGAACTGCGAACGGTCGTATCCGCTCAGCGGGTGCTCGACGAATTCGGTGGTCTCCAGATTGAATCGATCCCGCCGGCCATGCTCGCCACGGCCCAGGGCGTCGCGATCTTCCCCAACATGATCAAGGGAGGCTTCATCTTCGGCGTCAACTTCGGCAAGGGGGTGTTGCTTGTTCGCCGCAGCGACGGCTCGTGGAGCCCGCCGGCGATGGTGACGATGGGTGGCGGCAGCCTCGGCTTCCAGGCGGGCGTGCAGGCTGCCGACATCGTGCTTGTGTTTGCGACGCCGCGGAGCCTCGAGGGGATGATCCGCGGCGAGAAGGTGACGCTCGGCGCCGACGCAAACGTGGCCCTGGGGCCGATCGGCCGTTCCGCCAACGCCGGCACCGACGCCCAGTTGGGCGCGGAGATCTATTCCTACGCCCGCTCCCGCGGCCTGTTTCTCGGCGTGTCGGTCAACGGCGCAAGCCTGTCGATCGACCAAAATGCCACCGGGATGCTCTACGGCCGCGGCGGCATCACGCCGGCCGACATCTACGAGGCCCGCGGCCTGGCCTACCATCCGGAGGTGGCGTCGCTCATCAACGATCTCACGGCCCGCGGTCGGCCGCCGCAGGTGCCTGTGCCGGGCATGGTGCCCCAGGCCCCGGCCCAGCCCGTGGCAGCAGCGCTTCCCGCCCAGCCGGCGTTACCCGCGGCCCCGCAACCGATACCGTTGCCGCCGCAGCCCGTGGCCCCGGCCGCGCCGGCTCCGTATGCGCCGCCCGCCGTCCAGGCTCCGCTCACGCCCCAGTTGGTACCGATCAAGTAGGGGCGGACGGTTTGAGTGGTCCCGCCGCGCACCGGCACGTTCCGCTGGCCGCATAAAAGCCCCTGGGCGCGAGCCCGGGGACTGCGGGAATGAAGGCCACCCCGTCAGCCATGCCGCAAACCGTACGTGAAACGGTCGGCCGATGATGGCTTCGATACGCGCCACCCCCGAGCGCACCTGTGGCCAATTGGTGGGCCACGTCGCAGTCCCCCAGCTCGCGCTGGGGGCTTCTATGGGGCGCCGCAACGGGCCGCGCCGCAACGGGCCGCGCGGCAACGGGGCGCGCCGCACGGGCCGCGCGGCAACGGGGCGCGCCGCAACGGGCCGCACCGCAACGGGCCGCACCGCAACGGGCCGCACCGCAACGGG
>JBBEEF010000061.1:0-6106 GCA_040880915.1 Pirellulales bacterium
CGTGGGCGGGGTGGATCGCATCGCGGAGTAGCGGCCGGGGTGGCTTTTGTTCCCGAAGTCCCCGGGCTCGCGCCCGGGGCTTTTATGGGTCATGGGGAAGGGGGATTGCCCGTGCGCCGCTCTGTTCGGGACGGAGTGTGCGGCATAGAAGCCCCCAGCGCGAGCTGGGGGACTGTGGCGGAGCGCACCAATTGGCCGATAGCCAGGCTCAAGCGACGTCGGCTACCCGGGGGAGGGGGGGGGCGGCGTGGGCGGCGTGAGGCGGCGGGGCACATCCCAGGAGTTTCCGCGGCTAGCGGACCGCCAGCATCCGCTCGAGCGCGGTCAAGGCCCAGGTGGCCGTCTCGTCGTCGACGCGGATCACGTTGACGGGCTTGCCCCACTCCACGTGCTCGAGGCTCCAGCAGAGGTGGGCCAGGTCGATGCGATACATCGTCGCGCACATGCAGACCGTCGGCGAGAGGAAGCGGATCGTCTGCTCGGGATGGTTTTTCTCGAGCCGCTTGACGAGGTGGAGTTCCGTGCCGATCGCCCAGGCAGTGCCCGCCGGCGCCTCTTCGACCTGGCGGAGGATGAAGCTCGTCGAGCCGACGAGATCCGCCTTGTCGACAACCTCCATCGAGCACTCGGGGTGGACGAGAATCCTCACGCCTGGAAGGTGGGCCCGCACGGCATCGACGTGTTCGGGGCGGAACATCGCATGCACGCTGCAGTGGCCCTGCCAGAGGATCACGCGGCTCCGCTCGAGCTGGTCCCGCGAGTTGCCACCGAGCGTCGGGTCGTGGGGGTTCCAGAGGGCCATCGCTTCGAGCGGGATGCCCATCGCCCGGGCCGTGTTGCGGCCGAGGTGCTGGTCGGGAAAAAAGAGCACCCGCTTCGTGCGGGCGAAGGCCCAGTCGAGGACGGCACGGGCGTTGCTCGAGGTGCAGACGATCCCGCCGTGGCGGCCGCAGAACGCCTTGAGCGATGCGGCGGAGTTGATGTAGGTGACCGGCGTGATGTCAGTGGTGTCGACGATCGTGCCGAGATCCTGCCAGGCGTCCTCGACCTGGTCGATCCCAGCCATGTCGGCCATCGAGCAGCCGGCTGCCATGTCGGGCAGCACGACCGTCACCCGCCGGCCTCCGCGGGCCGCCACCGCCTCGGGGCGGTTGGCGAGGATGTCGGCGGTCTCGGCCATGAAGTGGACGCCACAGAACACGATCGCTTCGCAGTCGGCCCGCTCGGCGGCGGTTCGGGACAGCTGGTAGCTGTCTCCCTGGAGGTCGGCGTGGGCGATAACCCCGTCCTGCTGGTAGTGGTGCCCGAGGATCACGAGCCGGGACCCCAACCGTCGACGGCCGGCCTCGATCCGCTCCTGGAGCACCTCGTCGGGCAGCTCCCGGTAGGCGGGAAACGGGCTCGCCAGGGGCACGTCGGGGGGGAGAGCGATCGTCATCTCAGAAGTATAAGCCGCCGATGCGGAGGCCGCCGCAGACGCTATACTCCGTCCCACATCCCTTTCCCAACCACTTCAGGCATCACGAAGGACGGCGGCCGCGACATGGCACGAAAGACGACACAGAGCATCAGGGCGAAGCGGGCGGAGGTTGAGGCGGCCGATGCACGGGCCGCGACCACCAAGAAGACGACGAAAAAGGCGGCAGCCGACAAGCCGGCCAAGGTCAAGAAGGAAAAAGCAGTCAAGGAACCGAAGAAGGTCGCGGCCAAGAAGCCCAGCCGCCGCAAGGTCGCCAAAGTGGCCCGGATGAAGGCCTACTGGGGCGTGTTCACCCAGGGCTGGAAGCGGGTGGCGATGTTCGAATATTCCGACAAGAAGGCGGCGGACAAGAAGGCTAGCGAACTGGTCGCCTCGTCGCGGGCCCATCATGTGGTCCAGCTCGTCAAGGAAGCGATCACCGAGTGACGTCCCTCAATTGAGCGAAGGAGATCCCATGCCCCCCGTTCGCGTGCCGGCCATGCCTGTCATGCTCGTCATGCCTGTCATGCTGGCCTGCCTGGTGTCACTCGTCGGCTGCTCGGGTGGTGATGCCGACACCAAGGCCGGTGGCGGCGGAACTGGAACGTCGGCGGCGGCGACGCCGGGGATCGATCCCAACTCGGGGCTCGATCTCGACGGCAACCGCGTGCGGGCTTTCTCGCCGGCCGGCTGGCGGCGGGCGCCCAAGTCATACGACTACCTCGTTCGCTACCAGTCGACTCCTCAGCTGCCCTATCCATCGGTCGTGATCGTGGCCGCCGATCCGCCGGAGGGCTTCGCCGAGGTGACCAAGGCCAACCAGGCTGACTTCGTGGCCGCGATGGTGGCCCGGCTGGCGGAAGAGTCTGGTGGCGAAGGCCAGCCGGGATTGCTCCGCCCGCCGGCTGCGGTCCGCGTGGGCCCGCACCATGCCGCCGGCTGGTCGGCGCCGGGCGAGGCCAAACTCGACGGCCTCCCCAAGAAGATCGAGCGGGAGTGCACGGCGGTGGTCGTGGACGGCAGGCTGTACACGGTCGAGGCCTGGGCCCCTCGGGGCAAGCTCGATGAGAAAGTCCGGGCCGCTGCCCGGGCGGTGACCGCGGCGTTGGCGGTGCCGTCGCTCGATCCGGTCGAGTCGCTCCTGCCGGTGGAACCGGCGCCCGCGGTTGAGCCCTCCACGCCCGAGCCAACGCCCGAGCCGACGCCCGACGTTCCGGCCGACGTTCCGGCCCAGCCTGCGGCGGAGCCACCGGCCGAACCGGCGGCGGCGGAGTAGGCCGACCTCACCCCCACGGATTTCGCCAGTCGCCCCAGGCCGCGAGGTAGCGGGCCAGCCCGGGATGCTCGGGTGCCTGCGCTTCGATCCAGGCTCGAGCCTGGTCAATCAGGGCCTGTTCCCGCGCGAGGTCGATGTCGCCGGCGACCACTCGGCTCCGCAGGAAGACAAAGTAGGTGTCGAGCACGTCGCCGCGGCAGTAGTCGTGGATCTCGGCCGCGCGACCGGCGTCCCAGAGGTCTTGCACCATGTGGCCGGCCACGTCCATCTTGCCTGGCTTGCCGATCAGATTGGCTGCCAGCGAGAGGCCGCCGGCAAACCGACTTGCGCCGGAGTTGGTGAGCCACTCGTGGAGGTCGAAGTGGGCGGCGGTGTTGTAGCGGTAGCGGGGCTGGTCGAAGTTACGGGCGTCCTCCGCGAACCAGTCGGGAATCTGGATCCCGAACCGGAAGGCGCAGAGCTCCAACAGCGGCATGTCGAAACCGCGGCCGTTGAAGGAGATGAGCCGGGGCCGCTTGTATCGCCGCCAGCCCTCCCAGAACCGGCGGGCGATCTCGTGGGGACGCGACTGCTCCTCGTCGAGGGCGACGAGATCCTGGAGCGCGAGGTCGCCACCGACCTTCGCGATCACAAGCGAGATCGGCAGTTGGTAGGTGTAGGGGATGAAGTCTTTGCCGTGCTCGGCCTGGAGCTCGCCACGGTAACGGGCGATCGCCTTCTCGGGGGAGAGCCCGTCGGCTGCATACCGCAGCCGTGACACAAGCGCTCCGTCGGCCACGCTCTCGATGTCGAAGACGAGGTAGTGGGGATCGTGGCTGGGCATGAATCGTTTCTCCGTCACCGCCTCGCCAGCGGGTGGGCCAAGGGAAGCCAGGCACCGTCTGCCTGGCTCGAGGCCACCGACTGCTCGATGAAATACATCCCCTCGACGCCGTCTCGGACGTTTGGATAGAGGGTATCGACCCGCTCGAAGGATTCTCCCGTGACCGCCTCCGCCATGGCATCGAAACCGGACCGGTAGACATTGGCAAAGGCCTCGAAGAAGGCCTCCGGGTGGCCCGCGGGGAGCCGGCAGGCGGCTCGGCCGGCATCGTTTGTGAACGGGGCGTTGGGGTCGCGGGTGTAGAGGAAGTGCGGCTTGCCGTTGTGGCGGACGAACATCTTGTTGGGCTCCTCCTGGTGCCACTCGAGGCTGCCGAGGGTGCCGTCGATTTGGATCCGCAGGTCGTTCTCGCGTCCGTGGCTGATCTGTGAGGCGGTCACCGTGCCCAGGGCCCCGCCCTGGTAGCGGATCACGGCATGGCCGTAGTCGTCGAGCGGCCGCTCGGGCACGAAGACCTTGAGATTCGCCGCGATCCTGTCTGGTAAGAGGCCGGTCATGTAGCGGCCCAGGTTGTAGGCATGGGTGCCGATGTCGCCGAAGCAGCCGGCCACACCGCTCTTTGTGGGATCGGTTCGCCAGGCGGCCTGCTTCTGCCCCTCGCTCTCGAGCCGCGTCCGCAGCCAGCCCTGGATGTATTCGGCCCGGATCGCCTGGATGTCGCCGAGCTCCCCGGCCAGGATCATCTCGCGGGCCTGCCGCACGAGCGGGTAGCCGGTGTAGTTGTGGGTGACCACGAACACCGACGGCGAGGCGGCGACAAGCGTCGCGAGCTCCTCCGCCTCGGCGAGCGTCAGCGTGAGCGGCTTGTCACAGACGACATGAAAGCCCGCCGCGAGTGCGGCCTTGGCCACGGGAAAGTGCATGTGGTTCGGCGTGGCGACGGTCACAAAGTCGATCCGCTTTCCCTCTGGCAGGGATCGCTCGGTGTCAAGCATCTCTTGGTAGGAGCCGTAGGCGCGGTCGGGAGCGACGTCGTAGTCGGCGGCACTCGCCCGGGAGCGGGCGGGGTCGCTCGAGAAGGCGCCGGCCACGAGGACGGCCCGGTTATCGAGCACGGCGGCCGTCACATGCACCCGACCGATGAACGAGCCCTGGCCCCCCCCCACGATGCCCATCCGCAGCTTCCTGCCCAGCCCGCCGTTGGTCGCCATCGCTTGCTCCCGGTGACATTCCCTCAACGCCGGTGATGCCGCAGCGGCTCCAATTGCCGCCGCTTGAGTCCGGCCGGGCCGGCAGCGTAGCACACGCGCGGCTGCGATGCAGCGGGCAGGCCAGCCGGCCGGTTGCCCCGCATCGGCCGCGCGACCTAGGATAGGGCTTCTGGCTCGATTCCCTCCTTCCTTTCCGCTGCATGAGGCGGCTCCCAATGGGCTTCCAGGACCGTGGCTACTACCGCTCCCCCTCCACAGGCTTCGCAGCCGAGTGGTCGGCCGTGAACACAATCATCGCGGTGAACGCGGCGATCTGGCTGGCGAACTTCATCCTCACCGGCGATTTGTTTCGGGAGCTCTTCTCGCTCAAGGTCTCGCTCAACGACCTGCTCTCTCTCACCAGCGATCTGCCTGAGCGGCCTTGGAACGCCTGGCAACTCCTCACCTACGGCTTCCTGCATGACGGGCCAAGCCTGCAGCCGCCGGGCAACACCTACAGCATCCTCCACATCGTGTTCAACATGCTCACGCTCTGGTTCTTCGGCCGACCGGTCGAGGCGATTACGGGCAAGGCCGAGTTTCTCCGCTTCTATTGCACGGCGATCGTGGTGGCCGGACTGGCCTGGGTTGTGGGGGAGCACTATACGGGCGGCGGCGGGCGGCTTGTGGGTGCGTCTGGCGGTGTGATGGCCGTGCTGGCCGCCTTCATCTGGTACTACCCACGGGAGACGGTGCTCATCTACGGCATCCTGCCGGTGCCGGCCTGGGCGCTCGGGGTGCTCTACCTATTCTCCGACCTGCAGGGTGCAGGAGATCGCGCGAGCAATGTGGCCCATGTCGCCCACTTGGCGGGTGCCGGCTTCGGCATCCTCTACGCCTGGCGACGCTGGAACCTGATGGCCCTCACGGACTGGCCCAGCCGACTCTGGGAGCGGTTCCGCACACGGCGGCTACGGATCGTCCGGCCGGAAGACGAATTTTCTGGGCCCGGGGGGGGCGGCACGGCGAACCCGCCGCTCGAGCGAGAGGTGGATCAGATCCTCGAGAAGATCAGCCGCTCGGGCGAGGCGAGCCTGACGCCCGCCGAGCGCGACACGCTCGCCCGCGCAAGCCGCCGCCTCAAGGACCGCCGCAGCTAGGCTCAAGCGGTGGTGTCTATCCGGGGCGGTGTGGATGGTGTGGTGGTATGGATGGCGGGGTGGCGTTTGCGCCCGCAGTCCCCGGGCTCGCGCCCGGGGCTTTTATGCGAGAGAGGGTCAGGGGAAGGGGTTGCCCGTGCCATCTCGCTGGCTGAGCGGAAGTGAGGATCGCGATCCGGTTCGGCCCGGGTGCGTGCG
>JBBEEF010000062.1:0-1108 GCA_040880915.1 Pirellulales bacterium
GAAAGAGGCTCCGGTCGGAGTCGAACCGACGATGGCGGATTTGCAATCCGCTGCCTTAGCCACTTGGCTACGGAGCCGAATATTTGCTGACGGACAACACCCGTCCCTCTCACGCTACGGCAGCCTGGGCGACTTGGTCAAGGTCTGCCGTTCGTCGTGACCTGGATGATCGTGCTGGCCACGCGGGTCGGCCGGGTCCTGCCATAGGGATCGGCCGCGGCCGGGCCCGGTCTTCAGTCGTTCCGTTTCTCGGGCCCCGGATGGCCCCCATGGCCGCAAAAAACCGCCAGCGATATAGTCTCGGCTCGGGTTCAATGCAGGCCGCACGGAGCTGGGCCGCCGGCCCTGGCCAGCCGGCCGCCGCACCCCCCCGGCAGGAGTTGAGCATGGCACGCGACGGGAACTGCGACATCGGCCTCATCGGACTGGCCGTGATGGGGGAGAACCTGGCCCTCAACATCGCCAGCCGCGGCTACCGGATCGCCGTCTACAACCGGACAACGAGCGTGACCGACGCCTTCGTAGCCGGCCGCGGCAACCAGCCCAATGTCGTCGGCTGCCACTCCCTCGACGACTTGGTCGCCGCCCTCAAGCCTCCGCGGAAGGTCATGATGATGGTCAAGGCCGGGCCCGCGGTCGACCAACTGATCGAGACCCTCACCCCCCTGCTCTCCCCCGGCGACGTTCTCATCGATGGGGGCAACACGCTCTATTCCGACACCGAGCGGCGAACCCGCGAGGTGGAGGCCAAGGGGATGCTGTTTGTGGGCACCGGTGTCTCAGGGGGCGAAGAGGGCGCCCTCAAGGGGCCGAGCCTCATGCCCGGCGGCTCACCTCCCGCCTGGCCGCTCGTGCGGCCGATCTTCCAGGCGATCGCCGCCAAGGTGGGGCCCAAGGGAGACATTCCCTGCTGTGACTGGGTGGGGCCGCGGGGGGCGGGCCATTACGTGAAGATGGTGCACAACGGCATTGAATACGGCGACATGCAGCTCATCTGCGAAGCCTACTGGCTGCTCAAGCACGGCGCCGGGCTCGCAAACGACGCCTTGGCCAAGGTGTTCGACGAGTGGAACCGCGGCGACCTCGACAGCTACCTGATCGAGATCAC
>JBBEEF010000063.1:0-6064 GCA_040880915.1 Pirellulales bacterium
CCCCGGGGCTTTTATGGGGGCAAGGGGAGGGGTTGGCCGTGCTATCTCGCCGGCCTTGCAAGCGAGCGAGAGGCAGGATCGCCATTCCGTTCGGCAGGGCTTGTGCGGCATAAAAGCCCCCAGCGCGAGCTGGGGGACTGTGACGTGGCGCAAGGCCTGGCGTTGTGGCAAGCGGGGTGGCGTTCTGCCCCGCAGTCCCCGGGCTCGCGCCCCGGGGCTTTTATGGGGGCCCAGGGGAAACCCTGGCGACCCAACTATTGTTCGGCGGCGAGGACGACCGGAACCTCCAGTTCGAACCCCTCCCGGCGAACGGTAAAGAGGACTTTGTCGCCTGGGTTTCGCGACTCCACCGCCGACAGAAAGTCGTCTGCCGTTCGGATCGGCTGGCCAGCAACCGCCACGACCACATCCGCCCCGCTGCGATCAACCCGCTCCACTTCAGCCACAAATGGCCCCTGCCGCCGTCGCTCCCGAACCACACGAAACCCACGGATGCCAGCCCGTTCCGCGGGTCCATCCGGCACCAGTGCCGCGACCAAGAGGCCCGCCTCCGACTGGTACACCCGGCTGATCCCGGCGTCGGGCCGCACCACGCGGCCCCGCTCGGTGAGCTGCGGCACAATCCGCCGGATCGTTCCCACCGGGATCGCAAATCCGACTCCCGAACTCTGGCCGGTGCGGCTGGCGATGGCCGTGGTCATCCCGATCAGTCGACCACCTCCGTCGAGAAGAGGACCGCCAGAATTGCCCGGATTGATCGCCGCGTCGGTCTGGATGATCGACTTGATCGTGCGGCCCGTCTTCGTGGGGAGCGAGCGGTTAAGGCTCGAGATGATGCCGGTGGTGAGGGTCCGCTCGAGGCCAAACGGGTTGCCGATTGCAAACACCCGCTGCCCCACCCGCAGGTCGTGGGAGGTGCCGAAGGTGACTGGCTGGAGGGTCTCCGGCGGGGCGTCTACTTTGATCACGGCCACATCCGTCGCGGGATCGATCCCGACCACCCGGCCCGCATGGGACGAGCCGTCGTGCAGCAACACCTGGATCTCCCGGGCCCCCTCGATCACGTGGAAATTCGTGAGCACATGCCCCTGCCGATCGAGCACGATTCCCGATCCGGCCCCCTCGGAAGGAACTTCCAGCAAAAACAGCCCCGCGGCCACGGTGGCCTTCGTGTTGATGTTTACCACGCTGCGATTGACGCCGTCGTAGACGGCGATATTGATCTGCTCCTCCGGAGAGAAGGCCCGTTCCCCGAGCGGCTGTTCGGCCCCACTGCCAACCGCCGCCAACCAGCAGGCGGCGGTCGTGAGCAGACGCAACGTGTGGCGGCAGCCAGGCCAGCAGACCCGGCCCGGCGTTGCACGGGACAGACTGCCTGCGATAACGGGGCAGTTGGTCGGCAACTCTTTTGTGATCATGGAACCCAGCGACTCGGGCGAGCGACCTGGAACAACCCCTGATTATTCCCCATCTCCTCCGCCCACGTCATCCCGAAAAAGCCCGTGGGTTTGCCTCTCGCCACCGGGCAGCTGACCACGAAAATCCCGATTTTCGGATCCTGGCGTGCAGAACGGCGTTGGCGACTTGGGATCCTTCCAAATATGCTTGGTTCTTCGGCCTCGGGTTTTACCAGTCCCTCCGGAGTGCCTCCGATGCGCCCCGCCTGTTCGATCCTATCGGCTCTCCTCTTGGGCTGCCTCTCCATGGCGACGAGCCTGTCGGCGGCCGAGCCCAAGGCCACCATCACGTTCGCCGCTGCGGCGCCCGCCGTCGGCGACGCACCGCAGGCCACCGCCATCGGCCTGCGGGGTAGCGATGTCGGCCCCGCCCCGCCGGCCCAGGTTGTGGTGCTCGTAGACACCTCGGCAACGCAGACCGGCAGCCACCGACAGCGAACCTTCGAGGCCCTGGCCGGCATCCTTGCGGCGGCCCGGCCGGATGACCGCTTCACGATCTCCGCAGTCGACGTAGACAGCGTGCCGTTGTGTCAGGGTTTTCACCCCGCCACCGCCGAGGCGATTCGCGCTGGGATTCGCAAACTCGACGCCCGCACGCCGTTGGGATCGACCGACATCACGGCAGCGATCGAGGCGGCCGTGGCCCGCTTCGACGCCGCTGGCCCTAAGGCGATCATTTATCTCGGCAACGGCCCGGGGCTCGGGGGAATCGATCCCGAGGAGTTCGCAGTCGCGGTCGATCTCCTGCGAACCAATCGGGTGGCGGTCTCGAGCGTGGGCCTCGGCCCCGGCGTGAACTGGCAATGCCTCGCCGCCCTGGCAGCCAACACGGGTGGCATGGTGGTGGTGCCAGGCGATGCCGACAACGCCCAGGCCGCGGCCGCAACCCTGAGCGGCCAGGCGGTTCAGCCCGTCTCATGGCCTGGAGAAATAGCTCTCACGGGGAGTGGGAAAGCCGACGAACTCCGGATGCTTCCGACGCGGCTGCCCCCGCTGCGGGCAGACCGCGATTCGATCGTGATCGTCGAAGGCGCCCTTGAGAACGGGCAGCTCGAACTCTCGCTCGGCGAGCCGGGCGCGGGGAGGCCTGTCACGCTCTCGATCCCTGCCGTCGCACCGGCGCCGGAAAACGCGTATCTCGCCGAGCTCACCCGCAATGCCCGGAGCAGCGATGGGCTCTTCCTGCCCGTTGTCGGCAGGGAGGGCTTGGCTCTGGCTCGCCAGGTGGTGCTCGGCGAGGCGGCCGCGCTTGCGGCACTCTCCGTCCAGGCCCAAGCCACCGGTGCCCACTCCTCTGCAGTCCGGCTGGCGGAGGCGTCGCTCCGTCGCGACCCCGATAACCAGGAAGCGTCGGTCATCCGCGAGGCGGCTCGCCGTCAGGTGGGCACGGCCCAGCCGCTCCCCGCGCCGCCTCCTGCGGCGTTTCCCCCGGGACCGGCCGGCGATGACGAACTGCTTCAACTCGACGCGCAGCGTCGCATCCGAGCCCAACAGCAGGAGCAGGACGCGGCCGTCCGCATCCGTCAGTCCCGGCAGCTGCTCACGACCGACCCTGATCAGGCCCGCGAGGACCTCAAGCAGCTGCAAGAGGAAATCCGCAGGTCTGACGACCTGGACGCCGGTACCAGAGCGCGGCTGGCCGCCCAGCTCGAAATGCGGATTCGTGAGGCGATCGTTCGGGCGAGGGAGAAGACCGACCGCGACCTCGCCGCCGAGCGACGGGCGGCGATCGGCCGGGAACGGATGCAGATGACAACCGACCTGCAGCGACGCGAGGAGAAGATCAAGCAGCTCACCGAGAAATACAACGCCCTCGTCGAGGAGGGCATCCGCATCGGCTACGCCCAGGCGGAGTATTACCCCGCGGTGATCAATGGCGAGGCCGTGATCGGCACCGACCTCCCCACGCGGGCGTTTGTGGAAGCGGAGCGGGTGGCCGGTGAGGAGATCGCCCGTGAGGCGCCGCAACTCTACGCGAACAGTCCGATCCCGATGACGGCCCGGGTTGTCGGTCGGACGGCCCCCTTAGTGGCCCGGATCCTGCAATACGACTCCCAGAACTACCGCACCGGCCGCGATCAGCAGCGGGGCTTCATGGACACGCTCCACCTCGTGGACGTTGCAGCGATCCCCTTCGTCGACGAGCCGCCGATCGTCTATCCGAGCCCCGACCGCTGGCGGGAGATCACGCGGCTAAGGGAGAAGTACAAGTCGGTCGATCTGGCAAACCCTGGCAGCAAGGAAAAGGAGATCTACGAAGCCCTCGAAAAGCCGGTGAGCCGGTGGGAGTTCAACGAATCTCCCCTACGAGACGTGCAGCGGGCGATCACCGATGAATTCCGCATCCCGGTCGAGATCGACACGCGGGCGCTCGAGGATGCGGGCCTCGATCTCGACACGCCAGTCACCCAAAACACCTCCGCAATCAGCCTCCGCGCAGCGCTCCGCCGGATGCTGGGAAACGTTGACTTGGCCTACATCGTCAAGGACGAGGTGCTCCTGATCACCACCAAGGAGAAGGCCGAGGAGAATCTGGTCGTCAAGGTCTATCCCGTGGCCGACCTCGTGCTCCCGGTCGATCCAGGTTCGGGGCTCAATCCCTTCCAGACAGGTGGCGGCATGGGCGGTGCCGGCGGCGTCAACAGCGGCGGGAACATGGGCGGCGGTATGGGGGGCGGGGCCGGTGGCATGGGTATGGGCGGCATGGGTGGCGGCGGCATGGGTGGCGGCGGCTTCTGCTGGGTGGCCCGCGAGGTGTATGGGGTGCACGATCCGCGCTGGCTCGCGTTCCGGTTGTGGCTCACGACCGATTCGCCAGACTGGCTTCATGACCTGTATGCCGCCCGCGGCGAGCAGTTTGCCGGTTGGCTTCGGAACAAGCCGGTTGCGAAGACAATCGTGCGAACAGCGATGGACATCGCTCTGGCAGGCCGTGGTGGTTCCATCGGCGAAGGTGCTGCCTGGCAGGTTTCCGGAGCCCGGGCCCGCTTGGCCGAACGATCGCCTGCCGCGGTCCTCCCGGTGGTGGCCACGGAACCGGTCCAGTCGATCGCCGATCCCAGGGGAGCCGGTCAGCCGGCCACACCCGCTGGCAAAAATGGCCTGCCCGCTGCCGTGCTCTCGGCAGGCGACCTCAGGGCCGCTATCACCGCCTACTTACCTCGCGCCGCAGGTAGCAATGCCACGCCGGCGGCCGAGTCGCCTCAAGAGACTGGCCCACAGGACACGGCTGACGCAGCCGACCGGCTGGCCGAACTGCGTGTCTCCGCTGGGCAACTCGGGGCACAGGGAGACTTTGCCCGGGCAGCCGAACTTCTCCAGGCGGCGATCTCCTGCGGCCATGCGGAACCTTGGATGTATGAGTCGCTCGCGATCGCACTGGAGGCTTCCGGAGCGCCGCGGGCCGAGGTGGAAAGGACCCTGCTCTCCGCGGCAGATTTCGCCACAAGCTCGACTGAACTACTGCAACTGGCCCACTACCTCGCCCGCTTCGGTGCCGACGCCCAGGCCATTCGCGTCTGCAAGCGTGTTACCCGCGGCGAGCCCTCCAATCGGGAAGCCTTCGCTCTGGCGATGACCCTCGCCGCGAAGGCCGACGACACCGAAACCCTCCGCTGGGCCTGTCCGGGAGTGCTGGCCCACGATTGGCCTGCCGGACACAAAGACGTGGCCACAAGGGCGGCACGCTTGGCGAAAGCCACCATCGATCAGTTGCGGCAGGCGGGCCGGGATGAAGACGCGCAAGCCTTCCAGGCTGCCGTCGATGCGGCGCTCATCCGCGATCTGGTCGTTGAATTGTCATGGACGGGCGACGCCGACATCGACATCGCGGTGCAGGAACCTTCCGGCAGCGTCTGCTCGATCTCGTCGCCCCGCTCTGTGTCGGGTGGAACGCTCCTTGCCGACGGCGAGGCCGGGGGCGACGGCACAACCCACCGCGAGCGGTATGTGGCAGCGGAGGCGTTCGCGGGAGACTACCGCATTCTCGTGAGACGTTCGTGGGGCACGGTGGCGGCCGACACCGTCACCGCCGAGATCACAATCCACAAGGGAACCGATCGCGAACGGTTCCTCAGGCGCCAGATCCGGCTCGGAGCCGACGAGCACCTCCTCGCTGTTCCTTTGGCCGAAGGCCGGCGGCGAGAGCCGTTGCTCGATGCGCAACTGGCGCAAGACGCGATATTTCAGCGGGCCATCGGGCGCAGTGTGCTCGCCCAGCAGTTGGCAGCGATCAGCGATCCCTCGACGGCGGCCGCCATGTCTCAGAGCCGCGGGGCGCCGCTCGGCCAGCCCGTGCCCGGCCTCCCCTTCTTCGGCCGCGGTGCTGTTGGCTACCAGCCGATTGTGACCACCCTCCCTGAGGGCGTGAATCTCTTTGCCCGGGCCGTGGTATCGGCAGACCGGCGGTATGTACGGATCACGGCCGTGCCACTGTTCTCGGGCGTGGGCAACGTAACCCAATTCAGTTTCTCAGGAGGGGGCGCCGACGGTGCTGGTGGTGGCGGCGGTGCCGGAGCTGGTGGGGCCGGTGCCGGCGGTGCCGGCGGTGCCGGCGGTGCCGGCGGTGCCGGTGCCGGTGCCGGTGTTGGTGGTGCTGGTGGTGGTGC
>JBBEEF010000064.1:0-10122 GCA_040880915.1 Pirellulales bacterium
GGGCGCGAGCCCGGGGACTGCGGGAATGAAGGCCACCCCGCCTGCCACCCCGCCCATTTGACGCAACTACATCCCCGGCCCTCATACGAGCCGCTTTAGTGCAAAGGGCGGCCGGGCCAATACCGCAAAGATGCCGGCAAGGGGCGAGAGTCAGGGCTCGCTTGGCCGTTCAAAGCCGGGAGAGGATCGCTTCGCCCATCGAACCCGTGCCCACGGCAGGGCCGCCTCCGGCAATATCGGCGGTGCGGATTCCGTCGGCCACCGTCCGCTGCACAGCCGACTCAATCTTCGTCGCCTCGGCCTCCAGCCCAAACGAGTGGCGGAGCATGAGGGCAGCCGACAGCACCTGCGCGCAGGGGTTGGCCTTGTCTTGGCCGGCGATGTCGGGCGCCGTGCCGCCGGAGGGCTCATAGAGTCCGTACGGCCGGCCGTGCTGGTTTTTGTCGAGCCCGAGCGACGCCGAGGCCATCATGCCGAGCGAGCCGCAGATGACGGCCATCTCGTCTGAGAGGATGTCGCCGAACATGTTCTCGGTGAGTACGACGTCGAATTGTGAGGGCCGCAGCACGAGTTGCATCGCCGCGTTGTCGATGTACATCGTCGCCAGCGTGATGTCGGGGGCGACGGCCTTGAGCCGCTCGCCAACAACCTTCCGCCACAGGACAGACGTCTCGAGCACGTTGGCCTTGTCGACCAGCGTGATGTGCCGTCGGCGTGCCCGGGCGGTCGCGATGGCGACGTCGGTGATCCGCTCGATCTCGGAGCTGCGATAGACCATCGTGTCGATCGCCTCGATGTCACCCCCCTCGATCTCCCGGGTCGACTTTGCGCCAAAGTAAAGACCGCCGGTGAGCTCGCGAATGCAGACCATGTCGATGCCGTCGGGAATCCGGTCGGGCCGCAGCGGCGATGTGTCGATAAGGTTCTTGAAGAGTCGACCAGGCCGCACATTCGCGAACAGTCGGAAGTGCTTCCGTAGGGGCAGCAGCGACGCCCGCTCCGGTTGCTCCTGCGGCGGCAGGTTCTCCCACTTTGGCCCACCAACCGAGCCAAACAGAATCGCGTCGGCCGCCCGGCAGGCTGCCAGGGTGGAGTCAGGCAAAGCCTTGCCGTGCCGATCGATACCGGCGCCGCCGACGTCGTGGGTCGAATGCCGGAGTGTGTGGCCCGATGTTCGCAGCACGGCCTCGAGGATCGGGAGGGCAACGGCCATGACCTCGGGGCCGATGTAGTCGCCGGGGAGCACTGCGAGAGTAATTTTCATCGTCGGATGATAAGCCATGTCTCTATGATTGCAAAAAGGTGTCAGGACTCTTTTTTGGGTCGGCCTCGCGGCCTGAGAGTCGAGTCAAGCCCTAGGCGGCGAGATGTTGTCTCGATCCACTTCGCGTCGCCAAACGGCGAGCCGCGATTCACGCATCGCCGAATTGCCGTGAGTTCCGCCTCCGACAGTGCGGCGTTGACCCTTGACTGCCAATCAGGCGACCGGGAGATCGGCCACGGTGTGAGCACCTTCGGTTCCGGCTCCGACTTGGCCAACCAACGCGACAGGGAGCCCCACCTCCACTTCTCGGCTCGTGGCACCAATCCCGCTCGAAGCGCATTGCGTTCGACGTATCGGCACACCGCGAGGAAGTGCTCGTCGTGCTGAATCGGGAAACTCTTGAATCGGCCCTGGTAGATGTGTCCTGCGCCGACCGAACGATAGTGGGCGTGAAACCGCATCGTATGCGTCAGGGAGACCCACCGAAGAAAATTGCTCATGCCACCGTCGGCGGTTGGCCGGAGCACGAAGTGCCAGTGGTTGGGCATCAGTTGGTAGGCGAGAATCTGGCAGGGATATCGCTGCAGCCCCTCGGCAAGAATGTTTTCAAAGGCATCGAAATCCGCAGGCTTGCGGAAAATCGCCGCGCGGGCGTTGCCGCGATTGATCGCGTGGTAGATGCACCCGGCTTCATCCGGGCGTTTCGGGCGTCCCATGGAAGGAGTATGGCCGAGAGAGCTGTCGAGGAAAAGAGTCCTGGCACCTTTTACACTCCCGCAGGAGGCATTCGCTGAGATGCCTCGCTTGGCCGGCAACGTTGTTTTCGACGTCCATACCGCAGTGCTTATGCGGGAAAATGGTGTTCGTGCCATCTACACCAATGACGGGGACTTTAACCGCTTTCCCTTCATCGACGTACTCGACCCGGTGACCGGCCAGCGCCGGACGTCCTCGCGGCGACGGGGCTGAGGGAGAAAAGTGAATAAAGGTGACCGCCACGTGACAGCCACCTTTTTCTCACTTCATCCGCAGCGCGTCCATCTCGGCGAGCTTGAAACGCACGTTGATAACCGAGTTCTTTTCCGGCCCGGAACGATACTTGATGTATGTCGTGGCGACGAACGTGCCGTCGGGCAGAAGCTCAAGGTCGGAGTAGCCACAATCGGCGTTACCGGTGCCGGGCTTATCTTCCGGCGTGCGATTCGCGTTGTGCAGGAGCTTGATGCGGTATTGGCCTTCCGTGCGGCCGACGATGTCCTGGTAGCGGCCCACCCAGGCGACGTAGTTGCCGTAGGTCGCACTGGTCTTCGACGTGTCGCGCATGGCGACGACGAGCCGGCCGTCGGGAGCGTATTTCATGACGTGGCGGTCGCCCGTGAGCGCGGCGGGCAGCTCCTTGGGCTCGCTCCAAGTGCGTGCGTCGTCATCGCTCACTGAATAGAGCGAGTGAAACCGGCGTGTATTCTCCCGCATGAGCATCAGAAGCTGTTTGCCGTCGGGCGACCGTACGACACAGGGCTGGGCCCACTGCCCGGGCACGCCGAGGATGACCCGCTCCCTCTGCCAGGCGAGCCCGCCGTCGAGCGACTCGCTCTGCCAGACGACCGGATGAGGATCGCTCGCGTTCTTCGGGTCGCGGCGGTCGGACCACATGATAAGTCTCTTGCCGCCGTCGAATGGCAGGATGCTTTTCGGCGCGACCTCGCCAACGAGGCCGAGTTCGACCATGGGTGACCAGGTCTTCCCGCCGTCCTCGGAAAACGCCCGGCGGAGATTACCGGGAAAGTCGCAGCCGCTGAAAACAACGAGCCGCTCGATACCCTGTGGATCGGCGAGCCGGTGGATGACGGGAGTAGTTTTTTTCACGTCATGCCAGTCGGCCGGCGTGGGCAGGGGCGCGGTCCATGTCCGGCCGCCATCGTCACTGCGGGCGAGCGGGCCCAGGGAGCCGGCGTGGTTCATGCACCAGGTGGTAAACATGGTCTTGCCATCGGACGAAAGCACGGTGTCGCAGTGCCCTTGATACGCCTCCGCCGTGCCGCGGGCGACGACCGTTTGCCGCTGCGTGTCGCCGGAGATGTCGACCGTGGGGATCGCGATCTCCCGCAACGTACCGGGCGTGGGGCCGCCGAACGTGGGAGGGCCCCCTGGCGGGGATACGGCCCTGACCACGTCCTCGAGCCTGCCGAACATGATCCGGTCGGTGGAGCCTTTATGGTCGCTCTGCGTGACGGCAAGCCAGATCACGCCCTCGTGCTCGTGGAACGTCGGATACTGGAACGAATGCGGCGACTCAAAGCGGTATTTCCGCTCCCACGAAAAACCGTCACGGGAAACGTCGACGTTGAAGACGCTGCGGCCGCAATCCCCGGCCTTGGTGTTCTCCTGCCAGCCGAGATAGTAGACGCCGCCGAAACGGTCGAACGTGGGCTTCGAGTTCAGGCCGTTGGGCACGAAGGGCCGCGGCTCGCCGACGGTCCACGTCTTTCCATCCTTGCTGGTCGTGAAGTAGTAGTTGCCCTTGTCGTTGCGGCAGATCGCCATCCAGGTGCCGTCGGGCAGGCGGTTCACCGCCGACTCGCTCAATTGCTCCGACTGCGGCTCGTTGTAGTGGCCAACGATCTCGAAGGTCGCGAAGTCGTCGAGCAGCACCGCAAGGGCGTTCTGGTTGCCCTCGAAGTTATTAAGCGCGACGTAGCGGCGGCCGTCGAACGCCTTGAACGAATCGAAGATGTAGAGGCCGCGATTGACCGCGGGCTTCGCGAATCCCTTGGCCGCGGCGTCGGCGTGGAAGTGCCGCGGCTCCATGTCGAACACGCCGGCGGCCGTCTTCAGCTTCGCCTTGTGGATGCTGTCCGCGAAGGTCTGGTTGCGCAGATCGAAGTCGCGATACCAGGTCACCGCCTGTTCCTTGGGCGGCTGGCTACAGAAGTAGCACCGCAGCGTGTGCTCGTCCTTGCGGATAATGCGGGGCACGAACATCTCCGCGTCCGGCAGGGTGACGTTCGTGAACGCCTGGCCCGCCTTCGCCAGCAGGTGCGTCTTCTCCACCTCAAGGGTCTTCAGGTTCACCACCGTCAGCACGCAGTACATCACTTTCCCCGCGCCGTGGCCGGGCGAAACGTCATTGTCGTGCTCAACGACGTAGGCCCGGTCGCCTACGCAGACGAACTCCGCATCGTGCGCACCCTTCACCTGAGGCGCCGACACCCGGACGAGCCGCGCGAGCACCTCGTCGGCCGCAGCCTTGGGATTCCAGCCTGCGGGCACCTGCGGGCAAGAGCTTCGGGGGCTCCGCCGCCCGGCTGGATGTGCGCGGGGCCGGCTGATGAGCATCTTCAGCTTCGATTTCGGTCCGGTGAGCTTCTTGGCCAGCACGTCGGCCTCGGTGAACCGCGCGAGCAGGATCTCGCCATCGGTGGGACGGTTGCGGTCGTAGGAGATGAAGATCGTGCCGTCCGGGGCTTGAAAGCCGTCGGGATAGGATACGCCTGTGCGCTCGTCGAGCACGAGTCCGCCCTGCCAGGTCTTGCCGTCGTCGTCGGAGAGCCACGCGCTCAACTGCACACGGCCTTCGTGGGCGTCCACCTTGTCGCCGTGCTTCACGAGCAGCAGCCTGCCCGAGGCCAGCCGGCGAATGTGGAAGCGGGCATTGGGTTGACGAATGCCCGGCGGCTCGGTCGGCTCGGCCCAGGTGCGGCCACCGTCGGTCGAGGTCGACTGCATGATGCCCTTTTCTGTCCGGGCGAGCATCCACAGCGACTTGTCCCGCCGCTCGACGATCATGTGCTCGTGCCAGTCGGGATTGGGAAACTTCACCGCGCCGCGCCGTTGCCAGGTCGCTCCCATGTCGGTCGAAACGAACACATTCGCGCCGCGGAACGGGTCGAGTTCCGGGAAGAGCCCCTTGAAGGGGCCGAACATTGGTGGCCAATCACTGGGGCCAAGGCCATCTCGTTGGTCGAGTGAGAGGGGGAGCATCCATTCACCGCTCGAGAGCACGGTGGGCTTGTTGAGCATCACGCCGTGCCAGATCCGGCGCGGCGCGGACCATACGGGCGCTTCGGCATCGGGATCGTCGCACACGCTCGCCCAGACGCCCGCACGGCCGTCGAACATCTCCATACTCTGGTCGAAGAAGAGCCAGAGCCGCCCCAGCGGATCGGTCCAGAGATTGCCGACGAGGATGCTGCGGTCTCGCGGAAGGTTTTTCGAATGCGAGTCCACCACGAGTCGCGGTTTCGACCAGGTTTCGCCATCGTCGTCGCTAGTGGCCAAAACAAAAAACGCCTTGGGGCTATCGCCGCCCGCGACCCAGCAGGCCCAGAGCCTGCCCTTGGACGTGCGCTCGATGCCGATCGTCATGCCGTAATCGAGCTTGTCGTAGTCGTATTGCGGCAGTGGCGACGTGTTAAGCGTGGGCGGGACGAGCGCGAGATCCGCCACGCGGCGCAGCGTGTCCCGCTCGTAGTCCCGCACGTCGGCGGGCGTCATCACGGAAAATCGCGACTCGGGCGGGTCGTCCGCGAGCAGAGAATTGCAACAGACGAGCAGCAGTGCGGAGAGGACTGCGAGGGGACGTTTCATTGGGATTCGTTCGCTTTCCGTAGTGCCGACACCAAACGCCGGCTTGAGTGTGTCGCTACCGGTCACTCCCGACAATTGCCTTGATCCGTCAAATCGTTACAGATTTCGCGCAGTCCCCTCCAAACCCGGTGCCTGCCGGCAGACGATCAGTGCCGCATGTCGCGACGGTAGCGGCCTGGCGTGAGCCCTTCGCGGCTGCGAAAGAGGTTGGCGAGGTGCTGTACCGAGGAGAATCCCGCACGGCGGGCGATCGACTTCAGCGGCAGGTCGCTCCCGGCAAGATCCGCCTTCACGCGGCCCAGCCGCACCTGCATGATCGCGGCCGTCGCCGACTGGCCTACGGCCGCATGAAGCAGCCGATCGAGCGTGCTCCGCGATACTGCGAGTTCAACGGCGACGTCGTCGGCCGTGAGGCCATCACAGCCACGTTCGCGGATCAGCCGCAAGGCTGCCGCGGCCTCGGCCGACTCGACGGCGACGATGTCGGTCGATTGCCGGGTGACGACGCCTTGGGGCGTCAGGTACCTGCGGGCAGGGACACGGCGGCCCCGCATCAGCTTGGCAAGCGATGCCGCGGCCTCGTAGCCCACCGCGGCCGCATTCACATCGACGCTGCTCAGCGAAGGCGACGAGGCGCGGCAGAAGACCTCGTCGTTGTCGATCCCGAGCACAGCGGCGTCGCCTGGAATCTCGAGGCCCAGTGTGATCGCCGCATCCAAGACGAGATGGGCCTGCTCGTCGTCGCAGGCGAGAACCGCGACTGGCCGCGGGAGGCTGGCGAGCCAGTGCATGAGAGCGAGCGTGCCCGCGTGCGACCAATGCACACGAAGGGTTAGCGGCTGCGGCGAGTGGAACCGGTGGGACGTGGCACCGGCCTGCCGCGCCCGTTCCAGAAATCGGTTGCGGCGGATGTCGATCCAGCTGCGGCGGAGCCGGAACAGGTCGCACCAGGCGAAGTGGCGAAAGCCACGCTCCTGGAAATGTTCGAAGGCAAGATCGGCGATCGGCTCGTTCTCCACGCCCACGAGCGGCAGGCCGGCCTCGGGTACGCCGCCCCGCACGTCGATCACTGGCAGGCCTGTGGCCAGCACGGCCTTGGCCATCGGCAGCGAATCGCAACGCACGATGATGCCGTCTCCCTCCCACGACCGCAGCCAGGACGGCGGCCGGTCGTCGATGTTGCGGGGCTCGAGCCGCAGCGACCAGGCAGCATGCTCGGCGGCATAGCGAGACACCCCTGCAACGATCTGCCGACCGTGCCCCCGCGACGTCTCGACGATCACGGCCACGCGGGTGCGAGCGGGCTGCATGGTGTTTGGATCTCGAACTGGGTGCGGTAGGGCGTGACGAGCATTTCATCGACAGAATCAACAGCCTCTACGTCATCTGGCTGCGCGGGCTGTCGGTGGTCGCGTTCGTCGAACCGCGGACGATGCTCTGGTTCGACCAGCGGTGGATCCTCTGGTCGCTCGCGGTGTCGATGCTGGGGATGGGCTTGAGCCTAACGCCTGACGACTTCCGGGCCGTCGCCCGGATGCCGGGCTGCGTCGCGTTGGGGTTTTGCCTGCAGTACACAGTGATGGCATGCACGGTGAGCATCGAGGTGGGCATGCAGAACGGGGGTATGGCGGCGGCGATCGCCCGCTGGCAGGACATCGCATTGGAGGGGTTCGGCGTGCGCGATGGGCCGCACCGCGGTGCCCGCATGCTCGACTATGGCGAGGATTGGGTGAGGGTGCCGCACGTTGATCGGGTGGTGCAGGCCGAGCTGTTCGTGCGGGCTGCCTCGTATCCTCCACTGGGGCAGCGCGGCGTTTCGCGGACGGTGCGGGACCACGACTACGGGCTGCGGCCACTCAACGGCCGGCCCGCTCCGCTGCTGATCGCGCAGCAAGCCTGATCGAGCGGGTGCATTCTGACGACGAGCGAATCGTAGCCGAGTTGACGATCGTAGGCGGGCGTGTGTTCGACACGATCAGACTTGGAAATCAGCTCGATGCGGCTCACCCGTCGGCAGAGCAGGCCGAGGAGCACCCGCATCACCGTGCGGGCATGCGCCGCGCCCAGGCAGAGGTGAGCGCCAAACCCGAAGGAAACGTGGGGATTCGGCTTGCGTTCGAGCCGCACATCGTCGGCCGCCGGGAAGACCTCTTCGTCGAGGTTGGCCGATGCCCAGCAGAGCGTGGCCCGGTCGCCGGCCTTGACATGCATGCCATTCACGTCAGTGTCAACCGGACAGACTCGACCAATGTGCGTGAGCGGCATGTAGGCCCGGAAAAACTCCTCGCTCGCGTGCACGATGCGATCGGGGTCGGCTCGCAGAAACTCAAGCGCCTCTGGGTGCTCCGCCAGGTAGCCGATCGCACAGGCCACGCTGTGGATGACCGTGTCGCGGCCGCCCGCGAACATCAGGTTGGCGAAGCCAAGCATTTCCTCGCGGCTGAGCGGCCGGCCCCGAAAGCTTGCCTTCGTGAGCAGGCCATAGAAATCGTCGCCGGGGTCTGCGGCCACGCGGTCAAACTCTGCGTTCAGGTAGCGTTCCAATGCCGCACCCTGATGTGCGCCGTGCCTGCCATGAAAGACATGCACGCCCCAGCTGATGAACAGGTCTGCCTCCGACTCTGGCACGTCGAGCAGGATCGCGAGCGCCTTCGACTGGAGAGGCAGCGCAAAACCTTCTACGACCTCGATCGAGTCGGACGTGAGGCACTCCGTCAGCAGCCGGTCGGTGATATCCTCCACCCGCGCTACGAACGCCGGCTGCTTCGCCCGGAGAAAAAAAGGCTCGACGAGCTTGCGATAGTCGTGCTGATCGGGAGGATCGACCTCGATGGGCAACTGCCGGACGCTGCGGAGGCTTTCCTCAGACGGGATCGGCACCCGGAATGGCGCGTCAGAGCTGAAGGTCTGCCAGTCCTTCGCCGCCCGGCGGACGTCCGCGTGCCGCAGGATCATTGGGATCACTTCGTTGCCGGACGGCAGACCAAGCACGCCGGCGGCACGGCGCTGCTCTCGAAATGGGTCGGGGATATGACTCATGGCTGGAAGATTACCACGCAGGCATGCCGCCCTCTGGGTGGAGTGAAGAGTGCCGAAAACAACAGCACTTGACACCTTTGAACAGGAGCCTACAATCCGCCATTGAGAATGATTCTCAATTTCGCGGCCTACCACTATTCGTCACTTTTTCGTCACTTTTAAAGTTGTGAAAATGGTTGCAGGCCTTGCTCCCGCCGAAAAATCGCCTGCCGGAACGCGGCTCAGTGGCTTTACGCTGGTTGAGTTGTTGGTGGTGATCGCGATCATCGGCACGCTTGTCGGCATGCTGCTGCCGGCCGTGCAGTCCGCTCGAGAGGCGGCCCGTCGCACACAGAGCCTGACCAATCTCAGGCAGATCGGTCTGGCTCTTCACCTCTATCACGACGTCACCCGCAGTCTGCCCCCCGGATTCCGGTCAACAACCACAGGCCCCTGGTCGGGTGGGTCAAACGATGCCGTCCCGGAATCCGGTCCCGGCTGGAGTTTCTTCGCCTTTATTCTGCCCTATGTCGAAGAAACGGCTCTCCACAGCACCATTCGCTTCGATCTTCCGATCACCGACCCGCTGAACAAGGCCGCCCGGGAAACAAGCGTGGCTCTGTTCGTCGATCCGGGCGACTCCGGACCCCGTCTGATCGACGTCACCGACTCCGGATCGCCGCCCGCCGCCAGCAATACGCCGACCGTGCTTACCCAAGCCGCGGTCTGCAGTTATGCCGGATCATTGGGCACACTGGCGTACGAGCAACAGCCCTTCAATGGTGTTTTCCACCGGAACAGCAGGATTCGGTTTTCAAATATTTCCGACGGGCTGAGCAAGACGATCGGCATCGGCGAGCGGATGAGTCGGCACACGCGGAGCAGCTGGGTTGGCGTTGTGCCCGGCCAGGAGCTGGTCTTCGCCACGGAATCAATTCGGTACCGCCCGGCTGAGCCGAGCTTCACCTGGCGGCCGGCGATCACGGCGATCCTCGTGCATGTGCGGACGAGTGCACCGAGCCCGCAGGCAAGCAGTCCGGGCGGCTTTGTCGGCCCCCACACCGCTGGCACCAACTTCGTCAACATGGACGGTTCATGCCGGCTCATCTCGAGTGACACAGCTCCCGAGGTGTTTCGGGCGCTCTGCACGCGGGCCGGCGGCGAGACGATTTCGTCAGACTTCTAATCCGCGTTACGACGTGGCCCCCCGGGGACTGTCCCCGCCGCGGGGACTGTCCCCTTTCAGAAAACGG
>JBBEEF010000064.1:10222-34632 GCA_040880915.1 Pirellulales bacterium
CGGGGACTGTCCCCTTTCAGAAAACGGCGGCGACGGGATGTTCTTCGATCGAGTTCGAGATCATCCTGCCGCGGTGTTTCGAGGACGCCTTTCAAAAAGTCGTCCACGCGACGGCGGCAGGCAGTCCTAGGGGCGGACCGCGTCGATGGTCCGTTCATCGAGGCTCGCCTTATAACGCACGCTCGACTGCGGGCCACCGAAGCCGACAACGCGGCGGTCGATGGCCGTGCGCCGGCTTGTGATCCGGCCCGCCTCGATGTCAAAGCGGATCGTGCCGTCCCAAATCCGTTCGAGGAGCCGGGCCTCGAGCCGCGGGTCGTCGAGCGGGGTGAGCACCGTCGTGTCGACCGCGATCGTCGCCAGCCCGTCGTGGACCGCCTCGAGCCGATACCGCAGCCGGGTGCGGACCGCCTTCCGCGGACCGTTGGGCACCTCCACGATAACCTCGTCGGGAACAGTCCAGATGTGGCCGACCGGTACCGGTTCCTCAGGCAGGGGCACGATCACGAGGTCGCCGGATGCCGCGGCGGGGCAGGGTCGCAGTTCCCGTCGCTCGAGGACGAGCCCCGCGGGCGAGACCGTCAGACGCACCAGCGGCACGCCCAGGCTCGCCGGCACCGCCTCGTAACCGGGAGGCGGCTCGGCGTCGCCGCTGCTCGCCCAGCGGATCTCGCCACGGTCGCTCGACCGTGACGTCATCGTCACGTCGTTTACCGACTGCTCGAGCGTGGCGGCGCCGGCGGCGTCCACGTGCACGACCCGCCAGGTGCGGGTCGAGTCGGTCATCGTCTCGACCGACTCGGTGACCCCGTTCATCGTGGTCTCGGTGAGGGCCCGATGCTCGACCCGCGAGGCAACCGTGTCACCTCGGCGAAACACGTAACGCAGGTGCACGGTCTCAGGAACAGTGACCTCCCCAGTCATCACCACGGTGAGCACGGTTGCGAGGACAGAGGCCAGTTGGCTCAAGGTGCCGCCGGGGATCATACCTCGCCTCCCCGGGCCGCTCGCTCGGCGGCTCGCAGCCCGCCACCCCAGGCGAGCTTGTCCCGCAGCGTGTCGTAGTAACCGTGGCCGCCAATCTCGACGAGCGTGAATCGCGGCTCAGCCCGGCGGATGCGGATCGCGTCACCCGGGATCAACGGGGCGATCACCCGGCCGTCGACGAGGCAGGCCGAGCCGGCGTTCGGCAAGGGCACCCGAACCTCGTAGCCCCGGGCGGCCGAGTCGATCACGGTGCGGTTGGTGAGCGTGTGGGGATTGAGCGGCGTGAACACGAAGGCGTCCATGTCCTTACGAACGATCGGGCCGCCCGCGGAGAGGTTGTAGGCGGTCGAGCCGACCGGCGTGGAGATGATCAGGCCGTCGGCCCGGTAGGTCGTGGCCGGCTCGCCGTCGACCACAAGGTCGATTTCGATCATCGTGAACGGCGGGCCGGCGAGCACCGTCGTTTCGTTGAGGCCGAGCTCCCGGCGAACGACCACGCCGCCACGAACGAGCTCAAACTCGAACATCATGTGGTCGACCAGACGGAACCGTCCGGCCGCCAGTTCAGCGAGCGCCGCGGTCACATCCTGGCGGGGGGTGTCGGCCAGGAAGCCAAGCCGGCCGAGATTGATGCCCAGGGCCGGCACCTGCGTCGAGCCGAGCCAGCGGGCCGCCCGGAGGATCGAGCCGTCCCCGCCGAGGACCACGACGAGATCAACGCCCGGTGACGGTGGGGGGGCACTGCCCCGGCCGGTCTCGACGACCCGTGTCGCCCGATGCCCGTGCGCTGCGAGAATCGCGGCGATCCGGCCCGCCTCATCGGCACCGGCCGCCGAGCCAACGATCACCACGTCGAGCGGCTCGCCGGGCGGCTGCCCGGATCGCAGGCGGGAGGTAGGCGGCATGGATGGACCGCCCCGGGGTCAGGCGTCGGCGGCCGCGGTGGCCGCTCGGGGATGCGGTGCCCGGCCGGCCAGCTGTCGGCAGGCCCGGGCGATGCCGGCTGCGTCGAGGCCGAGTTCGGCGAGCAACTCCCCCCGCTCGCCATGCTCGACAAACCGGTCGGGCAGGCCGAGCCGCCGGATAGGTCCTGCCGCCAAGCCCGCGTCGGCGATCATCTCGAGCACGCCGCTGCCGAATCCGGTGGGCAGCGAGTTCTCCTCGATGGTGATGGTCCACGGGGCGGCCTCGATCCGCTCGAGCAGGCTGCTGTCGAGCGGCTTGACGAATCGGGCGTTGACGACCGTGACGTCGAGTCCTTCGCTTCGCAGGGCCGCCGCCGCCCGGAGGGCCTCGCCGAGGAGCGTGCCGCAGGCGATGACGAGCCCGTCGGCGCCGTCCGCGAGCACCTCGCATCGGCCGAGGGCCAGCGGAGCTCTGGGGCCGGCGTGGGTCTCCACGGCCGCCTTGGGGTAGCGAATCGCGACCGGGCCGTCGTGCCCGAGAGCCCAGTCGAGCATCGAGGCTATGTCGTGCTCGTCGCCCGGGGCCAGGACGGTCATGTTGGGGAACAGCCGCAGGTAGCCGAGGTCGAATGCGCCGTGATGGGTCGGTCCGTCGGGACCGGTCAGCCCGGCCCGGTCGAGCATGAACGTGACCGGCAGGTTCTGAAGGCAGACCTCCTGGAAGATCTGGTCGTAGGACCGCTGGAGGAACGTGCTGTAAATATCGACGATGGGCCGACAGCCGGCCTTGGCCTGACCGGCGGCGAATGCGACCGCGTGTGATTCGCAGATCCCGACGTCGAAGAATCGGTCGGGAAACTCCGTGCGCACCTTCTCGAGCTTGTTGCCCTGGCACATCGCCGCGGTGAGCACCGTCACCCGCTCGTCCCGCCGCATCGTCGCGGCGATCGCCGCGGAGGCGGCATCGGTGTAGGCCCGCGTGCTCGACTTCTTGATCGTGACGATCCCCTCCTCGTCGTCGCACTCGAAGGGCGCGGGGGTGTGGAACAGGACGGGATCGTCCTCGGCCGGCTTGAAGCCGTGTCCCTTCTCGGTGAGCACATGCAGGACGATCGGCCCCTCTTCGTCTTTGACGAGCTCGAGGTAGCGGATGAGGTTGGGCAGGGAGTGTCCCTCGACGGGGCCGAAGTACCGGACTCCCATCGCCTCAAACAGGGCCCCGCCGTGGAGCGATGTTTTGATCGAGTCCTTGACGCCGGTGAGCATCTTCTCCATCTGCTCGCCCACCACCGGCACGCCCTTGATGATCTCGCCGGCCTGCTGCTTGATGCCGCGGTACCAGGGATTCGTGCGGATGATGTCGAGATACTCAGCGAGGCCGCCGACCCGCGGGCAGATCGACATCTTGTTGTCGTTGAGGATCACAAGCAGCCGCTTCTTGAGAAAGCCCGCGTTGTTGAGCGCCTCAAAGACGATGCCGGAGGGGAGAGCACCGTCGCCGATCACCGCCACGCTCCGCCGGTCGTTCTCCCCCCGGAGGCCGTCGCCGCTGGCCAGGCCCAGGGCCGTCGACACGCTGCAGCCAGCGTGCCCGGTCATGAACAGGTCGTAGGGGCTCTCCTCCGGGTTGGGGTAGCCCATGAGGCCGCCCCGGGTGCGGATCGAGCCGAACTGGGCGAACCGTCCGGTGATGAGCTTGTGGGGATAGATCTGGTGGCCGGTATCCCAGATGAGGCGATCGCGGCGGAAGTCAAAGACCCGGTGGAGGGCCAGGCAGAGCTCGACCACTCCGAGGTTTGAGGCAAAGTGGGCCGTGCGAGTGGTCGCCACCTCGCAGAGCGCCTGCCGCATCTCGCCGGCAAGTTGCTCGAGTTGCTCGACCGAAAGGCCGCGGAGGTCGAGCGGCGACGTGATCGAGGGGAGGATCTGCGGCATGGTCGGGCGAATCCGGGAGGACGGCGAACAGGTTAATGGTCGCGGGTGACGATCCAGTGTGCCAGGGCGGCCAGTTCCCCGGCCCGCCCGCCGAGTTCGCGGGCTGCGGCCGCGGCGTCGGTGGCCAGTTCGGTGGCCCGCTCACGGGCTCCTTCGAGGCCGAGCACGGTCGGGAACGTGATTTTCCCGCGGTCGGCATCCTTGCCCACCCGCTTGCCGACGGCGGCCTCATCTCCTTCGGCGTCGAGCAGGTCGTCGGCGATCTGGAAGGCCATCCCAAAGGCTCGCCCGAAGCGTTCGAGCACCGCCAGGTGCGCTGGGCTCGCGTCGACCGCGATCCCACCGAGTTCGAGCGCGGCCCGGAACAGGGCGCCGGTCTTCCGCCGATGCACCCGCTCCATCCAGGCCACCTGCTCGGCAGCCGATTCCCGCGACACGTCGGCGATCCAGCCGCGTTCCAGGGCGAGGTCGTCTACCTGGCCACCCACGAGCGATTCAGCCCCAGCGGCCCTGGCCAAAACGAGGCAGGCTCTGCCAGCCGCTGAGGGAGCGAGGCCCCGGGCGAGCACCTCAAAGGCCAGCGGCTGCAGGGCGTCGCCGCAGAGAATCGCTGTCGCCTCGTCAAAAGCGCGGTGGCAGGTGGGCCGTCCCCGTCGCAGATCGTCGTCATCCATAGCTGGCAGGTCGTCATGGACGAGCGAATAGGCATGGATCATCTCAACTGCCACGGCGGCCGGGGCCGCGGCGAGCCAGGCCTCGGCTTCGGTCATCTCGGCAGCACAGGCCCGCGCCGCCCAGAGCACAAGCGCCGGCCTGAGCCGCTTGCCCGGGGCCAGAAGGGCATGACGCAAGGCGGCGATGAGTCGCGGCGGGGCATCGTCGGAGAGCGCGAGCGACTCGGCCAGGAGCGGATCGATGAACTGCGTCACCCGTCGCAGGCCTTCGGCCACACCATCCGGGATCTCGGCGACCGAGGTCGCTGGTCCGCCGGGCTCCGGGCAGCGTGCCATGCGGGGACCTTGCGGGAATAAAGGAACGGTCGGGAAGCCGACGCCTGCCTCCCTGACACCGCGAAACCAACCTTTATTCTAGGCGTCGGCCGATTCTTCGTCCATCCCGGGCAGGGAGCGGGTGCGGGTGGTCTTGGTTCGACCCGGCCTGCGGCCCACACTCTGCTCGGTCGCCGTGGTTACCGCCGCATCGGCATCGTGCGGGGCGAGGACCGGCCGGCCGTCCTCGTCGATCCGCACGAGCACGCTCACTCGCTCCTCGGCTCGGGCAAGCTGGTCGTGGAGCTGCCGGAGGATCGCCACGCCCCGCTCGTAGGCGTCGATCGACTCCGAGAGCCCGAGACTCCCCGACTCGAGGCGGGCCACGAGGTCACCAAGCGACGCGAGGCCCTGCTCGAACGAGGCGATTTGGGGCGAGCCTGCCGGCTGGGCGGTCTCGGCGGCAAAACGCGGGCCGTCGTGGTCGTTTTCCTGCTCATCCTTCATCCCGGGCCGTCCTTTCCGGATCGTGACGAGTCGACGGTGCCGGGAGCGGCGGCCGTCCGATCGGTGTCTAGAACAGTGCTGCGGACCCGGCCGTCCGCGAGTTGGGTGATGAGCAGTGTGCCCGGTGCAAGACCGGCCACGCTCCGCACCGCCTCCCGCGGGCCATCGGCCAGGCTGGTCACCGACCAGCCACGGGCCAGGAGATGCAACGGGCTGCCGGCCTCCAGCCGGCCGGCGGCGGCGGCGAGCCGCTCTCCCCCGCGGGCCGCCGCGGCGCCGGCGAGTCGTTTGAGCCGCAGCGTGTCGGCAACCAACCGGTCACGGCGATCCCGCACGAGCCGGGACGGATCGGCGAAGATGCGAGAGCGGGCCAGTTGCCCAAGCCGCTCGCGGGCTCCCACCACCCGCCGCGAGAGCCCGGCCTCGAGCCGCACTCCGAGGCTCGCCATGGCGGCGGCGACCTGCTCGCCATCCGGGGAGACCTTCACAGCTGCGTCGGTCGGCGTGAGCGCCCGCAGGTCGGCCGCGAGGTCGGTGAGCGTGACGTCGATCTCGTGGCCCACACCGGCCACCACCGGGATGCGTGCGGCCGCGACCGCCCGCACGAGCACCTCCTCGTTGAAGCTCCAGAGATCCTCGAGGCTGCCGCCGCCTCGAACCAGCGCGATCACGTCGGGCCGGGGCACGAGTCGCTCGGCCATGGCAAGTGCCGCGGCCAGTTCTTCGGCGGCTCCAGCCCCCTGCACGCGAGCTGGAACAACGATCACCTCGCTGGCCTGCCAGCGGCCGCGGAGCGTCTGCAAGAAGTCGGCGATCGCCGCCCCGGTGGGGCTTGTGACAAGGGCGATCCGCCGCGGGAAGGGAGGAATGGGCCGCTTCCGTTCGGCTGAGAAGAGCCCCTCGGCATCGAGCCGGGCGTGGAGCCGGCGGAGTTGGGCCTCGAGCGTGCCGGTGCCCAGCGCGTGCAACCGGTCGATGGTGAGCTGGTAGGTGCCGCGGGGCGGGTAGACCTCGATCCGGCCGTGGCAGACCACGGCCATGCCGTCGGCCGGCTCGATCGCGAGACTCGCCGCGGCAGTCCTCCAGATCACGCCTCGCAGCAGGGCTCCCTCGTCCTTGAGCGATAGATAGATATGGCCGCTTGTGGCCCGCACGAGATTGCTCACCTCGCCGGTCACCCAGATGTCGGCAAACCTGCCCTCGATCGTCTCCTTGACGCGGGCGGTGACTTCGGAGACCGTCGGCGGGGCATCGGGCGGAGTTGAACGGTCAGTCGCCGCAGCGGCGGCCGATCCGCGTTGAGACGCGGGGGGAGTCGCGGGTTGAGACGATCGGCGGGCAGTCATGGCCCGGGAGTGTAGCATTTGGGTCTGCCGGCTCTATTCGCCCCCCTCGGGGCGGCGTTTCGCGGCAGCCTCAATCCACCCGAGCCACCGAGCTACCGATGACTGCGACCCCGACCCCGAGCCAGACCCAGACCACGCCACCGCCGCCCCGCGGGGCCCTCCTCGTGGTATTCCTCACGGTGTTCATCGACCTGTTGGGCTTTGGCATCGTGCTGCCTGTTCTGCCGCGGCAGGCGACGCCCTATCTCGACGCGATCGGCATGCCGCCGCTTGAAGGGGGCGCCGGCGGCGCCGTGATCGGCGTTTTGTTCGCCGTCTTCTCGCTCATGCAGTTCATCTTCAGCCCGATCTGGGGCCGGCTCTCCGACCGGATTGGCCGCCGGCCGATCCTGCTCTTGAGCCTGTCGGGGTCGGTCGTTTTCTATGCCCTCTACGGCTACGCCGTGAGCCTGCCCGTGGAGCCGGCTCCGACGCGGACGGCGGCCCTGACGGCGCTGGGGCTCATTCTCCTTGCCCGGGTGGGAGCCGGCATCGCCGGGGCGAGCGTGGGAACCGCGGCGGCGGTGATCGCCGACTGCACGACGCCCGAGAACCGGGCCCGCGGCATGGCGCTCATTGGAATCGCCTTCGGCGGCGGCTTCACGCTCGGGCCCCTGATCGCCTACTTCGGCCTGGCCGTGTTTGACCAGGCCCGCTGGGGCGTGGGAGCCATCGCCTCGCTGCTCTCGGGGGTGGCCCTCCTGATCGCGATTTTTGTGTTCCGCGAGACCCGCCGGCCCGGCGCGGGGGCAGCGAAGGAGTTTCCCAGCGTGTCTCGCAGCCTGGCAGTTCTCCAGACGCCCGCCGTGGGCGGCCTCGTGCTCGTCTACTTCCTGACGATCTTCGCGATGGCGAGCTTCGAGTCGACGCTCGCGCTGTTCACGAAGGCGGCCTTCGCGATGGGGGATGACGCCAACTTCCTGGTGTTTGCTGCGATCGGGTTTGTGCTCATGCTCACCGGCGGTCTGTACCGTCCGTTGGCGAAGAAGCTGCCCGAGCGGCAGCTGCTGGCGACCGGCACCACGCTCATGCTCGTAGGGCTCGCGGCCGTCGGCGTCGTGGCCTGGGCCGTGATGGGCCGGGGTGTTGTGGCCGACCCGGGCAGTCCGTGGCGGGGGGCGTTCTACGTCGCGGCATCGCTGGCGGTCGCCGGGTTCGCCTTTGTGAATCCGTCGGTCTCGGCCCTCATCTCGCGGCGGGCCGACGCCGACCGGCAGGGGGAGGTGCTCGGCGTCAACCAGTCGTTTGCGTCGCTCGCCCGGATCCTCGGCCCCCTGGCCGGTCTGAGCCTGTTCTCACTCCACCCGTCGCACGTGCTGCCCTACGCGGCCGCGGTGCTCGTGCTCCTGGCGGTCGCTGCGATTCAGCCGCGGCTCACCCGCCAGGCGGCGAGCCATCCCGCGTGAGCCCCCAGGCGTCGAGCTTGCGGTAGAGCGTGGCCCGGCTTGTGCCGAGCAGGGCGGCTGCTTCCGGCACGCTGCCACCGGAGCGGCGGAGGGCCTCGACCACCAGCGCCCGCTGCCAGTCCTGGAGCCGTAGTGAGCCAGCGCCGGCGGGCACCAACGGCGTCGCCGCGGCCGAACCGATGCCCAGCGCCTCGAAATCAGCGCTCGTGAGGGCGATCGTGCCTTCCGGGAAATCACGCGCGGGCTCGTCGGTGGGCCCAACGACGTCGTCGAGGTCGTCGGTTGCGGCGGCGTCGCGGCGGTCGCGACCTGCGGCCGAGCCGGCGGCCAGGCTCGCGAGCGTCACGAGCAGATCGAAGTCGGACTCCCGCAGGCCGCCAGACGGGGCCGCTGCGGCGAGCACGGCCCGCACCCGCTGACCGTCGACCAGAGGCACGCACGCGACGTCGGCGGTGGCCGAGGAAATCCAGCACGCCCGGCCTGAGGTCGCTTCTCGGGTGGCGGTGCCGGCGAGCAGGCTTTCAAGCGTGGTGCCGGGAGGAATGACGCACACGGGCACAAGCTCGTTGTGGGGCGAGGTCTCGAACCAGCCAAAGCTGGTGGCGGCGGTGAATTCGGTGGCCAGTTCGAGCGTTGTGCAGACGACCTGCCAGGGAGATTCGGCTGCGAGGAGCCGGATGCCCGACTGGTAGAGGAGCATCGGCCAACGGGCGTCCTCACCCGAGGACGCCATCCGCCTGAGCACGCCCCCTTCGAGTTCGGCTGGCGGGCCGAACCGCACGACTTTCCCCTCGTTCGCCGCGGTGGTTGGGGTTCCGGCGGAACTCGTCGTTCGAAACACGAGTTCGGTCGTGCCCACGCGGATCGTGCTTTCGGGGATGAGCGTGGCCTCGCTCACCCGCACGCCGTCGACCCAGGTGCCGTTGCGGCTGCCGAGATCCCGCAGGATCCACGTCGCAGTTGCGGGCTCGAAGGTGATCGCCGCGTGGCTGCGACTGGCGAGCCGATCGGCCAGGATCACAAGCGCACCTGCCCCGCGGCCCAGGACGTTGTTTGCGGTGGCAGCGAGCGGAAAGGCGGGTCCGGGCCGGCCCGCAATTCGCAGGACGACAATCGCTGTGGCAGGCGGGGTGTGAGGTGTGTCGGTCACGGCAGGGCCGGGGACGGATGCGGGCGGGAGGATCATCCTTTATAAAGGACCGGGACTTTTCTGCCGCCACTACCCCCAGCCTCGGCCCCCGGGAGGCGACCTTTCCAGCCAGCGCGAACCTGCCCCCTCTCCCCCGGTGCCCCGTGTCTGACACGATTCTGCTTCGTTCCGGCCGCGATTCCATCTGCTCGTCGGCGTTTCCGCCGGGTCGTGGCATCCTCGTCGTGGGCCACGGCACGGCCGACCCCGTCGGGGCTGCCGAGACCCGTGGCGTGGCGGATGCCGTGAGCGAGTTGCTACCCGGCGTCCCGGTGGCACTCGGCTTTCTCGAGGTCATCGGGCCGAGCATCGGGGAGGCGATGGCGGTGCTCGCTGCGGCGGGCTGTCGGGAGGTGGTGGCAGCGCCGCTCCTCCTGTTCACGGCGGGGCACGCAAAGCGGGACGTGCCCGAGGCGATCCTCGCCGCTGCCCAGGCATGCGGACTTGTCGTCCGGCTGGCCGAGCCATTGGGCTGTCATCCCGACATCGTGGCCCTGTCCCGCCGCCGTCGGCTCGAGGCGGTCGCGGCCGCCGGGACGGTGCCGGCGGAGGCCACCACCCTTGTGATGGTAGGTCGCGGGTCGAGCGATCCAACCGCTGCAGCCCAGTTGGAGGTGTTCACCACCGCCACACTCGCTGCGGATCCGCCGCCGCGGCGGGTCGTGGCGGGTTTTGTCGCCGCCGCCCGCCCCCAGCTCGCGGAGGCACTTGCCATGGCGGCCGATCCATCCGACGCCGGCGTGCGTAGAATCCTCGTACAGCCGCATCTCCTGTTTCGCGGTCATGTTGAGGAGCAGGTGGCGGCGGCCATGGAGACGGCATGCGGAAAGCGACCCGACTTGGACTGGGTGCAGGTGGGCAGGCTCGGCCCGGACCCGCTCGTGGCCCGGGCCTTGATCGAGCGTGCTGCCGCTGCGTCGGCCGCGGAGAATGCGGCGGCAAAATCGCCTCGCCAAACCGTCCCCAACCCGTCACAATGAGTTCTTCGGGCCGACAGCCGCTTTGGAATCGAGCGACTCAGGCGAGTCCGACATCCCCGAGAGACCGAGGAGCCCACGCGTGACTGGCACGACAGCAACCATGACGGGAGCGGACCTGGCAGGTCTGCGGGATGGCTTTTCGAGGTCGATCGGCCCGAGGCTCCGGCTGCTGGCGGTCGCCTTGCTGGCGTCGGTTATCGGGGCCGCCGCGTGCCCTGCCGAGGAACCGCCGCTGTCGGCGACCGCGGCCATTGCCCGGGCCGCGGTGCCTCAGCCCGGGCCCAACGACCGTCATATCGCCGTGGCGGTGCGTCGGCATCTCGAGCGGGAGCACTTCCTCAAGCAGCCGATCGACGACGCGATGAGCCGCCGCTGGTTCGATGCATTCCTCGAGTCGCTCGACCCGATGAAGCTCTATTTTACGCAGGCCGATATCGATCGCTTCGCCCCGAAGCGGGAGCAGCTCGACGACCTCGTCAAGCGGGGCGACGTGAGCTTCGCCTACGAGGTCATGGAGCGATTTCTCCAGCGGGTGGATGAACGGCTGCCCGTCATCGACCGGCTCATCGACATGCCCCACGAATTCACGAAAGACGAGTCGCTCGTGACCGACCGCAAGGCGGTGGCCTGGGCGACGACCGATGCCGAGATTGAGGACACCTGGCGGAAGCGGATCAAGTATGACCTGCTCGTGCAGAAAATGGAGGAGACGCCCGTCGCGGAGGCGAAGGAGAAACTCCACCGCCGCTACAAAAGTTATGCCAAGCGGATGCACCAGATGACCGCCGACGAGCTACTGGAAATCTATCTCTCGTCTCTCACGTCCAGCTTCGACCCGCACACGACCTTCATGTCGCCCGGAACGCTCGAAAACTTCGAGATCGGGATGCGGCTCCAGCTCGACGGGATCGGCGCCCAACTCAAGGGCGAGGATGGCTACACGACGATCGTCGAGCTCACGCCCGGTGGAGCCGCCGATCGGGACGGCCGGCTCAAGAGCAAAGACCGGGTGATCGGGGTGGGGCAGGGGGCCGAAGGGGAGATGGTGGACACCGTCGACATGAACCTCAACGAGGTGGTCAAGCTCATCCGCGGCAAGCGGGGGACGGTTGTCCGCCTCAAGGTGATCCCGGTCGGCGACACGGCCCCCAAGGTCTATGACATCACCCGCGACAAGATCGAACTCAAGGACGCGGAGGCCCGCGGCGAGATCATCGAGCAGGGAAAGAAACCGGACGGCTCACCCTACCGCATCGGCGTGATCAACCTGCCGAGCTTCTACATGGATATGGCCGGAGCCCAGCAGGGGCAGGCCGACTTCAAGAGCAGCACCCGGGACACGAAGCGGCTCCTCGACGACTTCCGGGCCAAGGAGGTCGATTGCGTCGTGCTCGACCTGCGGACCAACGGCGGGGGTTCGCTGCCGGAGTCGATCAAACTCACGGGGCTGTTCATCGACCGCGGTGCGGTGGTGCAGATCAAGGACGCCGACCAGCAGGTGCGGTCGTACGACGACGTCGATGCAGGAGTCTCCTGGGACGGCCCGCTCGTCGTGCTGACCAATAAGTTCAGTGCCAGCGCGAGCGAGATTCTCGCCGGCGCGATCCAGGACTATCGCCGCGGGTTGATCGTCGGGGACGACGCCACTCACGGCAAGGGCACGGTCCAGAGCCTCCTCGACCTCGGCCGCCAGCTGTTTCAGCGGTTCGACAACGCCCCGTCGCTGGGGGCGATCAAGATCACGATGCAGCAGTTCTACCGCCCCAGCGGTGCAAGCACGCAGCTCGAGGGGGTCAAGAGCGATGTGGTGCTGCCGAGCATCACCACCCATCTGCCGGTCGGCGAAGGGGATCTCGATCATGCGATCGCGTTCGATCGCGTGCCCGCTGCCCGCTACAAGCCGGAGGGACGGGTCACCGACGCCGTCGTGGAGCAGCTCCGGCGACGGTCGGCCGAACGGGTGGCGGCGAGCGAGAAGTTTGGCGAACTCGCCGAGCAGATTGCCCGCTACAACCGCCGCAAAGACGAGAAGACGATCTCACTTTCGGAGGAGGAGTTCGCCCGGCAGTGGAATGAGGGCAAGGCGGCCGAGCAGGAAGAGGACAAGCTGCTCGAAGAGTCGGAATTGTCCAAGCGTCCGGTCGTGAAGCGTGACTACTACTTTGACGAGGCGATGGAGGTCACGACCGACTACCTCCGAGCCCTCTCCGGTGCCGGTGACCTCGCCGAGGCGGCCCAGACCACGCCGTCGAAGAAAGAACCGGTACCGGTCCTCCAGTAGCTGCGGGGTTTCCAGTAGCTGCGGGGCTGTCATCCACATGTGACAGACTGGCCTGCGGAGTCAGGTCACTCCGTGAGCGGCTCAGATGCGACGAGCCCCGGCAGGGCGGCCAGGGCGTCGGGATGGGCCAGCGTGATCCCCAGGTCGGTGAACAGGAGCGTCGGATCGACCTGCTTGTCACCGCCGCGGCCCCGCGGCACCGAGGTATCCCACCGGGCGGGCGGGCCGCCGCAGAGTTTCGCGAGCAGGGTGTACCAGTCTCGCCGTTGCACCGGCCGGCCGTCGGAAACCACGTACAGCGACCGGGGAGCGGCCGCGTCGGCAACGGCCACGACGATCGCCGCCGCGTCGTCCACATGCACGAGGTTGAGCCAGCTGTCGGGATCGGCGGCAACAGGCAGGCCGGCCCGGAGGTCGGCCAGCCGTGGCAGCCGGCCGGGGCCGTAGAGCCCCGCAAACCGCAGGGCCGTTCCCGGGCCGATCGGGTGAGCGGCCAGCACCGCCTCGGCCGCAACGAGCGTGCGGCCCGCTTCGCGGGCGGGTGCGACGGGCGTGGCCTCCATCACGGTGCCGCCCCGCTCGTCTCCCCACACGCCGGTCGAACTGGAGAAGATGACTCGCGGGGGCGAATCAACGCCAGGGGAGGCGAGCGTGTCGAGGAGTTTCCGCAGGCCGCCGACGTGGACGTCGTGGTAGCTCGCCCCACCGGCCCGGTCGAAGCCCACGCTCCAGAACACGGTCGCCGGGGTGCCGGCCTCCGCGACGACCGCCTGCCAGCCCGGCTCGGCAGCCGCGACGTCGAGGCTGACCGGCTCGATGCCGACCGCCGCGAGGGCCTTCGCCCGCGTGGCGGATCGCGTGATCCCGATGACACGTTCACCGCGGTCGACCCAGCGGCGAGCCACCCGCTCGCCCAGGTAGCCGCAGCCCACGACCACGCGGAGCTGCGGGGCGTTGCCTGCTCCCTCTTTCTCGGGGAGGGGACGTGGGTCAGGCCCCCCAGTTGCTCCCTCCATCCAGGCCCGCAGCACGAGCTGGGCGGCAACCGCATCGCTGCGATCCTTTTTCTGGCCGCGGGAGAGCCCCACTCCGGCGAGTAGGCCGGCCGCCTCGTGCGAGGTGTACCGCTCGTCCTGGTAGGTGACCGGCAGGCCCGTCGCGCGGGCGAGCCAGCCGCCGAACCGCTCAGCCTCCCGCGACATGCCGCTCGGCATCCCGTCGGTATGCAAGGGTAGGCCGACCACGAAGCCGACGAGGTCTTCGGCGTGGACGAGCGTCTGGAAGAAGGCGGCGTCGGCGGCGTGGTTGCCCGTCGTCTCCCGGACGCACAGGGGGCTGGCGATGATTCGCTCCGCGTCGCAGATGGCCACGCCGATCCGCCGCCGGCCATAATCGACGCCGGCGACTCGGCCGCGGGGCATCGCACCGGGCACGTGGCCAGTGGTCGGCGGCTTCATCGGGGGGCATCCTCGCCGCCGCTCGGCAGCTCGGCGTCGAACCGGCCCGTCTCGAGGAACGACACCGTGGCCCGCTGCACGGCGGGGTGCTTCATCATGGCGGCATGGTGCACCGGCACGAGCAGGAAGTCGCGGGCGCCCTCGAGCCTGGTCTCTTCCACGCACACGACCGCATCGTCGTCGCCGGCAAGCAGCCGGCTGTAGCCGATTTCGTCACCCCGGCCGCCGGCGACGATGCCGAAGTCGCAGGGGGGCACGGCCAGCCCTGGCGACACTCTCTTCCAGTCGAGAACGAGGTCACGGGTGGCCCCCTCGACGTGATCGGCCACGCCCCAGATACCGGAGGCCATTCGGGCAAGGCGGGAGCCCTGGTTTGGGGGGCCGAGCATCACCACGCGGTGCACCCGCACGAGCTCCTGCTCGGCGGCGAGCGCCATCCAGCGGCGGACCACGAGATTGCCGAGGCTATGCCCGACGAAGCTCACGGTCGCGGCGGGGGGAAGTCCCTTCACGACCTGGGCCAGGGCCAGACCGTGGGCGTCGAGGTCGGCCTTCACACTCGCGTAGCCGAACGAGATCACGGCGGCGTCGCTGGAGGCCCGGAGGTGTTCGGCGAGCGGCCGCATCGAGTCGCGGCCCTCGCCCAGGCCGTGCAGCAGGATCACGGTCGGCCCGTCGTGGGGCGGGATCGTGCCGTCGGCCTCGAGGGCGGCGAAGGCCCGTCGGCACTCCGGCTCGCTGCCGGAGCGGACGGTGTGGTCGGCAGGGTCGAGGATCCGGCAGCCGTTGTCGCCGGCCCGCCGCTGGAGCCGCCAGTCGTGACGCACGGCGAGGTCCGTCCATTCGAGCGCCTCCCGCGAGCGGCGGAAGGCCGCCAGCCAACGGGCATCACGGGCGGTCACAACGGCGGCCTCTTCGGCTCTGGCGACCGACCCAAGCGTGATCAGCACGGCGAGCGCGAGCGTCCGGATCAGAGAAACTCCTTCCATCCGCGCAGCTCCAACTCGGTGACCACCTTCCGCACCTCCTCCTCGCGGGCCCGGTCCGCCACGAGCGTCGCGTCGGGAGTGTGCACTACCAGCATATCCTCGAGGCCGAGCGTGACGACGAGGTGACCGTCGGCCGCGTGAACGATCGTGCCCCGCGAGCCGATGTCGAGCTGGCGGCCCACGAACGTGTTGCCCTGGTCGTCGGCACCCCGCTGGCGGGCCACGGCCGACCAGCCCCCGAGGTCGTCCCAGCCGAAGGGCGCCTCGATCACGGCCACGTCGCGGGCATGCTCGAGCACCGCGTAGTCGATCGAGATCCCCTTGATGGCGGCGAATTCGCGGGCGAACACAGCCTCCCGTTCGGGCGTGTCCCAGGCGGCGGCGATCCGCCCGAGGTGGGCCAGGCACTCAGGCTGCCGCTCGGCGAGGGCCGCCAGGATCGTGGCCGCCTTCCAGACAAAGATCCCGGCGTTCCAGAGATACGTGCCGGCGGCAAGGTATTCGGCCGCCACGGCGGCCGGTGGCTTCTCCTTGAAGCTGGCGACGGCGTGGACGGGAGCGTCGCCTGGGCCGACGGCGAGCCGCGGACCCGCCTGGATGTAGCCGAAGCTTTCCGCGGGGTAGGTCGGACGGACGCCGAACGTGACGAGCCGGTCGGGGGCGGAGGCCACAAGGGCCTCGGCCTGCCGGATCGCGGTGCGAAACGTCGCCGCCGGGTTGATCACATGATCGGAGGGCATCACCGCCATCGTGGCATCGGGATCGCCGCGGGAAACGAGCAGGGCTGCCAGGCCGATGCAGGGGGCCGTGTCCCGCTTGCAGGGTTCTCCCACGAGGCCCGCTTCAGGGAGCGCCGGGGCTTGCCGCCGGACCACGTCGAGCAGCCGCGCGGCGGTGACTACCATGGTGCGCTCCGGCGGCACGAGGCCGTCAAGCCGGGCCACGGTGTCCTCAAGAAGCGTCCGTTCGCCGGCCAGTGGCAGGAGCTGTTTCGGCAAGGCGGCCCGACTGGCAGGCCAAAACCGCGTTCCCGATCCTCCCGCCATCACGATCGCATGCAGCATCTTTTCACGTGCCCCTTTTGTGATTCGAACCGGAATGCTCCTTGGCTTCGCCGTTGGCCCGTCGGGATCAGCCTCGGACCCATCTCCAAAAGAGTAGGCACAGGAGTGGAAACCCGCCGAAGATCACCCCGTAGGTGAACAGCGTCGTCCACAGATGGCGGGGCCAGCGGGCCATGAGATTGGGGTCTGCCTCAGGTGAGAAGGTGGGCGTGGATGGTCACGGGGATCGTCACTGCTTCCTCAGCCGGCTCCGAGAGCCGGCACTCCACCCGCACGCCCCAGGGGAGCACTTCGGCGGCCGACACCACCGCCTCGACCCCGTCATAGTCGGTGGTCACCTCGACCGCGGGGGTCGAGAGGAACGGCGGGCAGAAGCCGACATGGGCATGACCGGTTCGGCTCCCAACGGCCAGTTCGACCATCACCTGCCCGACCACCCGATCATGCCCGGCCTCGGTGGTGAATCGCTCGAACCGTTGCCGACAGTCGGCAGCCAGGGGATTGCTGGGTGGCAGAAGAGCGGCAGGCAGTCCGCCATGGTGCGGCGGTGGGCGATCTCCGGGCGGTGCCGGCGGTCGATCGATCACGGGAACCGCGGGCATGCCCCGGCCCCGCGCCGCCCGCCGGTGCCGCCGCCGGCCGGCCGCTTCGGGAGGAGGCAGGAAGGCGGTGCCGGCCGCCACGCAGATCGCAGCCAATCCGGCCAGGCCTTCGGGGCCGGTGCCAACGCCCGGGAACACGGCCACCGCCGCCAGCACGAGCCCGGAGCGTCCCAGAAACGCGACCCAGCGGCGAACCAGGCCGGAGCGAACCGCCGTGTCCGCCGCCGCGACAAAGGCGATGCCCGCGGCGGCGACGAGCCAGGCGATGCCCGCAGGAGGCGACACTGCGAAGCCACCGACGAGCCTGCGGACAAGGAGCACGGCCGCGACCGCGGCCGCCGCGATCACCGCCGTGGCGAGAGCCGCCGAGGCGATCGCGATCAGCGGGTCGCCGGCGGGTTGCAGCCGCGGCCAGGCCGCCACGCCGCCGCCCGGCCGCCGGGGGAATGCCGTCATGCCAGGCCTCAGGCCACCGCACCGGCGCCGGCTGCCTCAGCCAGGGCCGCTGCCTTGTCGGTCTTTTCCCAGCTGAATTCCTCACGGCCGAAGTGGCCGCCGGCCGCCGTGCGGCGGAAGATCGGCCGCCGCAGGTCGAGGTATTCGATGATGCCCCGGGGCGTGAGCGGGAAGGTGTCGCGGACGAGCTCGCAGAGCCGCTCGTCGTCTATTGTGCCGGTCCCCTCGGTGTCGACGTGGATGCTGACCGGCTCACTGACACCGATCGCGTAGGCGAGCTGCACCTCGCAGCGGTCGGCCAGCCCGGCGGCCACGATGTTCTTGGCGACGTGCCGGGCCATGTAGGCGGCGGAGCGGTCGACCTTGGTGGGATCCTTGCCGGAGAAGGCGCCGCCGCCGTGGCGGCCCCAGCCGCCGTAGGTGTCCACGATGATCTTCCGGCCGGTGAGGCCGCAGTCGCCGTGAGGGCCCCCAACCACGAACCGCCCGGTGGGGTTGATGTGGTAGGTGACGTCGCTGGTGTCGAGATGCTCGGGCAGCAGCGGCTTGACGATCTTCTCGATGATGAAGGCCCTGATCGTGTCGTTTTCGACATGGGGCGAGTGCTGCGTCGAAACGACGACCGTGTCGATCCGCACCGGGCGGTTGCCCTCGTACTCGACCGTCACCTGACTCTTGGAGTCGGGCCGCAGCCAGTCCACTTCCTTCTTCTGGCGGGCCTCGGCGAGCCGGTTGATGATCCGGTGCGAAAGCGAGATCGGCAGCGGCATGAGCTCGGGGGTGTCGTTGCAGGCGTAGCCAAACATCAGCCCCTGGTCGCCCGCCCCCACATCTTTGCCGGCCGCTGCGTCCTCGTTGACGCCGCGGGCGATGTCGACGCTCTGCTTGCCTACGGCCACGAGCACCGAGCAGGTATCGGCGGCGATGCCCATCTCGTCGTCGGTGTAGCCCGCCTCGCGGATCACGTCACGAACCACCTGCTGGTAGTCGATCGTGCCCCCGGAGGTGATCTCGCCTGCGATCACGGCCAGCCCGGTCGTGACCATCGTCTCGCAGGCGACGCGGCTGTGGGGATCCTGGGCGAGGTAGGCGTCGAGCACGCCGTCGGAGATCTGGTCGGCCAGCTTATCGGGGTGGCCCATGGAGACAGATTCGCTGGTGAACAGATACTTGCCTTGTGCCACGACTGGAGCCTCGTGCTGATGGGGGTGAGTGGATGGGCCGCAGGGTTGCGACCCACTGATCTTGGGATTATGCGGGATTCACACGTCGATCGGCAACCTACCGGAGCGGGACGCCGGGGGGCGGGCCGTGTGCACAAGCCGCTCGATGACCAGCCGGGCGGTGGCGGCGGTGGCACCCCGCTGGGCAGCGACGAGGGTTGCGGCCCGGTCGCCGAGCCCCGCGGCCCAGGCGGGGTCGGCCAGGCAGCGGCCCACGAAGGCGGTGAGGGCGGTGCCATCCTCGACCACCACCGCGGCGTCGGCGGCCAGGAGTCGGGCCACCTCGTCGCGGAAGTTGCGGGTGTGGGGACCGAAGGAAATGGTCGCCCCGTAGGCTGCCGGTTCGAGCATGTTCTGGCCGCCGCGGGTGCCATCGAGGCTGCCCCCCACGAAGGCGATCGCCGCCGTGCCCCACCACGAGGAGAGCTCGCCGGTGGTGTCGACCAGGAGCACGCGAGAGGCACGATCGGCCCCGCCCGTCTCGAGCCGGCTGCGGGCCTGCCACCGAAGACCGAGCCTGTCGAGCATGGCGGCTACCTCGGCCGTTCGCTCGACGTGCCGCGGCACGATCACGAGCCGGAGGGCGGGGTGGGTGTCACGAAGGGAGATATATGCCTCGGCGGCCAGCCGCTCCTCGGGTGCCTGCGTGCTGCCGGCCAGGAAGACGACGTCACCTGGGGTGATGCTGGCCAGCCCCCGCAGCCGTTGCACCTCGGGGGCATCGCGATCGCCTCGCACACCGTCAAACTTCATCGAGCCGGCCACGCGAACGTCGCGGGCTCCGAGTGACCGGAAGCGATCGGCGTCTTCCTGCGACCGCGCGCTCACGATTCCGAGGCGGCCGAGCATCCGGCTGACGAGCGGACGAACCCGGGCGTAGCCTCGAAAGCTCCGCGGGCTCATCCGGGCGTTGGCCACCACAACGGGGATGTCCCGCCGTGCGGCCGCCGCCAGCATGTTGGGCCACAACTCGAGCTCGCCGAGCACGAGCACAGCCGGCCTGACCCGAGCGAACACACGGCCCACCGCCCAGGTGAAGTCGAGCGGGCAGGGAAACGACCGCTCGGGCCCAAACCGCCTCGCCGCCACCTCGAGGCCCGTGGTCGTGGAACTCGAGATCAGGCACTCGATCTGTCGCCCCTCGGCCTCCGCCTGGCGGCGGAGTTCATCCGCCAGCCCGCCGAGCAATTGCACCTCGCCGACGCTCACCCCGTGCAGCCAGACGCGATCCACGCCCGGCTCGGGCGGCGGCAGGGCCACGCTCCCCGTGCACCGCGTCCACGGGGCCGCGACGGGCCGGCCGCCAAACAACTTCCGCCAGGCCACCCAGGGCAGGGCGAGGAGTGCGACGACCAGATAGAGGAGGTTCAGCTGCATCGAAGCGGAAACCGGGAGACGCAGCGAAAGGCACGTGGCACGGGCAACCTCGCGGCACCCCAGACGACCTCTGGAAATCTCGGATCGACCTCTTCGTTCAGCCGCTAGCCCGCGGCGACGCCGCTCGACTTGCCGCAGCAGTTCTTGAACTTCCGGCCGCTGCCGCAAGGGCAGGGATCATTGCGGCCCACCTTCTGACTGAGATTGCGGATCGGTTCGGCACGGGCCGGCTCGGAGCGATGGTCGTCGCCGGGGGAGGCCGCGTGGCCAACGAGCTCCGCGGCGGTCGGCGCCTCGGCGTGCACCGCAGCGGTCTCGTGCCAGGTGCTCCGCAGGGCGTTCTCCTCGACCTGCTCGATCCGGTAGACCACATCCACCACCCGCTCGGCGATGCCCTTCCACATGAGGTCGAAGGTCCGCATTCCCTCCCGCTTGTATTCCACCTTGGGATCGACCTGGGCATAGCCGCGAAGGCCGACACTCGAGCGGAGATGATCCATCGCCAGGAGGTGGTCCTTCCAGGCGTTGTCGAGAATCTGGAGGAGCACCGCCCGCTCCATCCGCTTCATCTCGTCCCGTTGATCTTCCCCCTGCTCCTGCCGCCGCCGGCTGGCGGCCACGAGCACCCGCCGCAGCTCCTCGAGGTCGTTCGTGGCGAGGTCGGCCTCGGCGAGATTCGGGTCGAACCGCTCGCGGGCCCAGGCCAGCAACGACTCGCGATCGAGCCGCCGCGAGCCGTCGGGCTGGCGGCCGGTGAAGTGGCCGAGCCCCACGAGCACCGGATATTCGACGTCTCGCTGGGCGTACGCGATGCGGGACTTGCTGCGGACAAGCTCTTGAAAGGCCGCCAGTTCGAGGCCGCCCTGCTGGAGCAATTCCAGTTCCGCCGCCTCAACAGGCACACCAAACCGCCACTCGGTCCAGCCGCAGGCGGTCCGGAGGCCGAAATCGGGGGCCAGAAACCGGCGGCCGTCACTGAGGTCGATCGTATGGAGCGCCACGCCGGCCCGCTCACGGAGATAGTCCACCACGTCGGTGCGACCGGCCCGCTTCAGGTCGCGATCGTTGATCGAGAGCTTCCAGCGGGCGTTGGCGAAGGAGGCCAGGGCGCCCCAGTTCCACTCGCTCTCGTCCTCGCCCTGGGGGAGGTTCTCCTCGACCGCCTCGAAGATCTGCGTCTCCGACTGCTTCACTGCCTCGTCCACGGCCAGCCGCTCGGCCTCCTCGGCGGTCAGGCCGCGGAAGTCACGGGCGTCGAGCTCGCAGGAGAGCTGCCCAGCCGCCCAGGCGGCGTAGGTCTGCGGTCCGTACTCCTTGTCGAGGAAGGACGTGATGTTGTCGGCGATCTGGCCGTCCACCATCTCCAGGATCATTTCGCGGCAGTCGGCGTCGCCGTCGGTGAAGTCGAGGATCCGCTGCCGGAAGCCGTAGACCCGCTTCCGCTGCTCGTCCATCACCTCGTCATATTCGAGGAGGTTCTTGCGGACCTCGAAGTTCCGCTCCTCCACCTTCTTTTGGGCGGCCTCGACGCGGCGGGTGACCATCCGGCTCTCGATCGCTTCGCCGTCCTGCATCCCCAGCCGGGTGAGCACGTTCTTGACCCACTCGCCGGCGAAAATCCGCATCAGGTCGTCTTCGAGCGAGAGGAGAAACCGGCTGCTCCCCGGATCTCCCTGCCGACCGCAGCGGCCACGGAGCTGGAGGTCGATCCGGCGGGCCTCGTGTCGCTCGGTGCCGATGATCTGGAGGCCGCCCATGCCGCGGACCTCCTCCCCCTGGGCCTTCATGTTCTCGCGGACCGAGATCTCGGCGATCAGCCTGTCCCACTCTTCCTTGGGAACGTCGAGCCGGGTGGGATAGGTGTCTTGGAGCTTCGCCCAGGCGAGGGTCTCGGGATTGCCGCCGAGGATGATGTCGGTGCCGCGGCCGGCCATGTTCGTGGCGATCGTGACGGCCCTGGGCCGACCCGCCTGGGAGATGATCTCGGCCTCCCGCTTATGGTGCTTGGCGTTCAAGACGGCGTGCTCGACGCCCCGCTTCTCCAGCAGCGCCGAGAGCCGCTCGCTCTTCTCGATCGAGACCGTTCCCACGAGCACGGGCAGCCCCTGCCGCTGGATCTCCCGGACCTTCGCCCGTGGAATCGTGGTGGAGCCCTGCTGCCCCTTCTCCTCGAGAGTGATTTCGGTGTCGCTCTCCCGCGTGATCGTGCCGATCTTCCAGGTGCCGTCGGCGAGAGCCAGCGTGTCCCAGCGATGAATCCGCTCCACCTCGTCGGCCACCGCGATCCACTTCTCCCGCTCGGTGCGATAGATCACGTCGGAATGGTTGATCCGCTGGAGGCCGCGGTTGGGCGGGATCGCGATCACGTCGAGCTTGTAGATCTTCCAGAACTCGGTGGCCTCGGTCATCGCCGTGCCGGTCATGCCGGCGAGCTTCTTGTAGAGCTTGAAGAAGTTCTGGAGGGTGACGGTGGCGAGGGTCTGCGACTCCTCCTTGATCTTGACTCCCTCCTTGGCCTCGACCGACTGATGGAGTCCGTCGGACCACTGCCGGCCCGGCATCAGCCGACCGGTGAACTCGTCGACGATCACCACCTCCCCCTGCTGAACGACGTAGTTGACGTCCCGCTTGTAGAGGTGGTGGGCCTTGAGCGAGTTGTCGATGAGGTGGGGCCATTCCATGTTGCCCACCGTGTAGAAGCTCTCCACGCCGGCGAGATTCTCAGCCGTCCGCACCCCCTCCTCGGTGAGCGAGACTGTGTGCTCCTTCTCCTTGACCTCGAAGTGCTGGTCGGGCTTGAGCTGCCGGGCGATGGCGTCGGCGCGGGCATATTTCGTGACGTCGTCGTGGGCCGGGCCGGAGATGATCAGCGGCGTGCGGGCCTCGTCGATCAGGATGTTGTCGACCTCGTCCACGATCGCAAAGTTGAGTGGCCCCTGGGCCTGCTGCATGTGCTTGGGGAAGCGGTCGTCGTCCCGGGCAGCCATCCGCATGTTGTCGCGGAGGTAGTCGAAGCCGAACTCGTTGTTCGTGCCGTAGGTGATGTCGCAGGCGTAGGACTTCTGCCTGACCCCGGAGTCCATCCCCGATTGAATTGCCCCCACGGTCAGGCCCAGGCCGAGGTAGAGCGGGCCCATCCACTCCATGTCGCGGCGGGCGAGGTAGTCGTTGACGGTGACGACGTGGACGCCCTTGCCCTCGACCGCGTTGAGATAGGCGGGGAGGGTGGCGACGAGCGTCTTGCCCTCACCGGTGATCATCTCGGCGATCGCCCCCTGGTGGAGCACCATCCCGCCGATCAGCTGCACGTCGTAGTGCCTCATGCCAAGAAACCGTCGTCCTCCCTCGCGGCAGACGGCGAAGGCCTCCACGAGGATGTCGTCGAGCGTCTCGCCGGCGGCGAGCCTGCGCCTGAACTCGGCTGTCTGGCCGGCGAGTTCGGCGTTGCTCATCGCCTGGTAGCGGGATTCGAGGAGGTTGATGGCCTCGATCCGGGGCTCGAGCTTGCGGAGGTAGCGGGCGTTGGAGGAGCCGAAGAGGCCGGTAATGAACCGTTCGGTCCGGCCGCTCAGGGCGGAGGCACCGCCGGTGACGGCATCCCAGAGTCGTTCGAGGGTTTCCATAAATTGAGGGCGGCGGGTCGCCCGGGAGGGGGCGTGAGTTTGATTCGTGCCGGCCGGGGAGGTCCGGCGGCGGCGGGACACGGGGCCGGCAGTGGCAAGCAGCCGGAACCAGAAAAAATCCGTACCAACGTTCAATTCTCGCGGGGAGGCCGGTCGGGGGTCAAGGCGACCGGCTGGATCCTCCGCTGGCTCGCGGCTGGTACCCGATCGCCCTCGCACGCTGAACCCGACTCGCCTCCCAGGAAAACTGTTGAACCTGGCCAAGAAAAAGCCTGCCGCGGGGAAGCCAGCCGCCGCCAAGGGGCCGGAGACGGCGGGTCAAAAAGCCGTCCCGTTGGCCATGCCGCCCCGGAGTAGCATGCTACGGTGATGATCCGGTGTGGCGGCTGGGATGTCTTCAAGAGCACGCGAGGAGCCGAATCGATGCCACCGGCTGACGGCCAAGGGCCAATCTTTTTAAACGCGACCGACTACGAGCTGCCGGCGACGCTGCCCCTGGGGCTACGGAAGTATTCAAACTTCCACGACATGAACAGCGGGGCCACAGCGGTGCTGCGAAGTTGCTTCGACCAGATCACCGGCCGCACGGTGGTGGTGAAGTCGCTCCGATCCGAGTTCCGCGACGACCTCAAGGAAAACCGTCGCCTCCTCCGCGAGGCCCGCGTGACCGCGCAGCTTCAGCATCCCAACACCGTGCCGGTCTACGAGATCGGGCGGGACGAGGTCGAGGGGCTTTACTTCACGATGAAGCGGGTCTCGGGGGAGAACCTGTTTGAGACCCTCAAACGGATCGCCCGGGGAGACCCCAAGACAACGGCCGCTTTTCCCCTCCGCCAACGAGTGGATGTTGTGGAGGGGGCCGCCCAGGCGCTCATGTATGCCCATGCGCGGGGCGTGATCCACCGGGACGTCAAGCCCGAGAACATCTGGGTGGGCAACTTCGGCGAGGTGATCCTCCTCGATTGGGGCGTGGCGAAGGTGTGGGGGCAGCCCGACGACGAGCCGCAGCGCCGGGGCGTCGCCCTCGGCCAGCGTGAATCCGGCCAGCGTGAATC
>JBBEEF010000064.1:34732-36629 GCA_040880915.1 Pirellulales bacterium
GAATCGCTTCAGTCGCTCACGATGGCAGGCGAGCGGCCCGGCACGCCGCTCTACATGTCGCCGGAGCAGGTCAACGTAAACCGGGCGGTGATCGACGAGCGAAGCGACATCTTCAGCATGGGTGTTGTGCTCTATGAAATCGCCGCTCTGCGGGAGCCGTTCCGGGGCCGGGTCATCCAGGAGACATTTGAGAACATCATCCACGACACGCCCCCTCCGCCGTCACGGGCCAGCCCCGGCAGGGGCATTCCCAAGCGGCTCGACGAGATCGTGATGCAGGCGATCGCCAAGAGCCCGGCCGACCGCTTCCAGACGATGCGGCAGATGCTCGAGGAGATCCGCCAGGTCGAGTTCGGGGACTGACCGGTTGGCTCGTAAACAGAGCGACCGGCCCCCGCGGCGTTCACCGCGGGGGCCGGTCAAATTCTGCTCACGTGCGGCCTTCAGGCTCAGGCGGTCACGGCGGCGACGGCTTCCTTCACCGTCTTGACGATCGCGGCGGCCACCTTGTAGGGGTCGGCGTTGGACGCCGGCCGCCGGTCCTCGAGCCGACCCTTCCAGCCGTTCTCGATCGTGCCGACCGGGATCCGGATCGAGGCGCCGCGGTCGGACACGCCGTAGCTGAACTGGTCGATCCGGGCGGTCTCGTGCTTGCCGGTGAGCCGCTGGTCGTTGTCCGCCCCGTACACGGTGATGTGCCGGTCGATGACTCCGCCGAAGCCCTCGCAGATCCGCGTGAAAACCTCCTTGTCGCCGCAGGTCCGCATCAACTCGTTTGAGAAGTTGGCATGCATGCCCGACCCGTTCCAGTCGAGCTTGCCGAGCGGCTTGGGATGCAACTCGATCGAGTAGCCATAATCCTCGCCGATCCGCTCGAGCAGGTAGCGGGATACCCAGACCTCGTCACCGGCCCGCTTGGCGCCCTTGGCGAAAACCTGGTACTCCCATTGTCCGGCGGCCACCTCGGCGTTGATGCCCTCGACGTTGATGCCCGCTTCGAGGCAGGCGTCGAGATGCTCCTCCACGCAGGGGCGGCCGTGGGCATTTTCGGCACCTACCGAGCAGTAGTAGGGGCCCTGCGGCGCCGGGTAGCCCCCGGCGGGAAAGCCCGGCGGGTTGTTGTTCTTCGTGTTCCAAAGGAAGTACTCCTGTTCGAAGCCGAACCAGAAGTCTTCGTCGTCGTCCGCGATGGTGGCCCGGCCGTTCGACTCGTGCGGCGTGCCGTCGGCGTTGAGAACCTCCGTCATCACGAGGTAGGCATTCTTTCGCTGCGGATCAGGAAAGATCGCCACCGGCTTGAGGAGGCAATCGGAGTCGCCGCCGCGGGCCTGCTCAGTGCTCGATCCGTCGAACGACCAGATTGGGCACTCCTCCAGGGAACCATCAAAATTCCGCTCGACACGGGTCTTCGATCGCAGGCCCTGCGTGGGCTTGTATCCGTCGAGCCAGATGTACTCAAGCTTCGTCTTCGAACTCATGGCTGAAGTCGTCCTTGTTACGGAATGGGAAAAGAAAGAACACCGACCGCACCGTCGGCAGGACAACGCGACGTCAATCTGTGAGGTGTGGACGCCTCGCATCCAAACCTCACAGCCGCCTCATCGGTATCTGGCCGACCACTCGACTTATTATGAGCTGCAAATCGCGTGCCAAGAAGACCGCGAACGGGTATGTACCCGAAAAGCATGAGTTGTCCGAGGGCTTCGGGGGCAACTATGGCCCGCTGGCGCGGCATTCGAAAACGTGGTTGCCCCAAAAAATGGCACCTTGGGGAAGTGCTGCAGGCTGGGTGGCCCAACCGTTCGCAGTCCCCGGGCTCGCGCCCGGGGCTTGTATGGGGCAGCAGTCCCCGGGCTCGCGCCCGGGGCTTGTATGGGGCAGCAGTCCCCGGGCTCGC
>JBBEEF010000065.1:0-26800 GCA_040880915.1 Pirellulales bacterium
CTCGCCGGACGTTCGCTTCGGCATCCTGCCTCTCGCTCGCTTGCAAGGCCGGCGGGAATGGCACGGGCAACCCCTCCCCCTGACTCATACAAGCCCTGGGCGCGAGCCCGGGGACTGCGGGAACAAAGGCTACCCCGTCTGCCACACCGCTTCACTCCGCATGAGCCTGGCTGTTTCCAACTGGTGCGCCACGTCACAGTCCCCCAGCTCGCGCTGGGGGCTTCTATACCGCACAGTCCGTGCCGAACAGGATTGCGATTCCTTTGCTTTCGCTCGCTTGAAGGCCGGCTCGAGATAGCACGGCCAACCCCTCCCTCGAGCCGGACAAACATCCCCGACCCACGGGAACACCTGCGGTTCACGTGTGACCCGGATCAGCTACTCGCGCTGCGGTAGCGGGCGAGCGACCGCTGAAACACGATCCGCGACACCGCCAGCGCGGCCAGCGCCGCCCCCACCATGCCCGCCACCGGCCCCCAGATCTCGCTCCTGAACGGTTGAGCGATCACCCGGGCAGGCACGTTGACCACCAGCAGAATCGGGATCACGAACGTGCACAGTGCCCGCAGCGGGCCGCCCCAGGGGCCGGCGTAGATCTCGGCGGGATAGCGGGAGAAGTTCGTGAGATAGAACCAGAAGTCGTAGAGGCTCTGGTTGCGGCCCATGAGGATCGTGGCGGCCGCCAGCATGATCACCAGCGCGTACAGGATCGCCACGCCGCAGAGGATCAAAACCGGGTAGATGGCCCACGCGACCGGTGGCGGCGGGGCGTCGAACCGGGAGACTGCCCAGGCCAGAAGCACGAGCCCCACGATCCCGTTGGCAAAGGCCGAGAAGTCGACCCGGTGCATCGAGAGCAGAAACTGGGCATCGAGTGGCTTGACGAGCACGGCGTCGAGGCCGCCCGTGCGAACCATCTCGGTGAGTTCCTCGGCGCTCGGCATGAAGAGGGCCTGCACAATCGAGTTGATGATGAGCCCGGTGGCCACGAAGGCGAAGAACGGCTCCCGCGTCCAGCCCGTCCCCCGACCAATCTCGGGCGTGAAGGTGAAGATGAGCAGGTAAAAGGCGAGGTTCATCGACATCCAGCCGAGACTCGTCAGGCACTCGAGGAGAAAGTTGGCCCGGAACGTCATGTCGCGGACGAGGCAGGCCCGGACGAACGTGCCGAGAATCGAGAGGTAGCGGATCATGGGCCTACCGCAGCAGTGGTGACCTGGTTCCGGCCTGCCATACGCTTCGCTGACGTCGCGTTCATTCTAGCCCCCGAACCCGCTGTACCGCCGCGTGCCGCGGGCCCAGGCGACGCGGCAGGCCACAACCATCACCACCACCCAGGCCACCTCAAGGACGAGCAGCCGCACAAGCTCCCCGCCCTGCACCTTCCCCAGCCAGACCGCAGCCGGAAAGAAGGCGGTGAACTGGAAGGGAAGCCAGGTCACGACGTCGGCCAGAGTTGTGCCGGGAAGCCCCGAGGGGATGCCGGCGAGCATGTCGATCGGAAACATGTGGCCCGAGAGAAGGTACTGCACGAGCATGTAGCCGAACACGATGCTCGAGACCTCCATGAACCAAAAGCCGAGCATCCCCAGCGTGGCCTCCATGAAGAAGCCCAGCAGGAAGGAGAGCACCAGCGACAGCAGGAAGGCGGCCACCGTCGCGGCATCGGGGGCCGGCGGAAAGAAGCCGCGACAGAGGAAGAACACGACCGCGAAGGGGATCGCCGCCACCACGTAATAGACGAGCTTATGGGCCACCCGGGTGGCCAACAGGAAAGCCACGTAGTCGACCGGCTGGACCAGAAACTTCTTGATCGAGCCGTCGCGGATACTTCGGGCGATGCCGCCGGCCAGGCCCGGCATGCTGGAGAAGGCCCGCGAGAGCATGGTGAGCAGGTAGTAGGCGACGATGTCGTTGCGGGAGTAGCCGGCGATGTCGCCGCGGCTGGTGGCCGAGAACACGGCCGTCCAGAGGAAGACCTGCGTGACGATTGGCAGGAACCGCATCAGCGTGCCGAGGGCGAAGTCACCGCGGTAAACGAGCCGTTCCTCGATCGCGATCGCGAGCATTGTGCCCCAGGTTCGCAGGGAAGCCAGGCGGCTGGCGGTCGGGCGTGGCCGGCCTGCAAGTGTGGTCATGGCACGACCTCCGCGACCCGAGGCGGCCGGGCGGCCCCGGCCCGGAACAGCTCCGCCACGATCTCCTCGAGCGGCACATCCTCGACCGAAACGTCGCGGACCCCCTCGCCCCGCAGCAGCGGCGGCAGCGCGTCGGCGATCCGCGTCCGGTCGATCCGCAGGATCACCCGCGGCCCGCGAACCTCGCAGGGGAAGCCGAGCCGCTCGACGGCGGCCCGGTCGGGCTCCTCGTCGAAGTCGAGCGTGACGATCTTATGGGTCGTGAAGCGATCAACGATTTCGGCGAGCGACCCGTCATAGAGGATCTCCCCGCCGGTAATCACCACGAGCCGTTCGCAGAGGGCCGCTACATCCTTCATGTAGTGGGTCGTGAGGATCACGGTCATCTGCCGCTCCGTTTGCACGTGCCGCAGGAAGGTGTGGATCGTGTGCTGGGCCACGACGTCGAGGCCGATCGTGGGCTCGTCGAGAAAGAGCACCTCCGGCTCGTGGAGCAGAGCCGCGACGAGCTCGAGCTTCATCCGCTCGCCGAGCGAGAGCTCACGGACCGGCTGAAGAATGAGTTTTCTCACGCCGAGCAGATCGACAAGCTCGTCCCGCGTGCGGGCGAACCGGGCCGGTTCGATCCGGTAAATCTCCTGGTGGAGTCGGAAGCTCTCGGCGGCCGGGAGGTCCCACCAGAGCTGGTTCCGCTGACCCATGACCAGCGCGAAGCGGCGGCGAAAGTCGTCGGCCCGCTCCCAGGGCACGTGGCCGAGGACGGTCGCCGCCCCGCGGGAAGGCGTGATGATGCCCGACAGGAGTTTGAGGAGCGTCGTCTTCCCGGCCCCGTTGGGGCCAAGCAGGGCCACAAACTCCCCCCGCTCTACCGTCAGGGCGACTCCCCGGAGGGCCTCGACGAGCCGGCTCTCCCGATGGAACAGCGACCGCACGCTCGCCAGCAGGCCCTCGGGCTTGTCGTAAACCCGGTATTCCTTGGCCAGGCCGGCCACGCGGATGACGGGGTCGGCATCGCTGGCGGCGGCATCGGCGTTGTGCATGAGCCGAGTATAGGCGAAAACCATGGTTCCTCCGCCGTCTTCACCTGGAGCAATGGGCCCGGCATGATCCGCGTCGGTCTCGGCCACGACACACACCCGCTCGGTCCCGGCGAGGCGCTCATGCTCGGCGGGCTCGCGATCCCCCACGACAAGGCGGCCGTCGGCCACTCCGATGCCGACGTGCTCCTGCATGCGATCACCGACGCCCTGCTCGGAGCGGCGGCACTCGGCGACATCGGCGAACTCTTTCCCGACACCGACCCGGCCAATCGGGGGCGGGATTCGGCCGGGATGCTGCGGGCTGCAGCCGACCGGGTGGCCGCGGCCGGCTGGCGGGTCGTGAACTTGGATTGCGTGATTTTCGCCCAGCGGCCCAAAATCCTCCCGCATCGCCCGGCCATGCGGCGGCGGATCGCCGAGATCCTTGAACTCGACGAGTCGACCATCTGGCTCAAGGCGAAGACCGGCGAAGGCATCGGGCCGATCGGCGAGGAACGGGCGGTCGCGGCGGAGTGCGTCGTGCTCGTCGAGTGGGCCGGAGCGGACCGGGCAGACGCGACGTACACGAAGGAGTGAGGATGGCGACGGCGGACACGATCCAGGCGCGAGGCGGAGCGGCAGGCGGCCTGCCCGCGATCGAGATCTACAGCACCCTCACCCGCGACAAGCGGCCCCTCGTCCCGGTCAGGCCGGGCCACGTCGGGATGTATCTCTGCGGGCCAACGGTCTACAAGCCGAGTCACATCGGGCACATGGTGGGGCCGGTAATCTTTGACACCGTCAAGCGACACCTCGTCTTCTCCGGCTACTCGGTCACCTGGGTCGTGAACGTCACCGACGTTGACGACAAGCTCATCGCCGAGAGCACCACCCGCGGCACGACGATGGAAAAACTGGCCGCGGAGATGACCGCCGATTATCTCGCGAACCTCGCCGCGCTGGGGGTGACCGGCATCGACGAGATGCCCAAGGCCACCGAGCACATCGGCACCATCATCGCCTTTATCGAGGGGCTCGTCGCCAAGGGCTTCGCCTACGAGAGCGGGGGCGACGTCTACTTTGACGTTACGCGGGATACCGACTACGGCAAGCTCACCAATCGCTCGGTCGAGCAGACCCAGGGCGAAGGGGGCTCGACGGCCGAGCGGAAGCGGTCGGCGGCCGACTTCGCCCTCTGGAAGAAGGCCAAGCCAGGCGAGCCGGCCTGGGACAGCCCCTGGGGCCCGGGGCGGCCCGGCTGGCACATCGAGTGTTCGGCGATGTGCAAGGCGATTCTGGGCGAACACTTCGACATCCATGGCGGCGGGCTCGATCTCGTCTTCCCCCACCACGAGAACGAGATCGCCCAGAGCGAGTCGCTCCACGGCAGGCCGATGGCGACGTTCTGGATGCACAACGGCCTGATGCAGGCCGGTGCCGCCGCGGGCAAGGTCGGGGGCCGCCCCCGGGACTCGGGGAGCGAAGACGCCGCGGCCCAGGCGGCCACGAAGATCTCGAAGTCAACGGGGGCTGAACCATTCAAGCACCTCTTGGCCCGCCATCGCCCCGAGGTGATCCGGCTCCTCTTGCTCTCCACCCACTACCGCAGCCCGATCCACTTCGGCGAGGAGCCACTGGGGGAGAGCGCCAAGGCGATGGAGGCCTTCGAGCGGCTCTTTGCCCGATTCGAGCGGGTCTCGGCAACGAGCTTCTATCGGTTGCCCTGCCGCGACCGGCGGGCCGGTGACGCAGCCGTGGCCGATGCCGGCGAGGAGATCGCCACCCTGCGGACAAAGTTTCTGGCCGCGATGGACGACGACTTCAACACCGCGATCGCCGTGGCGACGCTGTTCGACTTTGTGCGAGCGGTCAACAAGTTTATCGACAGCCATGCCCTGGAAACCACGAAACCGGCCGGGGAACTCGCCGCCCTCGAGGCGAAGATGCTCGTGCTTCGTGAACTCACGGGCGTGCTGGGGATGTTTCTCGCCCCGCCCCCGGCGGCCGGCGGAGGGGCCGACGAGCCGCTCGTGGCGAAGCTCATGGAACTCGTCATCGAGATCCGGGCCAACGCCCGCACAGCGAAGGATTTCGCGACCGCCGACCTCGTGCGGAACCGCCTCGGCGAGGCGGGGATCGTGCTCGAGGACCGCCCCGATGGCACCGGCTGGACGCGGAAGGGCTGAACCTGGCCCTCGGCACTACCGCAGTTCGACTACCGGCACGCTCGCCTCGGCCGCCGCCATGTCGCGAATGTCTTGGGAAATCTTCATCGAGCAATACTTCGGCCCGCACATGCTGCAGAAGTGGGCGCTTTTGAAGGTCTCCTGTGGGAGCGTCTGATCGTGATACTCGCGGGCCCGCTCCGGGTCGAGCGACAGGCGGAACTGCTCGTTCCAGTCAAAGGCGAACCGGGCCCGTGAGAGGGCGTCGTCGCGGACCCGGGCGTTCTTACGGTGGCGGGCGAGATCCGCCGCGTGGGCCGCGATCTTGTAGGCGATCACCCCCTGCCGCACGTCTTCGGCATCGGGCAGGCCGAGATGCTCCTTCGGGGTCACGTAGCAGAGCATTGCCGCCCCACTCCAGCCGGCGAGCGCCGCCCCGATAGCGCTGGTGATGTGGTCGTAGCCGGGGGCGATGTCGGTGACGAGCGGCCCGAGCACGTAGAAGGGAGCCTCGTCGCACTCCTCCATCTGCCGCTTGACGTTCATGTCGATCTGGTCCATCGGCACGTGCCCGGGTCCCTCCACCATCACCTGGCAGCCCTTGGCCCAGGCCCGGCGGGTGAGCTCACCAAGCACATGGAGCTCCGCGAACTGGGCCTCGTCGCTGGCGTCGGCGATGCTGCCGGGCCGCAGGCCGTCGCCCAGGCTCCAGGTAACGTCGTATTCCCGGAAGATGTCGCACAGGTCCTCGAAGTGGGTGTAGAGCGGATTCTGCTGCCGGTGCGTCATCATCCAGCGGGCGATGAGCGACCCACCCCGGCTGACGATTCCCGTGATCCGTTTCATCGTCAGCGGCAGGTGCTCCTGGAGCACGCCGGCATGCACGGTCATGTAGTCGACCCCCTGCTGGGCCTGCTTCTCGCACATGTCGAGGAAGTGCTGCGGCTGCATGTCTTCGATGTCGCCGCCGAGTTCCTCGAGCATCTGGTAGATCGGCACCGTGCCGATCGGCACCGGGGAGGCATCGATGATGGCGCGGCGGATGGCGTCGATTCCAGAACCCGTGGAGAGGTCCATCACCGTATCGGCCCCATAGTGAACGGCCATGTGGAGCTTCTCGAGCTCGGTGGCAACGTCACTGGTGACCGCGGAGTTGCCGATGTTGGCGTTGATCTTCGTGAGGCTCGCGATGCCGATGCACATCGGCTCGAGCGACTTCGCGAGATGCACTGTGTTGGCCGGGATGACCATCCGCCCCCGGGCGACCTCGTCACGGACGAGCTCCACGGGCAGATCCTCACGGCCGGCCACGAACGTCATCTCGGCAGTGATCTCGCCCTGGCGGGCCCGCTCAAACTGGGTCATCGCTTGCTGTCTCCGGCACAGATTGGCGGGCCCGTCCCGCGATTGCAAAATAGTAGCAGATTCGATCCCTCAAAACCCACACCCGGCGGGCTGCGAGCCTGCCGGGATGCGGTGCCGGGCGTGACGCTAGAGCGTCTTCAGGTATTCGAGCACCGCTTGCTTCTCGGCGTCGTCGAGGATGTCGGCAAAGTCGTGGCCAGTGGCGGCCTTGCCGGGCTTACGGGTATCAAAATACCGCCGCCGCTCGGCAGGCCGGAGCTTCCCTTCCGGCATCCCGGCGAGTTCCTCGACCTCGAGGCCGACGCGGTCGTCGTCGTAGCCCGTCGCCGTCCGCCGCCAGACGACCGGCCGCGCGGAGGGATGGAGCACGTGCCAGAGGGTCGGCACTGAGCCGTTGTGGAAGTAGGGGGCGGTCGCCCAGACGCCGTCGAGCGGCGGGGCGACGTAGCCGGCCGGCTCCTCGCGGTCACTGAGCCCCTCTGCATCCTCCCCGTAGCGGCCGAACCAGCTGTCGTTGAGAGCCCGCCGCTCGGCGGCAGTGAGCGAGTCGAGCCGCACCCGATCGGTACCCACCTCGGCGATCGGCACGAGCCGCTCGGGATAGCGTCCCCCCGGGCCGTACGTGCCGTGGCATTCGACGCAGTGCGTCGTGAACACGGTTTCCCCCCGTGCGGCGAGGCCCTCATCGACCGGCCCCGGCCACTTCGGGGCCTCGAGTGAGGCGATCCAGGCCTCGATGTCGCGAAACTCATCCTCCCACTCCCGGAACTTCTCCGGGCCATTCTGCTCGACAAGCAGAAACTGCATCAGCATCCGATGCTCCCGCGGCGCAAACCCGTCGACATACAGGCTCCGTCGCTTCGCATAGTGCCACCACGCTGGAGCGTCCATGTCGTGATGGATGAGGTCGAAGCGGGGCGGCCGTTTGACGATCGCGAGATCGGGGTCGCGGTGCCGCATGAGTGCGACTCCGAACATCACGGCATTGGTCGTCCCCACCGTCGTGCCGAGCGGCAGGAACAGCGACCCCACGTCCATGTGGCCCAGCGGCTTCCGGAGCCGCACCTTCACCCCCCGGACCTCCTCGGTGAGCGTCTCGAGGGCGTAATTCGAATTGGGGACACCCGGGATCGCCGTGCCCCGGACCTGCCCCTGGTGGCAGGCCAGGCAGCTCATCGTCCAGCGGCCCTCGGCGTCGACGACGTATTGGAGAGACCGCGACGGATCATCCGGATGCGGTACGAGACCGTATCGTTCCATCGTCATCCGTCGCCGCTCCTCGACGCTGGCCTGCTCGGCCCGCGACTTGAGCGGCTCTTCCCACGTCGTCCAGAGGGCGTCGAACACTTCCTGGTCGAGGTCGGCCGGCAGATAGGCCCGGGTAAGCAGATGCTCCCGACCGCGGGCGGCCGCCCCGCCGCCACGAGCCGCGACCGCCGGATCATCCGCGGCTGTTGCCGCGACCATACCGCCCAGGAAGACCGCGACCAGCACGAGACCGGGGGAAATCCGCAGCGAAAGGAACAACGGGTTCATGGCATACTTCAAAGCGATCCCACTATGCTCCGAAGTATAGGCTCGCGCCGCCCGGCGTCTGCCCGTCGCACGCCCCGTCGCACACCATGCCCACAGCCAATCCGATCCTGATCCCCGAACTGCGGGTCATGCTCGCCGAGGAAGACTCCGCCGGCCTCCGCGAGGTGGCCCAGGAACTCCACCCCGCCACCGTGGCCGAGTTTTCCGAGGGACTCGACGACGGCGAGATCTGGCGGCTCCTCGGCAGCGTTCCAGTGGAGCGGCAGGCGGAGATCTTCCCCTACTACCCGCTCTCGCGGCAGGTGGACATCCTCAAGGCGGCCGACCGGGACCACCTCGGCCCGCTCATCGAGTGGATGGCGGCCGACAACCGCGACGACCTGCTCCGGGAACTCGAGCCCGAGTTCGTGGAAGAGATCCTGCCGCTGGTCGCCAAGGCCGAGCGGCACGACATCCGGATGCTCCTCTCCTGCCCCGAGGATTCGGCCGGGGCGTTGATGACGACCGAGTACGCCTCGCTGCCGGCCGACATCACGGCCGGTGAGGCGATCTCCCGCCTCCGCTCCCAGGCTCCCAACAGCGAATCGATCTACTACATCTACGTGCTCGACGCGGAGCGGAAGCTCGTCGGGTTCGTGTCGCTTCGCGACCTGATCCTGGCCAAGCCGACGGCGTCGGTGGCCGATCTCATGCAGCGGGACGTGATCGCTGTTCGGGTCGACGAGCCGCAGGAGAAGGTGGTCGACCTGCTGGCCCGCTTTGACTTCATCGCGATCCCCGTCGTCGACGACCATGCCCGGCTCGTGGGCATCGTCACCCACGACGACGTTCTCGACGCGGTTCGCCAGGAGGCGACCGACGAGGCCCAGATGAGCGCCGCGATCGCCCCGCTCGGCGAGAGCTACCTCGAGGCGGCGATCACCTCGATGACCTGGAAGCGGGGCGTGTGGCTGACGATCCTGTTCGCCACCGCCACCGTCACCGCCATGGTGCTCGCCAACTGGCAGCCCGTCGAAAGCCAGCTCTGGCTCGTGGCCTTCATCCCACTGGTGATCGCCAGCGGCGGCAACTCGGGCAATCAGTCGGCCACCCTCGTGATCACGGCCCTCTCCACCGGCGACTGCCGACTCTCCGACTGGAAACGGATCCTGCGGCGGGAGTTCGCGCTGGGCACGCTGTTGGGCGTCCTCCTCGCCCTGCCCGGCTTCCTCCTGGCCCTCGCCTACGCCCCTACGGCCACCCAGGCACTCGTGATTCCGGCGACCATCTTCACGGTTGTGCTGATCGGTTCGATGGTCGGCTCGGTGCTTCCCCTCGTGTTTCGCTCACTCGGCCTCGACCCGGCACTCATGAGCAACCCCTTCGTATCAGCCATCGTGGACGTGCTCGGTATTCTCATCTACATGGGCATCGCGATGGCCCTGCTGGGGTAGGACAGCCCGGGGTCGGCGGGCAAAGACGATGAATCAGGTTTTCTTCTTCTTCTCCGAGCCCGGATCTGGCTGGAACGCCGGCGGCAGCGGGTCGCCCCGCTTCTCGGCCTGCCCGCGGGTCGTGATATAGATCTTCTCGCCGGCGGCCTCCGTGCGGACGATGTACACGAGCTTGCCGTCGGGGTTTGCCTGCGCGAGGACGAGGCGGAGGACATCCGCGGCAGCCTGATCCCGCTGATCCAGTCCGAACGACTGGTTCTGAGTGATCCCGTCGAGCTGGAGGTCGGTGCCGAGAATCTCCATCGGGAGGCCGGTCTCTTCGGCCAGCATCTCGATCGCCTTCTCGAGTGTGTCGCGGGCAAAGACGAGCGTGATCTTTTTCTGCAGCTTGCCGAGGGCGTCGGACGCCGGGGCCGCGGCGGGCTGAGCGGGAGCGGCTGCCGTGGCCGCTCCGGGCGTCTGCGCGAGCGCGAGTTCCGTCGCCAGCGCGAGGTTGTGCCCCGCGTGCCGCGGCAGGTAGGCGTTGACCACGACTCCGTTGCCTTCGGTCCCAACCCGCATGTTGGCCGTGAGCGTGCGGAGCATGCCTGGCAGCCGCATCACCAGCACGCGACCGTAAGGACTCGGATTGAGCAGGGCACAGTACTCCTCAACGGCGCCCGCCAGCTCATCGACGCGGCCGGCCAACTGCGGCGCCAGCACCATGGCGGGCGGATCCCGCTCGGCCACGGCGGCCAGTTCCAGGTAGGTGTTGGTCCCGAAGTGGGCCGAGAGTGACGCCCCCTTGATCGAATCGCCAAACAGGTCTTCCAGTGGCTTCGAGAGCTTGGCGAGTGAGCCGGCGAGCAGGCTTCGCCCCCGGTTGAGCAGGTAATAGGGCGAACCGAAGAGCGTGACGTGGCGATCAGCATCGAGCATCGAGGCGAGCGTCTCGAGCTGCAGGGGCAGGTCGGCGAGCAGGACATCGGCGGGCCGCTCCTCGGCCGTGAGCGATTGCTTGACGATCGTGGTGATGAAGGGCTCGCGGACCGCCGGAGCCCCGGGCGTGGCCGGGATGTCGGTCTCCAATTCCGCATTGGAGGCGATCACGAGCACCCCGCCCCCGGCTGCAGACGGCACCCAGAAAGAAAATGGCTTGCCGATATGGATCGTCTCGCCGCTAACGTCTAGTGACTTGGTCGCACCCCAGGCCGCACGCCGGGCTGCCTCGTCAGCCACCACCGTGCGGCCCTCGACGAGCCGCACGGCATACCCGCCAATCACGTTGTCGGCCTCGCCCGCCTGCCAGCCCGCCTGCACCGTCTCGATATCGGAGACCTGACAGCCGCAGAACGCGGCCAGCTTGGCGAGCGCTCCTTCCACGAGCGGACCGAGCGACTTGAGGAACAGCCGTCCCTCCTCGTCGGCCGCCATGTCGGCCGGGCGGGCGAGCAGCACGAGCTGGGAACCGGGCGGAAGATACGCCAGCCGTGGCCTGGGGCCAGCGGTGGGAGAGGCCCAGGGAAGTGTGGCGTCCTCGACGACGATCTGCCGGGCTGCCACCACGGGCGGCGCGGGCTCGACGGCCGGCGGCAGACTCGGCTGCTCCCCCGGCTCATCGGCCGGTGGTGGTGAAGGGGGAGTTGTCGGCGGATCGGTCTGCGTAACTCGTGGCGACCGAATCAGGGGCGGCGAGAGAGGAGTCGACTCGAAGTCGATCCGACTGACAACAATCGCCACGACGCCGGCCAGGAAGGCCGCCGTCACCGCTCCGCCCAGCAGTCTCAGCCGGGCGGCCCGCCGCCTCATCATCCTCACAGCCGCTGACTCACCGGTCGACTCGCCAGCGGTCACCCGAACCGCCGCCGGCTGGGTCGTCACGGTGAAGTTTGGTAGCTCACCCGCCTCGCCCAGAGTCGGAAACCCGCCGACGCCCTCGGTCGCGGCAGCGACTGGCCGACCTCCCGCAGACGGCCGGGCGGCGACCGGGGCCGTGCCGGCAAGGCCCAGACAGGCGGCGATCGCCTCGGCCGCCTCGGCTGCGGTCTGGTAGCGGTCACTCGGATCGCGGGCCATGAGGTAGCCCACGAGCGTCGCCATTTCCGGAGACACCGCCGGCGGCCCGAGTGGCTTGGCACCGTCGCCAAACGCTGCCTGCCGGAGCGTCCGCTTGGCATCCCCCTCCCAGCACGGCGGCGTGCCGGAGAGCAACGCGTAAAGAATGGCCCCGAGCGAGTACACGTCAGACCGCTGGTCGCAGACGGCCCCAGGCAGCGTCAACTCGGGTGCGACATACGCCGCCCGCCGGCCGAGCGCGGGAATCTCGTCGTCGTTGTTCCAGGGCTTCAAGGGCACGCGGTGCGGGTCGCCGGCACATGGAAACTGAAGCAGCCGAACGCGGCCCGTCCGGTCCACGCCTCCAGGGGAAGGTTCCCGCCGCAACCCGTCGAGCGACAGGCCGCCATGGATCGCTCCCCGGGAATGCAGGTCGGCGACGGCCCGGGCAAGCTGGGAGACGAGCACGCCCGCCTGAACCGCCGGCAGCGGCCCCAATCGTTCGAGCTCATCGGCCAGATTCGTGCCCGCCACCTGCTCGCAGACGATGAACCGCTTGCCATCGTGCTGCTCGAGGCTCCAGGTGCGGCTGAGCATCGGATCGGTCGTGGTGTTGGCCGCCGTGGTCCGGTGCACGATTTCCGTCCAGATGTCGAGCTCACGACACCGCTTGGAATCGAGGAGCACGAGACTCACGACCCGGCCTGAGGGGTCGTGCCGGGCGGTGAAGACGAGCTCGCTTCCATCGCCGTCGTGCCGCTCGAGGAGCCGGTAGTCACCCAGAAAGAACGGGCCCAGGTTACCGATGCTCAGCCGCTTCGCCTGCCAGCGGGTGAGCACGCCCCGCTCGGCGAGCCAGCGGGCGATTCCTTTACCATCAACCCGGTCACGAGCCCTCGGATCGACGGCGTGCTCGCGGCAGAGCGTCGCGACGGCCCCGGCATCGACCAGCCCGCTGCGAACGAGCAAGTCCCAGAATTCGGCGACGGTAGGGGTGGGCATGGCGAGGTCCTCAGACGTGAATGGTAACGATTTCTCACCTCCCCGACCGCGGCAACATTCCTTGTGGCGTCAGGTCGGCGGCGGCTATCATTCGGACGATTCCATCCCGCCTGCAGGAAGCGAGCCCGCCGTGCGTGCCACCGACGCCACCCGCATCTACTTCGACCGGGCGGCCGGCGAACTCGACCTCTCGGAGAGCATGCGACGGCTCCTGTCGACAGCCAAGCGGGAGGTGCAGGTCCAGATTCCGATCGAGCGGGATTCGGGCGAACTCGCCACCTTCATCGGCTATCGGGTGCAACACAACGACGCCCGCGGGCCTTTCAAGGGGGGCCTTCGCTACCACCACGAGGTCGACCTTGACGACGTCCGGGCCTTGGCGGCGCTCATGACCTGGAAGACCGCCGTCGTGAACATTCCCTACGGCGGAGCCAAGGGGGGTGTGGCGGTCGATCCCCGCGGCTGCTCGACCCGGGAACTCGAGCGGATCACCCGGCGATTCGTGGACGCGATCCACGACCTCTTCGGCCCCGACGTTGACATCCCGGCCCCCGACATGGGCACCAACGCCGACATGATGGCCTGGATCATGAACCAATACGGCAAGTACCACGGCTTCTCGCCGGCGTGCGTGACGGGGAAGCCCGTGGAGTATCACGGCATCCCGGGCCGCGAGGAGGCGACCGGCCGCGGCGTGGGGGCGCTCACGCTCAAGCTGCTCGGCCGGCTCGGCCGCCGGATTCCCGGCACCCGGATCGCCATCCAGGGCTTCGGCAACGTCGGCACCTACGCGGCCCAATTTCTCGCCGATGCCGAATGCCGGATCGTCGCCGTGGGCGACGCCTCGGCGGCATACCACGCCTCGGCGGGGCTCGACCTGCTCGAACTCCTGCGGCATGCCCGCGCGCACGGCGGCCGACTGGCGGGCTTTGCCGGTGGCGACGCGATCACCGGCGAGGAACTGCTGGCGGCCGATTGCGACGTGCTTATCCCGGCGGCGCTGGGGGGGGTGATCACAAGCGGCAACGCGGCTGCCGTCAGGGCGCCGATCATCGTGGAGGCGGCCAACGGGCCGGTCCAGCCCGAAGCTGACGCCATCTTCACTGCGCGGGGCACGGTCGTGCTGCCCGACATCCTCGCCAACGCCGGAGGCGTGACGGCCAGCTGGTTCGAGTGGGTGCAAAACCGCCAGCACTACCAGTGGGGCATCAACCGCGTTCGCCAGGAGCTTGACCGGATTCTGGGTGAGGCCTTCGAACAGGTGTGGCAGCTGTCGCAGTCGCGGCAGGTCTCGCTCCGCACCGCGGCTTACATGCTCGGCGTCGGCCGCGTCGCGCGAGCCACCGTCCTCGGCGGCGTGGCGTAGGGCGGGCGGGGTTGGCGGCATGGTCTGCGGGACGGCAGAATCACGCGTAGTCCCCGGGCTCGCGCCCGGGGCTTGTATGCGGACTGGCCCTTGCCAGTCAATCCAGGCCTGTTCGGCACAGCGTATCCGACCAATAGAAGCCCCCAATAGAAGCCCCCAGCGCGAGCTGGGGGACTGCGACGTGGCCCACCAATTGGGCAAGAGCCAGGCTGAAGCGGTGTCATCTACCGGTGTCATCTACCGGTGTCATCTACCGGTGTCATCTACCGGTGTCATCTACCGATGTCGGCTACCGGTGTCGGCTACCCGGGGCGGCCCTGGCGGCGGTACACCTGCTACCACTCGCCCCGCAGCCAGTCGGAGACGAGGCCGATCTGCTCGTCGGAAAGGAGCGGCACGGAGCCGGCCGCCTTGCCGTAACTCGGCATCCGATCGTTCGTGTCACCGTAGAATCGTTCGTGTGTCGGATCGGTGATGATCCCCACGAGCCACTCGCGGCTCCCCCAGCCGGTGAGGTCGCAGGCAGCGCCGAGATCGGTGCCGTTGTCGCCGAAGCGGTGACAGCCTCCGCACCGCTCGTCGCTGGCCACGAGTTCACGGCCGCGGGCGATGCGGTCGGCCGGCGTCGCGGCATCGCCGAGGCCGGCCTCTGCGGCCATCGCCACGATGACCGCCTCGATGTCGGCGGGCTTCCAGGTCTCATCGTCCTGGAGATCTTCCTGGACGAAGTTCACCATCTCGCCGTCCTTGTGGGCCGTGTTGCCAAAGTAGGCCGGCCCCGCCACCTGCTCCGGGTCAAGCAGCCCCCTCATCCAGGCGGCCGTGCCGAAGCCGTAGAGGTTGGCGGCCGACGACGCGGCGAGCACGGCCTCGGCATCTGGGCTCGCCGGATCGACATGGGCATGGCAACTTGCGCAGTGCTGGGCGAAGAGTCGTGGCCCCTGCGAGAGCGGGTCGCCGCGGACAAGCTCGAGGGCGCCCCCCGGCGGGATTCCCTCCGGCCGGCCGGCCAGCTCGATGGCCCGCTCGCCGTCGGCCCGGGCCGTCTTCAAGGCCGCGAGGAAGGCCTCGGACCGGCGGAGCTTCTCGACCGTGTGAAACTGCCTGGCGATCGCGGCGGCCCGCTGGGCGTCGCCACCGACCGCCGCAAGCAGCTTCGTTTCGTCTCCCTCGGTCTCGGCGAAGAGTCGCGTTGCCTCGGCGTGCTTCTGCTTGTCGGTCCAGAGGGCGGAGTAGTCTTCGTCGAGGGCCAGGCCGGTGAGCACCGCCACACCGGCGAACAGGCCGACCGTGAAGGCCACGTTGAATCGGTGGCCGAGCTTCCAGTTGCCGAGGATCGGCATCAGAAACATGACGGCCATGATCAGCCCCGGCACCACGATCGCGCCCAGAAACTCGCCGCTGGCCCCCCAGCCCTCGAACACTTTCAGGAATTGAAACAGGAACAGGAAGTACCACTCCGGCCGGGCCGCGGCGTAGGGCAGCGAGGGGTCGGCCGGGGCGCCGAGCTCGGCCCCCACGTGCCCCCAGTCGACCTCGCCGCCGGCAAGCATCGTCCGCACGGCCGGCACAAGGATCACACCGAGCACCACCGCCATCACCGCGAGCATCGCCACGGTGTCCTTGAGGAGCTGATCGGGCCAGAACATCCCGTCGGGCCGCGTGATCGGCTGCTTGGCATGGAGGCCGTGCTTGCGAAACAGGGCCAGATGCACGACGAGAAACAGCACGAGCGTGGCCGGCAGGAACCCGGCATGGATCGCGAGGAAGCGGGTCAGCGTGTGGTGGCCGTAGTCGGGGCCGCCCACGACAAGCTGCTGGACCGCCGGACCCACAAACGGCACAAGGCCGGCCAGGTTCGTGGCCACCCGCGTGGCCCAGTAGCCCTTTTGGTCCCAGGGGAGCAGATAGCCCGTGAGCGCCATCCCCAGGACGAGCATCATGAGCACAAGTCCCATCCAGAAATTGACTTCCCGGGGCGCCCGGTAAGCCCCGTCGATCACCACCTGCAGAAGATGGAGCGCGAGCAGCACCACCATCGCATGGGCCATGAAATGGTGAATGCCGCGGAGGAGCCAGCCGCCGGTCATTTCGTGCTGGATGTACCAGACGCTCTCCCAGGCGGTCTGGGCGCTGGCGGAGTAGCTCGCCCACAGGAAGAGCCCCGTGATCAGCTGCGTCATGAAGGCGAACACGAGCGTGCTGCCCCACACGTACCGCCAGCGGGCTCCGCCCGGCACCCGCTCGAAGAGCGCCTCGCGGACGAGCCCCCGCCAACCGGTGCGGCTGTCGAGGAAGTCGCCGAGCCGCGTGACCGGCCCTGGCCGCCGCGGCTGTGTCGTTGTGCCCATGCCACTCGCATCCTTCATGGCCGGGCCACCTTGCCGGCGATGCCGGTGTAGAAGTTTTCCCACTTCACAACCACCTCGCCACTCTCTCCCACGCGGCACTCGAGCGCATCCATCGGCCGGGGAGAGGGGCTCGGCTCGACGATCCCGCCGGCGAGTGTGAATGCGCTATTGTGGCAAGGGCAGCGGAAGGAGCGGGCCCCGGGCTCAAGTTCGACGAAGCAGCCCGCGTGGGGGCAGGTGGCCGTGAGGGCCTCCACCGTCTGCGATCCCTTCTGCCGACGCAGATAGACCGCCCCGATCGGTTCCCGGGCGAAACCCGTCCAGGCGTCGATCCGCTCCGACACGACCGCGAACTGCCGCGGCACGCCGTCGTCCGGCACCGCCGAGAGTTCCGTGATGGGAAGGAATGTGGCCGCCGCCCCCTTCCGCCGCAGGGGATCGAGGAAGGCCCACACGCCCGCCGCCACCGGCACAAGCGTGGCCAGACCGCCGCAGACGAGGGCCGCCGCCTTGGCGAGGAAGTCACGTCGCGAATCTCCGGCGGCAGGTTGGGGGCTGGCCATGTGATTCTTCATGTCGCCTCTCGCTCCGGTGTTCTGGTATTCATGCCCCGGCGGGCCTCAGCCCATCCGGGCCGCCCAGGCCTCGTCCAACGCCGCGGTCACCCGGTCGTGAGCCACCTCGAACGGCCCGTCGAGGATCGCCCCGGCCGCCGCCTTGTGACCGCCGCCGCCGAACCGGCCGGCGAGCATGCTGCAATCGACCGGACCGCGGCTGCGAAAGCTCACTTTGATCCGCCCGTCGGGCTGCTCGATCAGAATCGCGGCCGCCTCGGTACCCTTGACCGCAAGGGTGAGATTGATCAGGTCTTCGGTGTCGGCAGAAACCGCCCCCACCTCCTTGATGTCCTGCAGCCGCACCTGCGAGTAGATCACGCGGCCGTCATGGGTGGTGCTGGCTCCGGCGAGCGTGCGGCCCACGAGCCGGAGCCGGGCGAGCGTGTCCTGCTCAAATAGTTCGCGGTAGATGTCGGTCGGGCTGGCGCCGGCGTCGACAAGCCGGGCCGCCACCCGGAAGCTCTCCCCCGAGACCGACGGAAACCGGAACCCGCCGGTGTCGGTCGAGAGGCCGGCGTAGATCGGCGTGGCGATCGGCTCGGTGAAGGGCACCCGCAGCCGGAGGCCAATCTCGTAGACAATTCTCGCCGTGGCCTCGGCGGATGTGTCTTTGAACCACATGTCGGAAAGGTCGTCCTCGCTGACATGATGGTCGATGACGAGCACGCGGTCCCGCATCGATTTTGCGACGTCGGCCATCGCCCCGAGCTGGGCGAAGGCGCTTGTGTCGAGCACCACGAGCAGGTCGCGATCCGCCAGGTCGGCGGGCCTGACGCCGCCGGCGAGGCTTTCGAGCCGGCCGGTCGGGTCGATCCACGCAAGGCTCGGCGGGGTCGCCTGGGCATTGACGATCCGCACGTTCTTGCCGATGGCGGTGAGGATACCTGCCAGGCCCAGCTCGCTTCCGAGCGCATCACAGTCGGGGCGAACATGGCTCGTGAGCACGAACCGCTCGCGGCTTTTGAGGAGTTCGAGAAGGCTGGCCCAGTCGAGTCGCATCGTGTCTCCGGTGGATGGTGGCGGCCTCAGCCGGCGGCGATTGCCAGAGCATGGGCCACATCGGCAGCGAGCTGGCTTTGAAGTTCTTCGGCCGAGGCGAACCGCCGAGTTTCCCGCAGCCGCATGAGGAAGTCAACGTCGAGCGTGCGGCCATAGAGGTCGCCGGCGAAGCCGACAAGGTGAACCTCAACAGTAGGAATCGTGGTGTCGAAGGTGGGGGCCGTTCCGACGTTGACAGCCGCCGGATGCCAACGATTCGTCGTGTCACCCGCGACCGTGGCCCGGGCCGCGTACACGCCGCCGCCAGGTAGAAGTGTAGCCACGGCGCCGAGGTTGGCCGTAGGAAAGCCGAGACCCGCGCCCCGCCCTGCCCCAGCCACGACGATCCCGCGGAGGCGGTAGGGAGCCGTCGCAAGTGCCGCCGCCGCCGACACGTCGCCGGCGGCCACCAGCGCCCGCAGCCGTGAGCTCGAGACCGGCTCGCCGTCCACGACCACCGGAGGCACCACCTCGAGCGTCGCCGCATCAGCCGCGGCCAGCTGCCCCAGCAGTGACACGTCGCCAGCCCGCCCGGCCCCGAACCGGAAGTCCTCTCCTTCAACGAAGGCCACTCCGCCGAGTCGGCCGCGGAGAATCGTCGAGTAGAAATCCGCAGCCGTGAGGGCCACGAGCGCCGCGTTGACCGGCTGCACGAGCACGGCGTCGAGCCCCAGGCTCAGGAGCAATTCAGCCCGGCGGGCGGGCGTGGTGAGGGGCGCGGGCGCCGCCCCCGGCCGCACGAGGCTCGCCGGGTGGGGGTCAAACGTGAGGGCGAGCGCCGGCACGCCTACTGCGGCGGCGGCCCTCTGCAGCGTCCGCGCGATCGCGGCGTGGCCGAGATGAACGCCGTCGAAGTTGCCAACCGCCACCGCTGAGGCAACGAGCGGCGGCGTGCACGCAGGCGAACCGAAGACGAGCGGGTCGGAAAGCGGCACGGGCGCGTAGGCAGGAGACGACGGGCAAACCATAACAGAAAGCTATTCAATGTACCCGATCCGGCGAGGTATGATGGAAATTTGCCGCCCGGGAATCCGACGTGGACCAACCGCACGACGAACGCCAGATCTGGCTCTCCCCCGACATGGCCTGCCGACTGGCGGCCATCGATATCGGCTCCAACAGCGTGCGCCTGTTTGTGGCTGAGGCCCTTCGCGGTGGCGCCTACCGGATCCTCGACGAAGAGCGGGAGCCGACGCGGCTCGGCCGCAGCGTCTCCTCGCTGGGAAGGCTCGACGACGAGTCGATGGAGAAGACGCTCGCCGCCCTGCGGTCGTTCAAGGAGATCGCGGCCGGCTACCAGGTTTCCATGCTCCGGACGATCGCCACCTGCGCTGTCCGCGAGAGCCGCAACGGTCCTGAATTCTGCCGCCGCGTCCGCGAGGAGGTGGGCCTCGAGATTGAGGTGATCTCCGGCGAGCGGGAGGCCCGGCTGGCCTTCGCGAGCGTCCAGAACGCCTTCGATCTGGCTGGCCGCAACGTGGTGGTGGCCGACATCGGCGGCGGCAGCACCGAGATCGTGTTCGCGACCGGCAACCTCATCGAGTCGATCTTCTCGACGCCACTCGGCGCCGTGCGGCTCACCGAGCAGTTCTCCCTGGCCGACCCGCAGGACGCCGCCGCCTTCCAGCAGTCGCTCGACCAGCTCGAGGCGGAAATCACCACGGTCCTCAAGAAGCAGACCGCGCGGCCGCTGTTTGCCCCCCACCTGCTCGTCGGCTGCGGGGGCACCTTCACCACGCTCGGCGAGGTCGTGATGGCGGCCAAGCGGGCAGCCAACCTGCCGGTGGCCGGCTACCAGGTCTCGCACGCGGAGGTCCGCCACCTGCTCGACCGCCTGCGAAAGATTCCGCTGCGGGCCCGTCGTGCGATGCCCGGCATGACACCCGACCGGGCCGACATCATCATCGCCGGCCTCTCGATCGTCGACGCGCTCATGAAGCGGTTTCGAGTGAACCTCCTGGCCGTGCACACCCGCGGCGTCCGCGACGGCCTTGTGCGGGAGATGATTGACGAACTGCAAGAGGCAGCCCAGCCGGCGGGAGATGAAGCCGCGCTGCGGGAGGCCGCCATCGAGCGGCTGGCCGCCGCCTGCTCCGGCGAGCTGGAGCACGGCCGGCAAGTGGCGCTGCTGGCCGGGCGGATCTTCGAGCAGCTCGCCGAGCCGCTTGAATTGCCCCCCGGCGACCGGCTGCTGCTCGAGTGCGCCGCCCGGCTTCAGGACGTGGGCTACGTCATCAACTACGACCAGCACCACAAGCACAGCTACCATCTGATCCGCAACAGCCGCCTCGCTGGACTGCGGCCGCTTGACCTCGAAATCGTGGCCAATGTGGCCCGCTACCACCGCGGGGCGTTGCCGAAGCGAAAGCACGAGAACCTCGCCCGGCTCTCCTCGGAAGACCAACGCCGGGTGCAACGGCTCGCGGCGATTCTCCGGCTGGCCGGCGGCCTCGACCGCAGCCGCACACAGCAGGTCCGCGACGTGCAGGCGACGATCGGCGAGGGGGGCGTGCGGCTCGACGTGCTCGCCGAGCAGGAACCGCAGGCCGACATCTGGGGCGCTGAGCGACGGACCGAACTCTTCGAGAAGGCCTTCGGCATGCCCGTGGAAGTCTGCTGGACAGTCGCCGCCTCCGCCGCAGGGTGAGCGGACAATAATCCGCTACAACCGCCGCAGACCGCAGGGCCATGCCCGCCTGGCTCCCGCCAAAGGCTGAGGCCGCTCCACGACGATAAAGAAAGAAGCCGGGGTGTGGCTCTTCGGGCTCATCGCCTGCGGCTCGGCCCCGAATGGTCTACCGAGTCCTGTGAGTCTCGTCATGAGTCGATTCATTCCAGCCACATTCGTCACAGCCACATTCGTCGTGCTCACCGCGACTACGATCTGCCTCCCAGCCCAGGCCGCCGGTGGCCGGTGGTTTCGGGGAGCTCGCTCGCCCGCCTCGACCGGCACGCCGCAGAATCAGGCTCCCTATCAGCCCGGGGCGAGCCCCTACGAGACGGCCCACGGCACTCGGCCGAAGTACTTCGTTCCGCCGACCAACCCGCGAACGCCGACCTGGAAGACGTATGGCACGCCCCCGGGGGTCGTCCCCGGCGACTGGCCCACGTATGCTCCCCTTGGATTCGGCGGCTACCGCTTCCCCGCGGTCGGGGCCCAGGCCTACCGCTAGGCGGCCGCGGCCTCCCGCTGACTTTTGCAGTTTTTTTGAGGGGTTCCGGGCTGCAACTGCCATCTGAAAAGTGGCTCGCCTCCGCCAAAGTGGCTGATCCTCATCCTCATAGCGCATGAGCGATTGATTGCCCGTGACTGACATAGAAGCCCCGGGCGCGAGCCCGGGGACTGCGGGAACGAAGGCCACCCCGCTAGCCACCCCCTAACCCGCGCACGAACCGGCGCAGGGCGGATACCAGTCGCCTGCCCAGCCCCCTTGAAACGGGTGGGTCCGGGAACGCAAAGATGTCTCGCACATCCTCGTCGAGGGTCACCCAGTCCACTTCATGGTCGAGCTCCGGTCCGGAAGTGGACTGTGGCGGCCCGGACTCTCCGAGCAGCCAGAGGGCCCCAAGATCCTGCGCTACCGCCATTGCCGAACGGCACTTTGGGCATGTTCCGGTCCGGCCCCCTGCGGTGAGCGGCAACTTGAGCATCGCGCTGCACTGCGGGCAGAGCAGGCGGGCAACCTCCCGCTCGCCGGTCAGCTGCGGCACCCCTCCGAGCGCAGCCGCGGCGAAGGCCTGGCAAGAGGAGAATCGGTCTTCTGGTAGCTTCGCCAGGCCGCGATGGACCGCGGCAAAGAGCGTCGGCGGGACGCCCGGGTGGGCCGCCGCCAGGGATGGGGCCGGCTGCGTGAGCACCTCAACGATCACCTTTGCCATCTCGCCGCGAAACGGCCGGATCCCGGCCACGATCTCGTAGACCATCACGGCGAGCGCGTATTGGTCGGCCCGGCCATCAATCGGCTGGCCGTTACCGAACTGCTCGGGCGCCATGTAGTCTGGTGTGCCGATCCCCATCTGGGTTCGGGTGAGGGGCTGGTCATCGTCGGGAAGGACGCTCTCGGCGACGATCTTCGCGATCCCGAAATCCCCCAGATACGCGGTCCATAATCCATCAAAGAAGATGTTGGCCGGCTTTACGTCGCGATGGACGACGCCGCGGGCATGGGCGTGGTCGAGGGCCTCCGCCACCGCAGGCAGCCAGAGATGGAGCATGCCCGGGGGGTTAGGGAGCGGCTTACTATGCTCGTCACGGAGCCGCCGGTCCGCGAGCGTTCCCCCGGGGAGAAAACGCATCGCCACATACGGGCTGCCCTCGTGTTCTCCCGCGTCGTGGATCGGCACGATGTGCGGGTGGGTGAGCTGCTTGAGGAGGCGGATTTCCCGTTGGAAGCGTTCGGCAAACCGCGGGTCCTCGAGCAACAACGGCCGCGGGATCTTGATCACGACTGGAACACCCGACCGGGCATCCCACGCCCGATAGGCATCCGCCATCCCGCCAGTACCCAAGCGGGAGATGATGCGGTAGCGACCGGCAATCACGACGCCGATCCATTCGTTCTTGGGTTCGCATGGGGGCATGGTGGCGGTCCGTGACGGTGGCCTGGACAAGCTGCGAGCCTTCACCCGCACTTGGTTTCTCGCCCGTGCCCAAACAAAAACTTGTCAGCGGCGTTAATCAATATTAGCCTACCCCCCAGACTAGATGCAGGCACTACCCCTCGGGGGGAATGCCTGAAGGCGGCCTGAATAGTTCCTCCCGCGGACCTCTCCCGTGGCTGATGCATCCAGCATTTCCGACGATCCCGGCACAATCCTCGACAGCTTCGAGGGGGTGCCGCTGATTGGATCGCTCCTCGAAGCCCGTCCCCTGGCCGAGTTCACCGGGGAGCGGCTCTATCAGTCGCCCTACCGCTGGACCGCCCCGCGAATCTTGATCTGTGATGATGGCTCCCTCGATACCGGGGAGCAGGTCTACGTGCGGTCCGACCGGATCACGATCGGCCGCACCAGAGGGGAGATCACGATCGGCCATGACATCGCGATGTCGGCCACTCACGCTGAGATTGTCCGCGAGGACTTCGGCGGCCAGCATGCCTGGGTGCTTCATGACCTGGGCAGTTCCAACGGCACCCTCGCCCGCGTCAGGCGGGTCACGCTCGATCCCAACAAGACAATCCTGCTCGGCTCTCGTCGCTACCATTTCGAATCGGGGGAGCCTGCGGCGTCCGCGTTGCCGGGCGGCCCGCAGCCTGAGACCGTCCGCCTGGACAATCCGGCCGGCAGCCCTTCGGGCGGCCTGGCATCGCTCGTCGAGAACATGTCTCCCCAGTCCACGGGCGGGAAGCGGCACCCATTTCGGCACTTTCGGATGACGATCGGCCTGCCCGGCTTCGACAACGACATCCAGCTCAATGACCCGTGCATCGCCCCGCTGCATGCGGTCGTCACCCGGGACGCCGGCGGGGCATGGCAACTCGAGGCCCAGCCCTCCCTCAACGGCGTCTGGGTGCGGGTGAATTCCGTGCGACTCACCCACGGCTGCCTGATTCAATGCGGTGAGCAGCGATTCCGGATTCTGCTCTGAACCAGCCCGGGGGTCGTCCCCGGCGACTGGCCCACGTATGCTCCCCTTGGATTCGGCGGCTACCGCTTCCCCGCGGTCGGGGCCCAGGCCTACCGCCAGGCGGCCGCGGCCTCCCGCTGACTTTTGCATTTTTTTTGAGGGGTTCCGGGAGCCCGCCCACATGTCTGCCCGGTCGTCGGAGTTGCTCGAGGTCACCGCCTCAGGGCTGTACTGCGCAGCGGGCGGCTTCTTCGTTGATCCGTGGCGGCGGGTCGAGCGGGCCGTCATCACCCACGCCCATGCCGACCACGCTCGCAGTGGCTGCGGCCGCTACCTCTGCGCCGCCCCAGGCAAGCACGTGCTGCGAACCCGGATGGGGAGCAACGCCACGATCGACACGCTCCGCTACGGCGAGACGACCTCAATGAACGGTGTCACCGTCTCACTCCACCCGGCCGGCCACGTGCTCGGCTCGGCGCAGGTGCGGATCGAGCACCGCGGCCAGACCTGGGTGGTGACCGGCGACTACAAGCTCGGACCCGATCCCACCTGCGCCACGTTTGAGCCGGTGTCGTGCGACGTGCTCGTGACCGAGAGCACCTTCGGGCTGCCGGTCTACCGCTGGCCCGACCCGGCGAGGGTGGCCGGCGAAATCAACGCCTGGTGGCGGACCAACCGCGACGCCGGCCGCACGAGCGTGATCCTTGCCTACGCCCTGGGGAAGGCCCAGCGGATCGCGGCGCTTGTCGATCCGGAGATCGGGCCGATCGTGGCCCATGGCGCGGTCATGAAGCTCTGCGAGGCCTACCGGGCCAGCGGCGTGCGGCTGCCGCCGATCGACCGCGTACCGCCGCGGGCCCGCAAGGTCGGGGGCGGCCGGGCACTCGTGATCGCGCCGCCGAGCGTGCTCGATGGCCCGTGGCTCAAGATGTTTGGCGCATCGGCGACCGCGGTAGCCTCCGGCTGGATGACCATCCGCGGCGTCCGCCGCCGCCGCGGCGTCGAACAGGGCTTTGTGCTCTCCGACCACGCCGACTTCCCGGGGCTGCTCGCGGCGATCGAGGCCTCGCGGGCCGGCCGCGTGCTCGTCACGCACGGCTTTGCCGACGTGCTGGCCCGGTTCCTCCGCGAACGCGGACTCGACGCCGAGCCGCTCGCCACCCGGTTTACAGGCGAGGCCCCGCCCGACGCGGCCAGCGACGAGCACGGTGAGCCTGACGAGCCTGACGCCAAAGACGGTGCCGCATGAGGGCCTTCACCGATCTCTACTGGCGGCTCGACGCGACCACGAAGACGCAGGAGAAGGTGGCCGCACTCGTGGAGTATTTTCAGGCGGCCGATCATGCCGATGCGGCCTGCGCGATGGGCGTGCTCTGCGGCGGCCGTCAGCTACGGGCGGTTTCCACGACGCAGCTGCGTGAGTGGGTCGCTAGCGAAACCGGTCTGCCCGCGTGGCTCGTCGAGGAGTGCTACGCCCATGTCGGCGACCTCGCCGAGACGCTCGCGCTCCTGCTGCCCGACGACCAGCCGGCCGCCGACGCCGACGCCGCCCCCCGGCCCGGCCTGGCCATGACGATGGCCGACACGATCCACTCCCTGCACACCGCCGACCAAGCCCGCAAGCGGGAGGTGGTCACGGCCACCTGGCGGCGGCTGGCCCCGCGGGAGCGGATCGTGTGGCATAAGCTCGTCACCGGTGGGTTGCGGGTCGGAGTTTCCCGCACGCTCGTCGCCCGCGCACTCGCCGAGGTGGCGGGCGTCGAGCCCGCCGTGATGGCCCATCGGCTGATGGGGGGCGGGCCTGCCGACACCGCCGGGTTCGCGGCCCTGCTCGAACCGGTTACGGCCACCGACGACCGGCGACCGTATCCCTTTTTTCTGGCCTCGGCCCTCGACCGCGGCGACACGGCCGGCGTGGCCGCCGACCTCGGGGCCGCTGCCGCATGGCAGGCGGAGTGGAAGTGGGACGGGATGCGGGCTCAGATCGTCCGGCGGGGCGACGACGTCACGATCTGGAGTCGCGGCGAGGAGCTCGTCAACGAGGCCTTCCCCGAGGTCGTCGCCGCGGCCACGGCCTTGCCTGTCGGCACCGTGCTCGATGGCGAGCTAGTGGCTATCGGGCCCCGGGGGGCCGGCGGCTCGCCGGTGCAGTTGCTTGGCTTCGCCGCCCTCTCGAAGCGGAGCGGCCGCCGCCGGGTGCCCAAGAAGATCCTCTCCGAGATTCCCTGCGTGTTCGTGGCCTACGACCTGCTGGAGCAGGGCGGACACGACCTGCGGCCGCTGCCACTGGCCGACCGGCGCCGGCTTCTCGACGAGCTCATACCGGCCTGCTTCGCCGCGGCTACCGCCGGGCCGACCGCCATCGAGACCTGCCTCTATCGCTCCCCGCTGGTGGAGGCCGACTCGTGGGACCAGCTCGCCGCCCGGCGGGCCGAGTCCCGTGAACGCGGCGTCGAGGGCTTGATGCTCAAACGCCGCTCGAGCCCCTACGGCACCGGCCGCACCCGCGGCGACTGGTGGAAGTGGAAGATCGAGCCGCTCGAGATCGACGCCGTGCTCCTCTACGCCCAGGCGGGCCACGGGCGGCGGGCCGGCCTGCACAGCGACTACACGCTCGGCGTCTGGGACGGCGACCGCCTGGTCACGGTGGCCAAGGCCTACTCCGGACTGACCGATGCGGAGATCGTGGAGATCGACCGGATCGTGCGGGCCACCACGGTCGAGCGGCACGGTCCGGTGCGGATCTGCACCCCCACGCTCGTGATGCAGCTGGCCTTCGAGGGCGTGGCGGCCTCGACGCGGCACAAGTCGGGCGTGGCGGTTCGCTTTCCGCGGATCGTTCGCTGGCGACGGGACAAGCAGCCTGCAGACGCCGGCACGCTCGACGACCTCAAGCGGATGCTCTGAGGCCCGCTTGCCCAGTCTCCGCGACCCGCAGGAGGGCGGCGGTTGCCCGCTCACGGTCTGTGCAGCTTTCCCCGACTGCCATCGTGGCCCTGGCTCCCAACCAGTTCGACTTCGGAGCCACCCTCGACTCAGGCACCGGCCTCAACGGCGGCGCCGGCGTGTTCCTCCACGGGGCCAGCCTCGGACTCGACGCGGCCTGGTAGCGGCCGGGGGTAAAATAGAAGCCCCAGGGCGCAAGCCCGGGGACAGCGGGTCGCATGGCC
>JBBEEF010000065.1:26900-35561 GCA_040880915.1 Pirellulales bacterium
GGGGGTAAAATAGAAGCCCCAGGGCGCAAGCCCGGGGACAGCGGGTCGCATGGCCGTTGCATACTCTCGCATCCTGGCGGTAGGGGGTAAAATAGAAGCCCCAGGGCGCAAGCCCGGGGACAGCGGGTCGCATGGCCGTTGCATACTCTCGCATCCTGGCGGTAGGGGGTAAAATAGAAGCCCCAGGGCGCAAGCCCGGGGACAGCGGGTCGCATGGCCATCCCGTTGGCCATCCCGCCCAGAGACAGGCGCCGGGTAACGGCATGGTGGCCCCGACTGTCCGCCACGTCACAGTCCCCCGGCTCGCGCCGGGGGCTTCTATGACCCCGTCCCGTGAGACAAAAAGTCTGCACCACTGGCGGTTTTCGCCCCGCGAATTCCAGGCTCCGCTGCGGGCAGGCTGCCATCCCGCCGCCGCGAGCCGGCCGACCGGCTACGCTGCGGGAATGCCGGCCACGCCCCGCACACCAGCGTCGTCACGCTCCGGTCGCCGCCGACCGCCCGCGGCGACAACACCCGCGACCGTCGACGAGGCCATCGCGATTGTGCGTGGCTGGTTCGCCAACCGAGGCTGGGAGCCCTTTGACTTTCAGGAGGAGGTCTGGCGGGCGATGCACGCCGGCACGAGTGGCCTCCTCCACGCCCCAACGGGCACGGGCAAGACGCTCGCCGCCTGGCTCGGCGGAGTCATCCGGCTCATCGGATCACCTGACGCCGCCGCGGCCCACGGCCTGCGGGTCGTGTGGATCACGCCGCTGCGGGCGCTCGCTGCCGACACGGCCGCCGCGCTCGAGGAGCCGCTTGAATCCCTGCGGCCGCTCACTGCCGGCCTCTCGGTCGGCATCCGCACCGGTGACACGAGCCAGGCCGACCGCCGTCGGCTCCGCGACAACTGGCCGACGGCGCTCGTCACGACGCCCGAGACGCTCTCGATCCTCCTGTCGCTCGAGACTGCGTCCGAAATCTTCGCCGCGCTCGACACGGTCGTGGTCGACGAGTGGCACGAACTGCTGGCGACGAAGCGGGGCGTGCAGACGGAGCTGGCGCTGTCGCGGCTGAAGGCCCTGCGGCCCGGCCTCGTCACCTGGGGGCTCTCGGCCACGCTGGCGAACCTCGGCGAAGCCGCCGCGGCGCTCGTCGGGCCGGCCGCCGCCGGTGCGGCCCGAATCGTCTCGGCCGCGATTCCCCGGAAGCTCGAGATCGAGACGCTCATCCCCGAACCGATGGAGCGGTTTCCCTGGGCCGGCCACATGGGGATGCGGCTCTTGCCCCAGGTTGTTGCGGCGATTGACCGGGCCGCAACCTCGCTCGTTTTTACCAACACCCGCTCGCAGGCCGAACGGTGGTTCGACGCGATCCGGCAGGCGCGGCCCGACTGGAAGCACACCCTCGCGCTCCACCACGGCTCGGTTGACCGTGCGCTCCGCACAGCCGCCGAGCAGGGCCTCAAGCGGGGCACGCTCAAGTGCGTCGTGGCCACCTCCAGCCTCGATCTGGGCGTCGACTTCGGGCCGGTGGATCAGGTCTTCCAGGTGGGCAGCCCCAAGGGGATCGCCCGGCTCCTCCAGCGGGCCGGCCGCAGCGGCCACGCGCCGGGCGCCACCGGCCGGCTCGTCTGCGTGCCCACCCATGCGCTCGAACTCATTGAGTGTGCCGCCGCCCGCGGTGCCGCCGAGCAGGGCACGGTCGAGGCCCGGTCGCCGCTCACAGCCGCGCTCGACTGCCTCGCCCAACACATCGTCACAGTCGCCTCGAGCGGCGGCTTCCGCGAGGCCGAACTCCGCACGGAGGTGGCCTCGACGCTCGCCTTCGCCAGCCTCGACGACGCCTCCTGGACCTGGGCGATGGACTTCGCCGCCCGCGGCGGGCCCGCCCTGGCCGCCTATCCCGACTTCGCCCGGATCAAGGAGCGGTTCGGCCGCTGGTACGTGGCCAGCCCCGCCATCGCCCGCACCCACCGGATGGGAATCGGCACGATCTCCGGCGACGCGACCGTCGAGGTCAAGTGGCTCCGTGGCGGTCGGCTGGGCACGGTCGAGGAGTCGTTCGTCTCGCGACTCAAAGAGGGAGATAGGTTCCTGTTCGCGGGCAAGCCGCTGATGCTGTTCCGGTTCGACGGCCTCACCGCCTGGGTGAAGCGATCGCGGTCTCCCGCCCCGCTCCAGGTGCCCCGCTGGAACGGCGGCCGGATGCCGCTGACCACGCTCCTCTCCGATGCCGTCCTCGATCTTGTTCGAGGGGCGACCCAGCCGCACGCGAGCGTGCCCCGCGAGGTAAAGGCGGTGCTGCCACTGCTCCAAACCCAGGCCCGCTGGAGCCGCCTGCCCGATCGCGACATGCTCCTCATCGAGCGGTGGCGGGGCCGCGACGGCGAGCATGCCTTCGTGTTCCCGTTCGCCGGCCGGCTCGTCCACGAGGGACTGGCATCGCTCATCGCCTGGCGGCTGGCCAGCCGGAAGCCGAGCACGCTCACGCTCGCCTTCAACGACTGGGGTTTTGAGATCGCCGGCCGCGACCAGTTGCCCGGCTCAGCGCGGGAGTGGCGGCGGCTCTGCTCGCCGGAGAACCTGCTCGACGACCTCGTGAACTGCCTCAATTCCACGGAGATGGCCCGCCGTCACTTCCGCGAGATCGCCCGCGTGGCCGGGCTCGTGCGGGGGGGCGGCCGCGGAGACCGGCAGACGCAGGCCTCGGCCGGCCTGATCTTCGATGTGCTCGTCGAGCACGACGCCGGCAACATGCTCCTCGAGCAGGCCCGCCGCGAGGTGCTCGAGCGGCAGTTCGAGTTTCGCCGGCTTGCCGCGGCGGTCGACCGAATCGCCACGCAGGAGATCCACATCGTCGACACGCCCCGGCTCACGCCGCTGGCCTTCCCGATCTGGGCCGAGTTCATCCAGTCGCGGCTCACGACCAAAGACTGGCTCACGCGGATCACCGACATGGCCCGCGAGCTCGAGGAGGCGGCCGAGGGATAGATGGGGAGACCCCAAATCCACGCAAATCTCAGCCAATCAACGCACAGGTTTGAGACTCTCTCCAACAGGCCGTGTCGAGTAACCTGTCGAATCCACGGACCCTTTTCCGCATGCAGATCACCGCCGTCGCATCCGCCGCCGACGCTCCTGCCGTCGCCGCCGACATCGTGCTTGTGCCGGGGCGGGCGGCGTTTCTGCCGGCCACGGCCACGCTGCTTGTGGCCGATCTCCACCTCGGCAAGGCGGCTACGTTTCGCAGCCACGGGATCCCGGTGCCCGAGGGCTCAGCGCAGAAAGACCTCACCCGGTTGGCGATGCTCGTGGCGGCGACCGCCGCCCGCCGGCTGATTGTGCTCGGAGATCTCTTCCACGCCCGGAGCGGCTGCACCGGCGAAGTGTTCGCCGAGTTTATCGCAGCGCGGAGCCGGTTTGCCGACACAGAGGTATTGCTCGTGGCGGGCAACCACGATCGCTCGGTCGGCCGGCTGCCGCCGGACCTGGGCATCGACTCGCTGCTGCGGACCCACGACGAGCCCCCCTTCCACTTCGTCCACGAGCCGGGCACGCCTCTGCCGGAGCCCGGCCGCGACGAGCCGTTCACGATCGCCGGCCATATCCATCCCACGATCGCAGTCACCTCGCCCTCCGGTGACCGGCTCGTCGACCGTTGCTTCCTGGCCCAGCCCGGCCTGGTCGTGATGCCCGCCTTCGGATCTTTCACGGGCGGTCACCGCATAACGCCGACGGCCGAGGCCCGCATCTGGATCGCCCGCGACGACGGCGTCGTGGAGGTCACCCGGATCGTGCGGCCAGAGCGAGGCTAAAGCCGAGATGCAGCCGGTCGAGCAGGTCGCGGGCGGTCATTGAGATCTGGCCCACGTCGGCGGCGGCCGCGTCACCGGCGGCACCGTGCACCCAGACCCCGAGCCGGGCGGCCGCGAAGGGTTCCATCCCTTGGGCGACGAGCGCCACGATCACGCCGGTGAGCACGTCGCCGGTGCCTGCCGTGGCCATGCCGGGGTTGCCTGTCTCGTTTTGAGCCTCCCGCCGCCGGTCGATCACAAGCGTGGCGGCTCCCTTGAGAACCACGACAACGTCGGCCGCAGCCGCGAACTCCCGTGCCAGCTCGGCCAGCCGGCCGCGATCACAGGCCTCGGGTCGGGCCGGGTCCCAGCCGGCCAGCCTGAGCATCTCGCCGGCGTGCGGCGTGACGATCCGCGGTGCGGCATGGCTACGGCGGTCGGCCGGCAGCATCTCGGAGAGCGCCCAGAGCGCGTCGGCGTCGAAGACGGCAGGCACGGGCGACTCCCGCCACAGCCGCGCGACGAGCGAGACCACCTCGGGGGAGCGGCCCATCCCCGGGCCGACCGCCAGCGCCGTCGCCGCGGCCGCGCGGGCTGAGATTGTTTCCCCCGCCGCGGCGGCGAAGGTGCCTGCCGGAGCGGCCGGCATCCCGCGGGTCATCACGCAGGGATCGAACGCCGCTGCGATGGCGACAACGGGCTCCGGCACGAGCAGTTCCACAAGGCCGGCGCCGCTCTTAAGCGCGGCTAAGGCCGAGAGCGCCGGGGCTCCGGCCATGCCAGAAGAACCTCCTGCGACCACGACCCGGCCGAAGTCACGTTTGCTCGCGTCGGCGGGCCGCACGGGGAGCGGGGCGATGTCGGCGGGCAAACGCGGCAAACCTGACATCAAGAGTCGTTCTGTAGGGTTGCTGCCGGGCCGCCAGGGCGTCTGGGCACCAGTCTGACAGCGGTCACCCACATCCAGCTCCGTCGGGAAGTCGCCGCCGGCGTGTGCCGGGAATCTTCTCATACCTTGACCGAAACCTCCCGCGGCCGCTACCCTTCCCGCCACGGTTCCCCTCGCGGATTTCGGCCGTTCACAGGCCGCCTAGGAGATTCTCTAGCCCCATGTGTGCCGCTCAGACCCGGGCCGACATCTTCGACGTCAAAAAGGTTCGCCAACTCATCGAGCTCATGAAAGAGCACGATCTCAACGAACTCGACCTCCGGCAGGCCGACAACCGGGTTCGGATCAGGCGAGGCGGGGAGGTCGTGACCTACTCCGCCCCGGCGGTCGCCGCCGCCCCGGCACCGTCAGCCGCTCCCGTCGCCGCCGCAGCCGGGGTGGCATCAGCAGCTGATTCCCGGATGCTCTTGATCAAAAGCCCGATGGTCGGAACCTTCTACAAGGCCTCGGGGCCCGACGCCCTCCCGTTCGTCAAGGTGGGCGACCGGATCGGGCCGGAGAAGACTGTCTGCGTCATCGAGGCCATGAAGGTGTTCAACGAGATTCCGGCCGGCGTCTCGGGCCAGGTGGTGGCGATCCTTGTGGACAATGGCGGTGCCGTCGAGTTTGGCCAACCGCTCATCAAGGTCGATCCGGAAGCCTGAGCCGGCGGCCAGTCCCCTCCTCGGCCCGGCGCGGAGACCGGGTCCCGACCGGTACCTCCGAGCGAGCCCCCTCCATGTTCAAGCGGATTCTGATAGCCAACCGCGGCGAGATCGCCCTGCGTGTGATTCGCGCCTGCCGCGAACTCGGCGTGGAGACGGTCGCCATCTACAGCGAAGCCGACCGCGACGCCCCATACCTTGAACTTGCCGACGAGGCGATCTGCGTCGGGCCGGCCAAGGCTGCCGACAGCTACCTGCGGATCGACCGCGTCATCAGCGCCGCCGAGATCGGCAACGTGCAGGCGATCCATCCGGGCTACGGTTTCCTCTCGGAGAACTCCCACTTCGCCGAGGTCTGCCGGTCGTGCGACATCGGCTTCATCGGCCCCACACCGGAGGCGATGGAGATGGTGGGAGACAAGAACTCCGCCCGGGCTCTGGCCCGCCGCGCGGGCGTGCCCACCGTGCCGGGCAGTGACGGCCTGCTCTCGAGCGAGCAGGACGCGGTGCGGGTGGCCAAGGAGATCGGCTTCCCGGTGCTCCTCAAGGCGACCGCCGGCGGCGGCGGCAAGGGAATGCGGGTCGCCGCCAACGACCTGTCGCTGGCTAGCGCCTGGCAGCAGGCCTCGGCCGAGGCCCAGGCGGCCTTCGGCAATCCGGGCATCTACCTTGAGCGGTATGTGGAGCGGCCCCGGCACGTCGAGATCCAGATTCTCGGCGACCAGCACGGGCAGATCTTCCACCTCTGGGAACGGGACTGCTCGACCCAGCGGAGACACCAGAAGCTCATCGAGGAGAGCCCGTCGCCGCGGCTTCCGCAGGCCACCCGGCAGGCGATGGCCGACGCCGCGGTGCGACTGGCGAAGGAGGCGGGCTACTTCTCGGCCGGCACCGTCGAGTTCATCGTCGACCAGCAAGACAACTTTTACTTCATCGAGGTCAACGCCCGGATCCAGGTGGAGCATACGGTGACCGAGATGGTCACCGGCATCGACCTCGTGAAGGCGCAGATCCGGGTAGCGGCTGGCGAGAAGCTCGACCTCGTGCAGGAACAAATCATCCCCCGCGGCCACGCCATCGAGTGCCGCATCAACGCCGAGGATCCGGCCCAGAACTTCCGGCCCAATCCTGGCCGGATTGAGCGAATTATCGCCCCGGGCGGCTTCGGTGTCCGCTGGGACTCACACGCCACGACCGGCTACGTCGTGCCCCCCCACTACGACTCTCTCGTCGGCAAGCTGATCGCCCACCAGCCCACGCGGAAGGAAGCGATCGACACGCTGATCCGTGCCCTCAAGGAGCTCCGCATCGCCGGCATCGCCACGACCGTCCCGCTCCACCTGGAACTGCTTGCCAACTCCGCCTTCCACGACGCCACGATCGACACGACCTTCGTCGAGCGAATGCTGGCAGGCTAACCGACCAAAATGCGAGCCGGGACCCGTTGCAGCGAGCCTGGACCGGTGAAAGGCGGAGGAGCCTGGAGATTTTCGCCCCGTTGAGCCCAGCACCCAACCCTTACCCCCGAGGCGATGCGAAAATATCCCAGCGACGGAGCCTTTTACCGGCCCCGGCGGACCACTTGACCGACTCAAACGAAACACCCCCCGGAGGCCCCCATGACCGAAGCCCTCTCCCGCCCGCCGCAAGACACCCATCATTTTCGCCGCGTCGCGATCCTGTTTGCCGGCGGTCCGGCCCCCGGGGCCAACGCGGTGATCTCGACGGCAGCCACCTCATTCCTGCGGCAGGGCACCGAGGTCATCGGGATGAAGCACGGCTACTCGTCACTGGCCGACTTCTCACCGGCGCAGCCGCTCATGGCGGGCCGTGACTACATCAAGATCGCGCCCGAGTTTCTCAAGCGGACGCGGAGCGGCCAGGGCATCATGCTTGGCACCGCCCGCACGAACCCCGGCAGGCATGTCTCATCACCCGCCCATTTGGACGATCCTGAGCGGGTTCGGCCGCTGGCCAACGTCTATGCCGGCCTGCGGAGTCTCGGCGTCGAGGCCCTGATCTCGATCGGTGGCGACGACACCCTCAAGACGGCCAACAAGTTCAAGCTCTTCCAGGATCGCCTACCCGCCGGCGAGCTGCGAATCCCGGTCGTTCATCTGCCCAAGACGATCGACAACGACTACATGGGGATCGACTTCACGTTCGGCTATTTTACGGCGGTTGACACCCTCGGCAGCGAGATCCGCAACCTCCTCTACGACGCGGAGGCCAGTCGCGGCTACTTTCTCTGCGAGACGATGGGCCGCAGCGCCGGCTGGCTCTCCTACGGCGCGGCGATCGCCGGCGAGGCGAGCCTCGTGATGAGCGTGGAAGACATCCACGGCAAGTACCGCAGCGAGGAGACGGTGACCGGGCCTGACGGCACCACCCGGATCAAGCCGGTGATGAACGTCGAGCTCGTCGTCGACCGCATCGTGCGGACGATGCGGGTTCGCGAGGAGCAGGAGGGCAAGCAATACGGCGTGATCGTGCTGGCCGAAGGGCTCGCCGAGTATTTGCCCGCCAAGAGCCTCGAGGGCGTTCCCCGCGACGACCACGGACACATCTCGATCTCACACGTTCAGCTCGGCAAGATGTTCGCAAAACTCGTGGCTGATGAGTTCAGGAAGCAGACCGGCCGCGGCCGCAAGGTGGTGGGCCTGCAACTCGGCTACGAGTCGCGGTGTGCGAAGCCCCACGCCTTCGACGTGATGCTTGGCAGCCAGCTGGGCGTGGGGGCCTACCGGGCGCTCGCCGAGCGGGGCTTGAACGGCGTGATGGTGAGCGTGTCGGGGCAGCTCGATTTGAACTACGTGCCCTTCGAGGAACTCGTAAACCCAGAGACGCTCGTGACGGTGGTGCGATACGTCGAGCGGGGCTGCGACTTCCACCGCCTGGCGAGATTTCTCGAGACGTTCGTCAACGAGTGAAAAGGACCCGCCGGGAATTTCTCAGGGGGTGGGTTGCTGTCCCCGGGCTCGCGCCCGGGGCTTCTCCGGGGCTTCTATGGGTCAGGGGGAGGGGTTGCCCGTGCCAATCTCGCCGGCCTTGCAAGCGAGCGCACAAAAGATCGCCATCCTGTTCGGCACGGCCTGTTCGGCACGGCCTGCGCGGCACGGCCTGTTCGGCATGAAAGCCCCCAGCGCGAGCTGGGGGACTGTGACGCAACGCACCGGCTGGTAAAAGCCAGGCTCAAGCGGGGTCAACTACCCGGGGCGGCATCGGCGGTTTGGGCGGCATGGCAGGCGGGGTGGCCTTTGTTCCCGCAGTCCCCGGGGGCGCGCCCGGGG
>JBBEEF010000066.1:0-5750 GCA_040880915.1 Pirellulales bacterium
TAGAGCGCTAGCTTCCCAAGCTGGATGTCGAGGGTTCGAGTCCCTTCGCCCGCTTCTTGACGCCTGTCGGGCCATCCGGGGCGAGCTGCTCGGTCTGGCCATTGATTCATCCATAAAAGCCTCGGGCGCGAGCCCGGGGACTGCCATAAAAGCCCCGGGCGCGAGCCCGGGGACTGCGGGTCATTGGGCCATCCCGCTAGCTATGCCATCGGAAGCCCGGGGCCGTCGAGCCTGGCCCACGTCTCACGGCACGCCACAGTCCCCCAGCTCGCGCTGGGGGCTTGTATGACCGTTCACGCCGGGCCGGATAGAGGATGTCCATCCGGGGCGAGCTGCTCGGTCTGGCCATTGATTCACCCATAAAAGCCCCGGGCGCGAGCCCGGTGACTACCATAAAAGCCTCGGGCGCGAGCCCGGGGACTGCGGGTCATTGGGCCATCCCGCTAGCTATGCCATCGGAAGCCCGGGGCCGTCGAGCCTGGCCCACGTCTCACGGCACGCCACGTCACAGTCCCCCGGCTCGCGCCGAGGGCTTGTATGACCGTTCACGCCGGGCCGGATAGCGGATGTCCATCCGGGGCCCCGACGGGCTTGGGGCCGCTGGCATCAGGTACAACCCTTAAATGGGTAAGCTCGCGCTTCACTGGCAGATCGCGATTGGCATGGTGGCCGGCGGCCTCCTGGGGGTCGCGCTCAATGTGTTCGCTGGCACGGCCACCACGAGCACTTCATCGGATCTCCCGGCCGGCCTCACGAGCGTCACCATCACCGACGAGGTGGGCCGCACCGTTATCGAAACGCTCGATGCGGCGGGCCGCGGCGAGCGGCTCGAGATCTGCCCCGCCACAGCCGCCAGGGCGGGCGATGCCTTTGCCAGCCGAGCCGAGCTTGCCGAAGCCCGGCCAGAGCTTGCTGCCGTCGTTGAGCGGGCCCGGCCCGCGGTCGCCAACCTCTGGGGCCACCGCTTCCAGCGGCTCGGCAACCTGTTTCTGCGGATGCTCAAGATGGTGGCCGTGCCCCTGGTGATCGCGTCCCTGGCCAGCGGCATCATGGGCCTCGAAGGCGCCGCCCGCCTGGGGCGGATGTTTGGCCGCACGCTCTCCTACTACCTCGTGACGAGCATCCTCGCAATCGTCACCGGGCTCGTCGCGGTAAACCTCCTGCGACCCGGCCTTGGAGGGCTGCCGCGGGAAGTACAGCCCGAGGCGGAGATGGGGGGCGGTGCGGGCCTCGCCGACATCCTCTTTCAGCAGGTCGAGAACCTGATTCCGGACAACCCCTTCCAGGCCCTCGTCGAGCCCAACTTCCTCTCGATCATCGCCTTCACGCTCGCCTTCACCATCTTCGCCCTGCGGGCTGGTGGCGATGTCAGCGCCCGCGTTCGCCAGGCGGCCGATACGGCCTTCGCCGTGATGATGACGATGACCCACGCCATCATCAGGCTCGCCCCGCTGGGCGTGTTCTTCCTCGTGGCAGCCACCACCGCGACCCAGGGGGCGGCGGTGTTCGCGGCCCTCTCGGCCTACATGGCCACTGTGGCGCTGGCCCTTGTGGTCCACGCCGTCGTCACGCTGCCGCTGATCCTCTGGTTCTTTGCCAAGCGAAGCCCATGGCAGTTTGCGCGGGCGATGTCGCCAGCCCTCCTCACGGCTTTCTCGAGCGCCTCGAGCAATGGCACGCTACCCCTCACGCTCGACTGCGTCGAGTCGCGGGCCGGGGTCCGCAATCGGATCGGTTCGTTTGTGCTGCCGCTCGGGGCCACGGTCAACATGGACGGCACGGCCCTCTACGAGGCGGTGGCGGTGCTGTTCATCGCCCAGCTCCACTTCGGCCATGATCTGCCGCTCGCCCAGCAGGTGGTTGTCTGCGTGACGGCACTGCTAGCAAGCGTCGGGGCGGCGGGCATCCCGCACGCGGGGCTCGTGATGATGGCGATCATTCTTCAGGCGGTCGGTCTGCCGGCTGAGTCTCAGGGGATGATCCTCGCCGTAGACAGGGTGCTCGACATGGGCCGCACGGCGGTCAATGTCTGGAGCGACGCCTGCGGGGCGGCCGTGATCGACGCCCTCGAGGGCCCAGACGATCCGGCCCGGCCCGGATAAGAGTCTTTGAAAAAATGAGCCGCGGCCCGCCGCCCGCTGGCATCTCAACGCCCACCCGTGATCATCCGGACGGCCGTGCCATTTCCCCGCGGAGGCTGCTACACTACGCGGCTTGCCCGGGCGGCCGGATTCCGCCTGGGGTTCGTCCCGCCGAGGAATTTGCGACCCGTGTCCAGCAAGCCAGCCGCCACCCGGGCCCAGCAAAAGGCGATTCAGAAGGCCGACACCCTCATCGAGGCGCTCGGTTGGATCCGCCGGTTTCGTGACACCACCACCGTCATCAAACTCGGTGGCAGTGTCCTCGAGCATCCCGACTCCCTGCGGCACCTGCTGCTCGACATCGTCTTCATGACGACGCTCGGGATGCGGGTGGTGGTTGTCCACGGCGGCGGCAAGGCGATCAGCCGGGCGATGGACGAGGCAGGCATCGAGCCGCGGTTTGTCCAGGGCCGCCGCTACACTGACGAGGCCACGCTGGCGATCGTTGAGCGGGTGCTCGCCACGGAGCTCAACCACGAGCTGGTCGCCCGGCTCGAGGAGTATGGCGGGCGGGCGATGTCGCTCAACTTCCTTTCGACAAACGTCCTGTTCGGTGAGCGGCTCATGCTCGAGGGGCCAGGCGGCGAGCCGCTCGACCTCGGCCATGTCGGCGAGGTGACCCGGGTCGACCGGCTCACGATCGACAACCTCGCCTACGCCGGGCAGGTGCCCGTCATTCCGTCGATGGCGATTGGCCCCGACGGCCACAAGCTCAACGTCAATGCCGACACCGCGGCCACCGCGGTCGCCGCGGCGCTCGGGGCCGACAAGCTCGTCGTGCTCTCCGACATTCCCGGCGTGATGCGTGACATGAACGACCCGGAGAGCCTGATCCACTCGCTCTCGGCCAGTGAGGCCCGCCGCCTGATCGCCGATGGCACGATCGCCGCCGGCATGATCCCCAAGATCGAGGGCTGCCTCGAGACGCTCACGCGCGGCGTCGGCAAGATCCACATCATCGACGGCCGGCTGCGGCACTCGCTCCTGCTCGAGATCTACACGACCAGCGGCGTCGGCACCGAACTTGTCCGCGACGACGCCCAGACCGCGGCTCCCCCCGTGGCAGCGGTGGCTGCCGGTGGCTAGCCGACTGCCCTTCCTCCCATCCTCCCCCTTCGCTCTGTCCCAGGACATCCCATGGCTACGATCGAATCCGCCCCTGCCGCCGTCGGTTCCGCCACGCGGGCGGTGATCGACACGTTCGACCGCTACGTGGTGCCCAACTACCGGCGGAGCCCTGTCTGCCTCGTCCGCGGTGAGGGTTCGCGGGTCTGGGACGCCGAGGGCACCGAATACCTCGACCTGTTTCCTGGCTGGGGCTGCAACCTCTTGGGCCACTGCCCGCCGCCGGTGGTGCAGGCGGTTCAGGAGCAGGTGGCCCGGCTCATCCATGTGCCCAACACCTGGTACATCGAGTCGCAGGGGGAGTGGGCGAAGCTCCTCTCCGAGCGGTCTTTCGGTGGGCAGGCCTTCTTCTGCAATTCGGGTACCGAGGCCAACGAGGCCGCGATCAAGCTCGTCCGGCTGCGGACAAACGGCGAGCGGTACAAGATCATCACGTTTCAGGGGGGCTTCCACGGGCGGACCATGGGCAGCGTCTCGGCGACGGCCCAGCCGAAATACCACGAGGGGCTGGGGCCGATGGTGGCCGGCTTCCAGTTCGCGCCCCACGGCGACCTCGACGCGGTCGAGAAGCTCATCGACGACAAGACCGGCGGGATCATGGTGGAGCCGATCCTGGGCGAGGGGGGCGTGGTGCCCGCGCCGGAGGGTTTCCTCCAGGGGCTGCGGCGGATCTGCGACGAGCGTGACCTGCTGCTTGTGTTTGACGAGGTTCAGTGCGGCTGCGGGCGAACGGGCCGCTGGTTTGGCCACCAGCATTTCGGTGTCGTCCCCGACGTGATGACACTCGCCAAGAGCCTCTGCGCGGGGATCGCCGGCGGGGCGCTGCTCACCACCGCCGAGCACGCCCGGCATCTCCGGCCGGGGATGCACGCCTCCACCTTCGGGGGCAACCCGATCGCGTCGGCCGCCGGGATCGCGGCCATCCGCATGATCGAGGAGGAGGGGCTCCTGGCCCACGTCGATCGAGCGGCTGCGATTTTCCGCGACCGGCTCGGCGGCCTGGCCGCCGAGTGCGACGCCATCCGTGACGTCCGCGTCCTGGGAATGATGATCGGCGTCGAGCTGGCCTTCGACGGAGGGGCGGTGGTGCAGGCCTGCCTCGAGCGGCAGCTCCTGGTGAACTGCACCCAGGGCCGCGTGATTCGGTTGTTGCCGGCGATGAATGTATCCCCAGCCGAGGTCGAGGAGGGCTGCGACCGGCTGGCTGCGGCGATCCTCGACGTCGCCGCCCGGCAGTGAACGGAAGGGTGCACCTGCCATGCGACACCTGATCGTTCCGGAAGACCTGTCGGCCGCCGATGTGGAGGCGATCTTCGCCGTCTCGCGCGACCTCGAGGAGAAGTACGTGGCCGGCCGCCGCGACGCCCTCCTGCCGGGCCGCGTCTTGGCGCTTGTGTTTGAGAAGCCGAGCCTGCGGACGCGGGTGAGCTTCGAGGCCGCCATGATTCACCTCGGTGGTTCGAGCCTGTTCCTCGGTGAAGACTCGGGCTTCGCCTCCTCACGGGAGAGCGTCGCCGACTTCGGCCGCGTGCTCGGCGGCTACGTCGACGCGATCGTCTGCCGCTCGAAGAGCCATGAGACCATCGAGCAGCTCGCCGAGGTCGCCGGTGTGCCGGTGATCAACGGCCTTTCCGACCACTCCCATCCCTGCCAGGCGCTCGCCGACGTCTACACGCTGCGGCAGGAACTGGGCCGAGTGAAAGGGCTCACGCTGGCCTTTGTCGGCGACGGCAACAACGTGGCCCGTTCGCTGGCGGTGGTCTGTGGCCTGTTGGGCATGCGGTTTGTGCTGGCCGCGCCGCCGGGCTTCCAGTTTGACGACGCCTTCCGCGACCACCTCCGCACCATCCTGCCCGACGCCGTGGTCGAGGAGACGACCGATCCGGCCGCAGCGGTGACGGGCGCCGCGGCGGTCTATACCGACGTCTGGGCGAGCATGGGCCAGGAGAAAGAACGGGCCGCCCGGCAGCAGGCCTTCGCCCCGTATCAGGTAAACGAGGCCCTCATGGCTCGCTGCCCAAGCGCCGTGTTCATGCACTGCCTGCCAGCCCGTCGCGGCGAGGAGGTGACCGACGCGGTGATCGACGGTCCGAAGAGTGTGGTGCTCGCCCAAGCCGCCAATCGGATGCACGTCCAGAAGGGCCTGTTGGCCTGGCTTCTGAGCCACATCTAGGCCGGCGTGCGGCCTGGCCGGCGGCCAGGGGTCGGCGTCGTGATGGAACCGGGCCGGGGCGCGGCCGGGGCGCGGCGGGCCGGAGCGCGGCGGCCGGAGCGCGGTGACCGGGGCGCGGCGATGGAACCGGGGCGCTGATGGAACCGGGCCGCGGCGACCGGGGCGCGGCCGGAACCGGGGCGCGGTGACCGGAGCGCGGCCGGGGCGCGGCGATGGAACCGGGCCGCGGCGGCCGGAGCGCGGCGATGGAACCGGGGCGCGGCCCGCATAAAAGCCCTCGGCGCGAGCCGGGGGACTGCGACGTGGTGCAC
>JBBEEF010000067.1:0-1055 GCA_040880915.1 Pirellulales bacterium
CGGGCGACAGCGACTCAAAGCCGGGCGACAGCGACTCAAAGCCGGGCGACAGCGATTCAAAGCCGAAGCCGGGCGCGGGTGATTCAAAGCCCGGTGGTGACGAGGGGGGCGAGCCGGCGGCCGACGGAGAAGAGGACGGGCCGATCACTGGAGACGACGACGCCTCCCGGGCCCGCCGGACGCAGCGGCGGGTCCAGGAGGCCGAGAAGAGGATGCAGGCCGCCCGTGAAAAACTCAACGACGCCACGCGTCGTGAGGCGCGATCCGAGCAGGAAAAGGCCGTCGAGGAATTGGAGACGGCTCGGGCCGAACTCGAGGAGATCCTGCGGCAGCTCCGCGAGGAGGAGGTCGAACGGCTCCTGGTGCAACTCGAGACGCGGATCCGCCAGATGCTTCGCATCGAGCGGGGCATTCTCGCCGCGGCTGAGAAGCTTGCGGCCGACATGGCGATGTCGCAGCCGGAGAAGCGGATCGAGGGGGTGCGGATCGGCCGCGAGCAGGCGGAGGTGACGGCGGAAGCAGCCCGGGCGCTGACGCTCGTGCGGGATGACGGCTCGGCCGTGGCCGTTCCCGAGGCGCTCGACCAGGTGCACGACGACTGCGTGCAGGCCGCCGCGAGATTGACTCGAGGCGACGTCGGCCAGGCTACGCTCGGGTTCGTGGGAGACATCGTCACCGGACTCGAGGAACTGCTCGCGGCCCTCGAGAAGTCACGGCGAAAGGAAGAGGAGGACCGCCAGCAGGCCGGCGGGGCTGGGGGCCGGCCGGCGGAACCGGGCGAACAGCCGCTCGTCGACAAGCTCGCGGAACTCAAGATGCTCCGTAGCCTCCAGCTGCGGGTCAACAATCGCACGCAGCGGTTCTCGCAGCTGCTCGACGAGGGGACCGAGCGGGCCACCGAACCAGAGCTCATCGAAGCCCTCGGCCGGCTCGCCGAACGCCAGCGATCGATCGAGCGGGCCGCCCGCGACATTGTGACCGGCCGCACCGAGTGACAGGCCAGACAGGCCAGACAGGCCAGACAGGCCAGACAGGCCAGACAGGCCAGACAGGCC
>JBBEEF010000068.1:0-5692 GCA_040880915.1 Pirellulales bacterium
GATCCGGGTCGTTAGTTCACGCTAAACTCCGGTGGGAAAGGCCGCGTTGGCCCGGCCGCCGGACGGGACGTGATTGCCTCGAGCAGCAAGAGCGTGCGTTGAAACACGTCGCACTCGGCAAGAAGTTTGACCTTCGTCTCGAGGTCGAGGTCGATCGTATAGGCCACGATGTCGGCGAGCATCCCGAGCGTGATCTGGCTGCCGAGCAATTGATCGAGTTGCTCGTAGGCATTGGGAATGCGGGGCATGGCCTGCTTGAAGGCGGCCAGCAGCCGTTGCTGCAACGCCGTGGCCGCGCCGGGCGGGGATTCGGCCGGCTCGAAGTCCTCAATGATCTCCGACTCAACCACGCGAAACAGCTTTTTGGGCGGCAGTTCCCTCACGAGCCGCAGCCGCCGCACGCCCAGCACAAGCACGTTGTAGGTGCCCTCTTCCGTCCGCTGGTGGGTGGCGATCCGGCAGAGGCAGGCGGTCGGCCGCAGCGGAGGCCGCCCTTCGTAGTCCCCTTCCCAGCCGGTGGCAAGTGAACCCAGCGCGATGAGTCGATCGTCCTCGATCGCCTCCTCGAACATCGCCCGGTAGCGGGGCTCGAAGACATGGAGCGCCTGCATCACGTGCGGGAACATCACAAGGTTCGGCAGCGGAAACATCCGCGCCTGGCCCGAGAATTGGTCAGGGGAGAAGGCGAGTGGCTCGTCAGTCATGCGTATGGAAGACTCGCGAAGGGGGTTGGGCCTCAAGCCGGCCGGCCAGCGGGGGGGGGATCGAGGTGAATCTCCGGAAGCAGTTCCGGGTCGAGGGGAACTTCAGGGTAGTCCTCCGTACTGGCCACGACCTCGGCCAGGCAGGAGTCGAAGGATTGCATAAAGCCGGTCACGTCAAGGCCGAGGTGCCGTGGCGCAAACCCGTCCAGATAGCCGTGGACGCTCGTGTGAAGTTTACGCGCCCCGCGGATGTTGCCATTTCCAAAGTGGTAGAGTGCGACAGCGGCCTGGATGAGCCCCTGGTAAAACTTGCGGGAAGGCCCACGGTATTCGGTCCAGAGCTCTTCCCAGACCTCGTGGCTCTCGTAGTAGTCGCAGGCGTTGAAATGCGCGATGCCCGCCAAGTAGAGCGGATCGTAATCGGTGTCCGGCTGGTCGATGGTCATGGGTCATGGTGGCTCCTGCCCGCGGCCCTCCGCCTGGCCAAGACGGCCGGCACGACAGGGTACGCATGGTGAATCGTAGCACTGGCGGCAAACGGCGGCAGTCGGCCGGCCCGCCTGGCCGCGGCAGGCGGGTGACTGTCGCGTTTCGTCGGCCCGACGTAGAATCCGACTGCTTCGTACCCGTCCGATCGTCGCCACCGCACGGGAGCCTGACATGATTCTTTCCGGTCACGAGATCCGCCGCCAGCTCGGCCGCAACATTCTGATCGATCCATTCGACGACAGTCGGCTCAATCCCAATAGCTACAACCTGTCGTTGCACGACGAACTGCTCGTCTACGAAGAGGTTGTGCTCGACATGCGGAAGAGCAACCGGGTGGACCGGATCACGATCCCCACCGACGGCCTGGTGCTCACCCCCAACCAGCTCTACCTTGGCCGCACGATGGAGCGAATCGAGACCCACAACCTCGTGCCCATGATTGAGGGCAGGAGTTCGATCGGTCGGCTGGGCCTGTTCGTGCACGTGACCGCGGGCTTTGGCGACGTCGGCTTTTCCGGCTATTGGACGCTCGAGATGTTCGCCGTGCAGCCGGTCAAGATCTACCCGGGCGTGTCGATCTGCCAGATCTTCTTCCACCAGGTGGCCGGGGAGATCACCGAATACTCGAGCGACAAGTACCAGCACAACCAGGACATCCAGCCGAGCATGCTGTTTCGGGAGCTCTGCCCGGATGGCGAGGCCAGTCAGCAATTGGAGCTGGCGTTCAGCGCCGAAGGCCGGTCCCGCGAGGCTGCCCTGCTGGCGGCCAACCGGACGGCGAGGTAGGCAGCGATGATTCCGAAGCTGCTGGCTTGGTTCACACTTGCCACCGCGATCCTGTTCGCGATCCTCGCACTCACGGCCATCTTTGGTTTTGGCCGGGAGCCTCCCACGGCGGAAACTGCCCGCTTGATAGTCGTCTGGGGCGCGGTGCCACTGCTGGGAATCTCCCTGCTGCTGGTGGTTGCCCTACTTGTTGTTTCGGCATTCACCACCGACAGTGATTCCTAGCCAGCTTTTCCAGAGAGGGCGGCCCGTGCTCAGAACCGATACCTGCGGTGAACTTCGTCCCGAGCGGGTCGGGAGCAGGGTCTCGCTCTGCGGCTGGGTAGACCGCGTCCGCGACCACAAGGGGGTGATCTTCATCGATCTTCGCGACCGCTGGGGCCGCACGCAGATCGTGATCGGTCCCGATGCGTCCGCCGCCACGCTGGGGACCGCCCGGGCAGTCCGCTCGGAGTGGGTGATCCGTGCCACCGGAACGGTCGGAGCCCGGCCCGAAGGAACGACCAACCCCAAGCTCGCCACGGGCGCCGTGGAGGTTGTCTGCGACACGATCGAGGTGCTCAACGAGGCGGTCACGCCCGTGTTCCAGCCCGGGGCGAGCGACCTGCCGGGCGAGGAGGTTCGCTTGGCCAACCGCTGGCTCGACCTGCGGCGGCAGGCGATGCAGGAGAATCTCCTGCTCCGCAGCCGGATCGTGAAGATCATGCGGGACCACTTCGACGAGCTCGGCTTCATCGATGTCGAGACTCCGATGCTCGGCAAGAGCACGCCGGAGGGGGCCCGCGACTACCTGGTTCCCAGCCGGCTCGAGCACGGCGCGTTCTTCGCCCTGCCCCAATCGCCGCAGCTCTATAAGCAGCTGCTCATGATCGCCGGTTTTGACCGCTATGTGCAGGTTGCCAAGTGCTTCCGCGATGAGGATCTGCGGGCCGACCGGCAGCCCGAGTTCACCCAGCTCGACGTCGAAATGTCGTTCGTGGAGGCCGACGACGTGATGGGTGTGATCGAGGAGCTGGTGCGGCGGACGGCCCGGGAGATCCTCGGGCTCGATGTGCCGCTGCCCCTGCAGCGGCTCACCTGGGAAGAGTGCATGGAACGGTTTGGGCACGACGCCCCCGACCTGCGGTTTGGGCTCGAGATAGTCGACCTCACGGCCCTCGCTGGTGAGAGCGACTTCCGCGTCTTTCGGGGGGCGGTCGAGAGCGGCGGGCGGGTCCGGGGCATCCGCGTGCCTGCTGCTGCCGGGCGGTTCAGTCGCAAGGAGCTCGACGAACTCACGGCCGTGGCAGTGGAGGCGGGAGCCAAGGGGCTCGTCTGGCTCAAGTGCGACGAGGACGGCTCCTGGAGCGGGCCGGTGGCGAAGAACCTTGCCGGCATTGGAGCGGGGCTCAAGGATCGGTTGGCCTGCCGGCCCGGCGACCTTGCGCTCGTCGTGGCTGATTCCTTCGAGGTAACGTGCAAGGCCCTCCACACGCTCCGGAAGCGGCTTGGCACGCAACTCGAGCTATTTGACCCTGCGGCCATGCACATCTCCTGGGTGGTCGACTTCCCGATGTTTGCCCGCGACACCGAGACCGGAAGCTGGGCCGCCATGCACCACCCGTTCACCGCTCCCCGCCCCGACGATCTCCACCTCCTCGAGAGCGACCCCGCGGCCTGCCGGGCCGTCGCCTACGACCTGGTCATCAACGGCTCGGAGGCGGGCGGCGGCACGATCCGGATCCATGACTCGGCGACCCAGCAGAAGGTCTTCGGGCTGCTGGGAATCGAGGCCGAAACCGCCCGCGAGCGGTTCGGCTTCCTGCTCGAGGCACTCCAGAGCGGCGCCCCTCCCCACGGAGGCATTGCCCTGGGCATCGACCGCTGGGTGATGCTCTTCGGCCGCCTCGACAGCATCCGCGACGTGATCGCGTTTCCAAAGACACAGAAAGCCAGTGATCTGATGACCGGGGCTCCCGCCGGTGTGGAGCCGCGGCAACTGGCCGAGTTGGGGATTCGGGTCGTGGCACCGCCGAAGCCGGCGGCGCCCAAGGCGGAGGGCGACTAGCTCAATTGGTCAGAGCACCTCGTTTACACCGAGGGGGTTGGGGGTTCGAGTCCCTCGTCGCCCATTTTGAATGGAGTACCCATTTTCAAGGAGCAGTGAATGGATCTCTTTATGCAGGCGGCGATCGCGGAGGCGGAGGCGGGTCTCGCCGAGGGGGGCATTCCGATCGGCTCCGTGGTGGTGCACGAGGGCACAATCGTAGGCCGTGGGCACAACCGCCGGGTGCAGCAGGGCAGTGCCATCCTGCACGGCGAGATGGACGCCCTCGAGCGGACCGGTCGCCGACCGGCTTCGTTCTACCGCGAGTGCACGCTCTACACGACGCTCTCCCCCTGCCCGATGTGCAGCGGGGCGATCGCCCTCTACCGCATTCCCCGGGTGGTGATCGGCGAGAATCGCTCCTTCATGGGAGAAGAGGCCTGGCTGACTGCCCGCGGGGTGTCGCTCGAGGTGCTCCAGGACGACCGCTGCCTCGCCCTGATGCGGGAATTCATGACTCGGCATCCCGGCCTCTGGGCGGAAGACATTGGCGAGTAACTCGCCCGCCGGCTCATTCGAGCATCCACTCGGGAAGCCGCCGGACCCTTCCCTCCCGATCGACACAGACCACGGTCGTCGAGCCCGTGACGATGATCCGTGTGCCACGGATCACTTCGTAGGCATGTTTGATGTGGGCCGCCCCGACCTTCTCGACGCGGGTCCGGAGCAGCAGGAGATCGTCATACTCCGCCGGGGCGTGGTAGGTGCACTTCGCCTCGCTCACTACCATGAACAAGCCGGCGTCCTCGAACGATTTGTAGGTGTGCCCGTGCGCCCGCAGCATCTCGGTGCGGCCCATCTCGAAGTAGGTGAGGAAGTTTGCATGGTGCACCCTCCGCTGGCCGTCGGTCTCCTGGTAGCGGACCCGGACCTCGATTTCGTGCTCGGCTGACATCGCTCACTCCCGCCGTGGTCGCCGCGTTGACCGGACCAACCGGGAGACTTTATCCTGACAGGGTCTCGTGGTGATACGGCGGCCTCGACGGCACACCGCGGAAAATCCACTGGAGAATTGATCGTGAGCCTGGGCGACGCCGGCGAGGGGATGGGAATCGGGTTTGCAACCGCCCGCGGACGCAACTGGCCGACGCTCCGGCAGTTCACGGTATTTCTCGAGAATCGTGTCGGCCAGCTTCTCGAGGTCGTGCGACGATTCGAGGGATCACGGGTCCGGATCGTAGCCCTGTCGATCAGCGACGCTGGAGAGTGCGCCTTTGTGCGGTTTCTCCTCAGCCACCCGGAGCAGGGCCGCGAGATTCTCGAACGGGCTGGCCTGCCCCTGATCGAGAGTGACCTGCTCGGTGTCGAGCTCCCCGACGACCACCAACCTTTGCTACGAATCTGCACGGCCCTGCTTCAGGCCGAGGTCAACATCATCCAGGCCTACCCGATTCTCGTCCAACCCCGGGGTCGCCCAGCGGTGGCCCTGATGGTCGACAATACCGAAATGGGCATGGAGACCCTCAGCAGCAAGGGCTTCTCCATGATCACCGAGGGTGACCTGACCGAGGAGACATGAATCCTCGATCGATCCGAGGCCGCTCTGGGTCGCATAGCTTGCCGTAAGTGCTCGCGCCCGGCGTGTTCGGCACGGGGGGCGTTCGGCACGGCCCGTTCGGCCATAGAA
>JBBEEF010000069.1:0-5659 GCA_040880915.1 Pirellulales bacterium
ACGCAAGACTCGCTTCGGCATCCTGCCTCTGGCTCGCTTGGGAGGCCGGCTCGATTGACACGGGCAACCCCGACCCTTGCCCCATACAAGCCCTGGGCGCGAGCCCGGGGACTGCGGGAACGAAAGCCACCCCGCTCTCCACGCCGGCCGCCTCAAAGCCGCGGGTCGCCATGTTCGAAATGGCAACGCAAACGTACGAAAATCCCGGAACCAAAAAATAAGGAGGCGGGGCCCCCGACCCGGCAGGAGCATCCTGCCATGGGAGTGCGGGTCAGGGGCAAGGCGACCGCACGCCCGGATCAAGTCGGAGACCCCGCCTTCGTTGGGAAAGCTGGGTCTGGTTGGGACCGGAAATCCCAACCGCTGGATAGACCGAGCACGTTTCGTGCCAAAGCCATCGGGAGGCTTTCGCGGCCATGTTTCCTCTCGCTTGAGTTCGGGATTTCCCTCCCATAGTCCGCTCAAAGTCCGCTAAAAAACTGACTCTTTGGCCCCTGCGCATTACCGGCCGATTGCTCGTCTCACCGTGCGACGTATGCCACTGGTGCCCCCGGCGACTGCAGCCTTTTGCAACGCAGCGCCGCATTTTGCAGCGCTGGCGGCGGCGAGGGTCGAGGTTCGGTACAGTCTGCGACAGCCTGCGACCGGCAACCGCACCGTCGCTCCCTGGCCCGGCCCATGAGCGGTATGATCCGACGAGGCCAGGCGGCTTCTATTCCGGCAGCAGACTTGGGTTCCGCCGGAGGGCCCCGGCCGATCCCACGGAGCCGCGCACGTGAATCCCCATCTTCCAGCGTTGGTCGGCCCTCATCGGGTCGGGCCGGGCGAACCGCTCTTGGTGATCGCCGGCCCGTGTGTGATCGAGCGGGAGGATCTCTGCCTCAGGATCGCAATCCACCTCGCCGAACTCGCCGCGCGGCTGCCGATCCAGGCTGTCTTCAAGGCATCGTTCGACAAGGCCAATCGCACGAGCGGTGCGACCTTTCGCGGGCCGGGCATCGACGACGGCCTGCGGGTGCTCGAACGGGTGGGGCGGGCCAGCGGGCTGCCGGTGACGACCGATGTACACCTCCCCGAACAGGCGACGGCGGCGGGGGAGGTCTGCGATCTGCTGCAGATCCCCGCGTTTCTCTGCCGGCAGACCGACATCCTGTTGGCGGCCGCAGCCACGGGCAAGGCGGTGAACGTGAAAAAGGGGCAGTTTGTGGCACCCACAGACATGCGGCATGTGGTTGCCAAACTCCTGGCGGGCAACTGCCGCGACATCCTCCTCTGTGAGCGGGGCACGTTTTTCGGATACGGCCGGCTCGTCAACGATTTCGCTGGGCTTCCGGCCATGCAGGCGTTGGGCGTGCCCGTGATCTTCGATGCGACCCACTCCGTCCAACGGCCGGCGAGCCTGGGAGGAGCGACCGGTGGAGATCGCGACCTCGTTGAACCGCTGGCGCGAGCGGCGGCAGCAGTGGGCATCGACGGCGTCTTCTTCGAGACCCATCCGGACCCCGATACGAGCCCCAGCGACGGGCCAAACATGGTCCCGCTCGACGCGCTCGAAGGCGTGCTCGAACGGGTGCTGCGGATTCACGAAGCACGCCTGGCGGGAGAGCGAGCAAGGGCCGGAGAAGCGTCATGAAGCCGCCGTGGCGGTGGGCGGCCTGCGTCGTCGCGCTGGGCCTGGTTGTCACGGGCTGCGGCCGGTCAGCCCCAAAGCAATCCGCTCCGGGCCAGACTGGTGGCGAGCGGCCGGCCGCGGCCGCGAGCCGGCCCATCCGGGAGCAGTTGCTCGCGGGCGCGGTCACGATCCTCTCCGGGCTCGACCGCTACGACGAGGCCCGCGGCGCGGAGCAGGTGTTCGACCGGCTCGTCCAGTGGAGTCACGCGGCGGGCGACGCAGCCAGCTGGCGGCCCGATCCCTTGCTCGAGTCGTTGCCCGAAGACCTGCGGCAAGCCGGGAAGGAGGGCCTTGACCGGGAGTTGTTCGACGCCGGCGGCGACGTCATCGCGATCCGTGACCGCATCTGGCTGGCGGCCGTCGCCCGCACCGCCCGGGGCGATGCCCGCGACGACCTGGACGTGGCCCTGGCCCTGTTTCGCTGGACGGTGCGATCGCTCGCGGTCGTGAGTGATCCGCCGATGGTGCCCAGCGAGTCGGCGCCGGGAAGTCGCTGGTTTCAGCCGGGGGAGATCATGCTCGCAGGCCGCGGCAGCGGTCCGCAGCGGGCGTGGATTTTCATCGAACTCCTGCGGCAGGCTGGCCTCGACGGAGTCATGCTGGCCACCTCGGCGGGCGAAGGAGTTCCGCCCCGGCCCTGGCTGCCGGCGCTTGTGAGCGGCGGCGAGGCGTATCTCTTTGAGCCGGTGTATGGAATGCCCGTTCCCGGCCCCGGGGGAGAAGGCGTGGCCACCGTCCGGCAGGCCGCCGCCGACCCCGCGATCCTCGAGTCGCTCTCGCTGCCAGGCAGGCCCTATCCGATCAAGGCAGCGGATCTGGCCCGCCTCGGGGTGCTCGTGGTTGCCGATCCGTGGAGCATGTCTCGCCGCATGGCCCGACTCGACGCGGATCTCGCGCGGGTGCACGGTGTGTCGGTGGCGAGCGACGCCTCGGCCTTGGCCGACCGGGCAACGGCCGCGCTGCCGGGCGAGGGGCGAACGTCGCGCGGGCTGTGGACCTTTCCCTGGATCACCGTCGCGCGTCGCCCCCAGGCCGGGGCAGCGCTCGCCGAAGAGCTCGGCCCCCTCGAGGTGCCGCTCCCAACTCCCGACGCCGTCCGCGGCGGCGAGCTGTTTCGCCCTCTGTTTGCCGGCCGCGTGCGGGAGTTTCGCGGAGACCTCGACGGCCCGGCCGGTGCCAAGGCGGCCTACATGGCAGCGCGGCCGTCGCGACGGATGATGAATGAGGCGGTGGCACCCTTGCCGGAACCGCAGGCGGCGGCGGTGACCAATCGCCTGATCCGAATGAAGGAAGACGCGACCTACTGGCTGGGGCTCGTGATGCTCTCCGAGGGCCAGTTCGCTGCGGCTGAGGACTATCTGCGGCGAATGACGCTGGACGCCGCCCCAGACAGCCGCTGGACCGACGCGGCGCGGGTGAACCTGGCCGCTGCTCTGGTCGGCCTGGGTCGGCGTGCGGAAGCGGCAGCCGTGCTGCGGGAGGATGACTCAGCCCAACGGTTTGGCAGCCGCCTGCGGGCCGATCAGCTCGACCGGCCGGAACCCGCGGCAGATCCACGCCCCGCGGCCGCCCAGTGAGCGATTTGAAGGGCCGCGTTGCCGCCGAAGCCAGGATTCAGTAGACTTAAGGCTCCTTGGTGTTCGATACACGCAGATTGCAGCCCCCCAGACCTCCGGCATTGCGACCATGAAAGACGGCATTCATCCCGACTACATCCACACCGTGGTCCGCTGCGGCTGCGGCAACACGTTTGCCACGCGGAGCACCGTACCCGAGATCAAGGTCGACATCTGCAACGTCTGCCACCCCTTCTTCACCGGCAAGCTGAAGTTTGTCGACACCGCCGGCCGGATCGAGAAGTTCAAGACGAAGTTTGCCGGGGCCGGATACGCGAGCCTCAAGAAAAAGGTCGTCGCCGGGGTGCCGGCGTCCTGACGCGGCACTCCTGGCCTCTTGCCGCGGGAACCGCGGTAACTCATGCGCGACCTTTTGGATACAAAGCTCGCTCGGTTTGAAGAACTCGAACGGGCCATGGCCGATCCCGCCGTGCTGGCCGACGGCCAACGGCTTTCAGCGGCTGCGCGTGAACATGGCTCGCTGGCACGCCTGGCGCTCAAGTATCGCCACTTCGTGGCCCTCGAACGGCAAGTCGCCGATCTCGAGGAGATGGGCCGGGGCGACGACCACGACCTGCGGGCCCTCGCGGGGGCCGAACTGCCCGAACTCGAGGCCCGCCGCGAGGCCGAGTGGGAGGAACTCACCGACCTCTGCTCCGACGACGACGATGCCGACCGCACGCGGTGCATCGTCGAATTGCGGGCCGGCACCGGCGGCGACGAGGCGGCGTTGTTTGTCCGCGACCTATTTGAGATGTACCGCCGCTACGGGGCCGAGGCGGGCCTGGACTTCGAGGTGCTCGACGCCAGCCCCACCGAACTCGGCGGCTTCAAGGAAGTCGTGCTCGGCGCCTCCGGCGACGGCGTCTACCGCAGGCTCCGTCACGAGAGCGGCGGCCATCGCGTCCAACGGGTTCCCGACACCGAGACCAAGGGGCGGATCCACACCTCCGCGGCCACCGTCGCGGTGCTCCCGGAGCCGGAAGACGTGGAAGTCTCGCTCTCACCCGAGGACTACCGCAAGGACTTGTTCTGCGCAAGCGGCCCGGGCGGGCAGCATGTCAATAAGACTGCCTCGGCCGTCCGCCTCACCCATCTGGCCACCGGCATCGTGGTGCAGTGCCAGGACGAGAAGAGCCAGCACAAGAACCTCGCCAAGGCTCTCCGCGTCCTCAAGACCCGCCTCTACGAGCACGAGCGGCAGATCGAACACGAGAAGCGGTCGAGCGAGCGGAAGGGACTGGTCGGCTCCGGCGACCGCAGTCAGCGGATCCGGACCTACAACTTTCCCCAGAACCGCCTCACCGACCATCGGATCAACGAGAGTTTCACGCTCGACCAGGTGATGGCCGGCCGTCTGGGCCTGGTGATCGACGCGATCGAGCGGAATGCCCGCGAGGCGCGGAAGCAGGACATGGCCTCCGCTCCACGGGCCGCACCCATGGAGCCGCGATGAGCGACACCGAGTGGACCGTGGGCCGACTGCTCACCGCGACGGCCGAGTGGCTTGGCGGCAAGGGGGGCGAGTCGCCGCGGCTCGACGCCGAGGTGCTCCTGGCGAATGTCCGGGGCTGTCAGCGGATCATGCTCTACACCGCCTTCGACGAGGTGGTGGCCGACGAGCCGCGGGCCCGGTTTCGGGAGCTTGTCCGCCGCCGTGGGGCCGGCGAGCCGGTGGCCTATCTCGTGGGAAGCCGCGAATTCTTCTCGCTGCCGTTTGCCGTGTCGCCGGCGGTGCTCGTGCCGCGGCCCGAAACGGAGGGGCTTGTTGTTCGGGTGCTCGACCTGTGCAAGGAGGCTGCGGCCCCGCGGATCGTCGATGTGGGCACGGGCAGCGGTGCGATCGCGGTGACGCTCGCAAAGCGGCTGCCGCGGGCGACGGTCGCCGCCGGTGAGATCTCGGCCGCAGCCCTCGGTGTGGCCCGGGCCAACGCGGAGCGTCATGGCGTGGCAGACCGCATCACGCTGGTCGAGGCCGACCTGCTCTCCGACCCGGCCCTGGCGGGCCCCTGGGACGTGATCGTGAGCAATCCCCCGTATGTCCGCGAAGACGAGCATGCCGCACTACCGGCAGATGTCCGCGACTACGAGCCCCGCGGTGCGCTGGTGGCGGGGCCGCGGGGTGTCGAGGTGATTGAGCGGCTCGCCGTTCAGGCGGCCGAGCAGCTGGCTCCGGGCGGCTGGCTGGTGCTCGAGGCGGGCCCGAACATTGCAGCCGATGTGGAGGCGATCCTGGCTGCGACCGTGGGGCTCGAGCCGGGGCCAACCCTCCCCGACTTCGCCGGGCTACCGCGGGTGTTCCAGGCGCAGAAGGAAAAGGGGATGTCTCCCGTTTCGCGGCCCTAAAAACTCGACATCCCCGCTGGTGTTC
>JBBEEF010000070.1:0-5457 GCA_040880915.1 Pirellulales bacterium
GTGGCGCACCAATTGGACACAGCCAGGCTTACGCGGGGTGGCAGGCAGAGTCGCCGCGGCTTTGTTCTTTGCCGTAGTGGCTACTCGCACTGTCCGCAGCGGCCCTTGAGCAGGACCTCGGTGACCGAGCCGATCCGTCCCCTGGGGCCCTTATTGCCCGAGCCCGCCCCCGGCCGCGGCGTGATCGCCACCTTCACGTCCTCGAGACACGACACCTCGCCGCAGGTCGTGCAGACGAAGTGGGGGTGGTCGTCTCCCTTGTGGCCGCCGCCGGCCCGCTTGGCTTCAAACCGCCAGACATGGTCGCCGAGTTCGACGCGGGCCGCGAGCCCGGCCTCGGTGAGTTCGGTGAGGTTTCGATAGATCGTGGCCCGGTCGAAGCCGAGGTGGTCGAGGGCGTCAGACACTTCGGCGTGTGTCAGCGGCCCCGTCGCCATCTCGAGGTGCCGCATCACGGCCACGCGGGCGGCGGTGCACCGCAGGCCTGCCCCGCGGATGCGGTCCCGCACAGCGTCGTCTCGAAGAGGTTTTTCACGACCCATATGTAACGATGAGTCTACATCACCTCGACGCCGGCGAGCAGTTCCACGATCGCCCCCATGAAAGCGGGGAGATCGGCCGGTTTGCGGCTGGAAACATAGTGGCGGTCGACCACGACGGGGCTGTCCTCCCAGATCGCCCCGGCGTTCATGAGGTCGTCCTTGATGCCTGGGCTGCCAGTCACCCGGACCCCCCGGTAGACGCCCGCCGAGATCGGGATCCAGCCGCCGTGGCAGATCGCGGCCACCAGCTTGCCGCTGGCGGCGAAGTCGCGGACAAGACCGAGTACCTTCTCGTCACGGCGGAGGGAGTCGGGCATCCAGCCGCCAGGGATCACAAGGCCGTGGAAGTCGGCGGCCTCCATATCGGCGAGAAGTGCGTCGCTTGTGCACGGATAACCGTGCTTGCCTGCGTAGGTGCGGCCCTGCATCGTGCCGGCGACGACGACATGACTACCGGCCTCCTCGAGGCGGAGTTTTGGATACCAGAGCTCGAGATCCTCGTAGGCGTCGCCCACAAGCAGGAGCACGCGAAGGCCGTCGAGCGGCCGATGGACCGAAGACGAATGGGGCATGAGAGCCTCGCTTTCTTGAGTCATGTGCAGGGATCTGACCAGAATTCCAATCACGACCGGGGCGTCTGTCGTGCCCGATATCGCCATCCTCGGCAGCCGCATTCTCGCCCCCGTGAACCCAGCGGGCGAGCCCGCGTGGCAAATACCCCCCTGGGGAGCGGTTTGTGCCATCGGTGCTGGCACGCCCCCGAGCCGGCTCCGGATGCGTGTTTTAGCCGCGGCAGGCACCGCCGGAAAAAGTCGCTTGACTCATTCAACCCTCACGCTACATTCACGCCCCGGCCTACCGGCAGTGGTCAGCGGATCGACCACCACAACATGTTGCGATAGCACGCAGATGGACCTGCTTAATCGATCTTCCGGTGTTTCGGCCAATTTCTCTGGCCGGAAACCCTCATGCGGCCCTGTTGGCAGGCCGATGCTGGCTTGTAGAAGGACTATACGCCAGTATACTTTCCGGTAGTCGGCCGCCAGCGATTTTGCCCGATTCTCCCGCACCGCGCTCGTTCGACCCTTTTGGAGCTATTTTCCCATGGCAGAATTAGACACGGCCACACTCTCCGGCTCAGCCTCGATCTCGAGCCCCGCGACCGGCCCGCGGGCCGCCGGACGAACCGCCCTCGAAATCCGCCCCACCTTCTGCCCGACCGAGGTGGACAGTCCGTTCGACACGACCGAGTGGGAACTTCGCACCGCTGCCATCAAGGGGGAGGACGGCAAGGTTCTCTTTGAGCAGCCGGCCTGCGAGATCCCCGCCGCCTGGAGCCAGCTGGCCACCAACGTCGTGGTCAGCAAGTATTTCTACGGCGAGATCCACACGCCTGAGCGGGAGCATTCCGTCAGGCAGCTCGTCCATCGAGTGGCCCGCACGATCGCCGACTGGGGCATCAAAGACGGCTACTTCAAGACCCCGGCCGACGGCGAGAACTTCTACCGTGACCTCGCCTGGCTCTGCGTCCACCAGCACGGCGCCTTCAACTCGCCGGTCTGGTTTAACGTCGGCCTGTTCCACGAGTACGGTGTGAAGGGGGCTCCCTGCAACTGGCGGTGGGACGAGGCCAAGCGGGATGCCGTTGTGCCCGACAACCCTTATGAGTATCCGCAGGGCAGCGCCTGCTTCATTCAGAGCGTCCGCGACAACATGGAAGACATCATGGACCTCGCCCGCAGCGAGGCGATGCTCTTCAAGTTCGGTTCGGGTACTGGCACCGATCTCTCCACGATCCGCAGCCAGCGGGAGAAGCTTGCCGGTGGCGGCAAGCCCTCGGGCCCGCTCTCCTTTATGCGGGTCTATGACCAGGTGGCGGCGGTCGTGAAGAGCGGCGGCAAGACGCGGCGGGCCGCGAAGATGCAGTCGCTCAAGGTCCACCACCCCGACATCATGGAATTCATCGAGTGCAAGAGTAAGGAGGAGAAGAAGGCCCGGGTGCTGATTGAGAAGGGGGGCTACGACTCCAACTTCAACGGCGAGGCCTACAGCTCAATCCTGTTCCAGAACGCCAATCTTTCCGTCCGCCTGAGCGACGAGTTTATGGAGGCCGTCGATCGCGACGACACCTGGACCACCCGCTGGGTCACCGACTCCTCGAAGGCCGGCCCGAGCTTCAAGGCCCGCGAGGTGCTCGACCGGATGGCTGAGTGTGCCTGGCAGTGCGGCGACCCCGGCGTGCAGTTCGACACGACCATCAACCACTGGCACACCTGCCCCAACTCGGGCCGGATCAATGCCTCGAACCCGTGCTCCGAATACATGTTCTTGGACGACACGGCCTGTAATCTCTCGAGCATCAACCTGATGAAGTTTCGCCGGCCCGACGGGACGTTTGACGTGGAGCGGTTTGCGGTGGCCTGCCGAATCTTCTTCGTGGCCCAGGAGATCCTGGTCGACCACGCCAGCTACCCGACGGCGCGGATCGCCAGAAACAGCCACCTCTACCGGCCGCTGGGCCTGGGTTACTCAAACCTCGGCAGCCTGTTGATGGCCGACGGCCTGGCCTACGACAGCGCCGCCGGAAGAGGTCTGTGCGGGGCCCTGACGGCAGTCCTCCACGGGGCTGCCAATCGCACGAGCGCCGAGCTCGCCGCTGCGGTCGGCCCCTTCGAGGGCTTCGCGGCCAATCGCGAGCCGATGCTTAAGGTGATGCAGATGCACCGCGACGCGGTCGAGACGATCGACCCCGCCTGCCCGGGGTATCTGCAGGACGCGGCCAGGAAGGTCTGGGACGACGTGCTCGCCGGCGGCCAGACGCATGGCTACCGCAACGCCCAGGCCACCGTGCTCGCCCCGACCGGCACGATCTCCTTCCTGATGGACTGCGACACCACCGGCATCGAGCCCGACATCGCGCTGGTGAAGTACAAGCAGCTGGCTGGCGGCGGGATGCTCAAGATTGTGAACCAGACCGTGCCGCTGGCCCTGCGGACGCTCGGCTACGACGAGCCGGCCGTCGAGGCGATCCTCGCCTTCGTCAACGACAAGGACACAATCGAGGGGGCACCGGGGCTCAAAACCGAGCACTTGTCGGTCTTTGACTGCGCCTTCAAGCCCCGGCTCGGTGAGCGGAGCATCGCCTGGGCGGCCCACGTCAAGATGATGGCGGCGGCCCAGCCCTTCCTGTCGGGTGCAATCTCGAAGACCGTGAACATGCCGCGGGAGACGACCCCCGCCGACGTCGCCCGGGCCTATCAGGAGGGCTGGCGGATGGGGCTCAAGGCCCTGGCCATCTATCGCGACGGCTCAAAGGAGAGCCAGCCCCTCTCGACGAGCACCGAAAGCGACAAGGCGGCGGCCAAGGCGGCTACAGCAGCACCGCGGCGGGAGCGGCTTCCCGACACCCGGCGAAGCGTGACCCACAAGTTCAGCGTGGGGGGTCACGAGGGCTACATCACGGTGGGCCTCTACGACGACGGCCGACCTGGAGAGCTGTTCATCACGATGGCCAAGGAAGGCAGCACGATCGGCGGGCTGATGGATGCCTTCGGCACGGCTGTTTCGATGAGCCTGCAGTATGGCGTGCCGCTGGAGGTGTATGTCAAGAAGTTTTCACACACCCGCTTTGAGCCCTGGGGCTACACGAAGAACGCCGACATCCCGGTGGCCAAGAGCCTGGTCGATTATCTCTTCCGCTGGATGGGCACGCAGTTTATCCCTGGCTATCGCGAGGCTACGCGGCCGGCGACGGAGGGAGGTGGCGGAGAAACCGCCACCGGGGAGGATGCGGAAAGTGAGCGGAAGCCCGCCGCCACGACGGCGAGCGGGCTGGTCAATGGGCAGGGAAAGCCCCAAGGAAAGAGCGACGCCACGGTGAACCGCGGCCGGCATCCCGGTGGCAACGGCGCGGCGGCGAAACCGAGAGCAGGAGTTGTGTCGGGCAAAGCCGCTGAGGCGTCGGCCACGCTCCTCGAGCGGGCCGGACTGCGGATGACGGTCGATCCCCACGCCACGCCAGACGATCGGCAAAGCCAGTTCGCCACGTTCCAGATCGATGCCCCGGCCTGCGACAACTGCGGCTCAATCACGGTCCGCAACGGCAACTGCTACCTCTGCCACAACTGCGGCAACAGCATGGGTTGCAGCTGACTCTACCGCGGCCCGCTGGCCGCAGGAGCCGGATGAGCGGTGCATCCGGCGGGACCGGCAGACTCTGCCGGGGGCCCTGCCGTGCCCGGCTGATTGACTTGACCCCGAACGTCAACCATGCTTCCGAAACGGCCTTTTTCCCCCCTCTCGCGGAAGGTGCCCCGTGCGTCGCTGCCTCCATGCGTTTCTGATCGCCATCCTTTCCCTCGCACTCTCGATGGATGCCGCGCGGGCATGCTGGTTTCTGCGGACGCGAAAGCAGTGCCGTCCCGTCGCCACGACCTGCCCGCCGCCTGCTTGGAGCGAGTGCGGCGAGACGGTCGTTGTGCGGGAGTGGGTCGCGGCCGACGGCTGTTGCCCTCCGGTCGCGTGCGAGACCATAGCGGCTTGCTGCGGCGAGGGTGGGTCGGATGTGGTGAGCGTTGGCTCCGCGGTTGCGGTGGAGCAGGTTGGCGAAGAGTCGCAGTCGGTGGTCGTCGATCAGCCCACACCCGCTGCCGCCGTGGACGGCGTGGCGACCGGCGGGCTCGAGCCGGTGGCCCCGCCGCTGCCGGAGCTGCGGTCGCTCCGCGTCGGTGACGCCGTCGTGCCCGCCTCCAATGACCAGCCGGTCACCGATCCCCCCGCGCCCGTGCCGGCGGCGAACGAGGGCCCTGCCGAGGCCGACCCCGCACGAGCCGATGAGCCCGAGATGCGTGAAGACGCCGCCTTGCCGGCGGAGCCGCTGCCAGGCGATCCAACCGACGTGCCGACACCGGCCGAG
>JBBEEF010000070.1:5557-29509 GCA_040880915.1 Pirellulales bacterium
CTTGCCGGCGGAGCCGCTGCCAGGCGATCCAACCGACGTGCCGACACCGGCCGAGGAGACGACGCCAGCGGTTCCTTTGATCCCGGGTCTCGACGACGACGAGCCGCCGATGGAGGAGGATGCCGGCCCGGCCGACGAACCGGTGCCGGCCCCTGAGCCCACGGCTGAGCCCACGCCCGAGCCCACGCCCGCCGAGCCCGCCGAGCCCGCCGAGCCCGCCGAGCCGAATCTCTTCGAGGAATTTGAGGACGAGGACGCTCCTGCCGGCGAGGAGGAGATGACAGACGAGGAAGAGGCCTCGAACCCGTTTGCTGATGATGAACCGGAAGCTGCCGCGGCCGACGAGGAGATGGCCGACGAGCCATCGGATCCTCTGGCCGATGAGCCGCCAGCCGATGAGCCACTACCCGTCGATGCCGACGATGCCGACCCGTTCGGTGACGCTCCCAACGATGACCCCGAGACTCTGGACGAACCCGGGCCGCTCGAGGAAGACGAAGTGATGGTCGATGACTCGGAAGAGTTGCCGGCCGACGATGACGAGCCAGAGCCCGAGTCCGCCGCGGGAGAGGATCCCTTTGCGTCCGCTGAGCCCAAGCGACGCTGGATCCATGCCAGCGGAGCCCACAGCCTGGTAGCCACGCTGGTGGACGTCGCCGGCGACGGCAGCTGCGTGCTTGAGACAGATGGCCGGCAGATTCGCGTGCCGCTCGACAACCTCAGCGGCCACGATCGCGACTACGTGCGGGATGCTGGCGTCCGGTTGGCGGCGGTCAAGGGCATGCAGGAGCGGGCCGCCGAGGCCGCCTCCACGGCGGCCCCGGCCGCGACCGACACCGCGGGCATGTAGGTTTCAGGCGTTGTCGAGCACCGCGACCGTCTCGAAGGCCTTGCCCTCGAGCATCTCGAGCGACGCGCCGCCGCCGGTCGAAATATGGCTGATTTTATCGGCGTAGCCGAGCTGCTCGACCGCTGCCGCGGAATCGCCGCCACCGATGATCGTCACGGCGCCACTCGTAGTCGCTTCGGCGACGGCGTCGGCCACGGTCTTTGTGCCCGCGTCGAAGGGGGGCATTTCGAAGACCCCCATCGGCCCGTTCCAGACAACGGTGCCCGCCGTGCGGATGATCCCGGCGTAGCGGCGGGCTGTCTCCGGGCCGATGTCGAGCCCCTCGAAGCCATCGGGGATTTGGCCGGCCGGCACGATCTGCTTGTTCGCCGAGCCGGAGAAGTCGTCGGCGCAGTGCGTGTCCACTGGGAGGACGAGCTTCGAGCCGCCCTGGGCCAGGAGTGACCTGGCCAGCTCCACCTTGTCGGCCTCGACGAGGCTCTTGCCTGTTTTCCCTCCCTGGGCGAGGGAAAACGTGTAGGCCATCGCCCCGCCGATGAGCACGTGGTCGCAGATCGACAACAGATTCTCGATCACCGCGATCTTGTCGGAGACCTTCTTGCCACCGAGGATCGCCACGAAGGGTCGCTTCGGCCGGGCGATGGCGTCGGCGAGGTAGGCGATCTCCTTCTCGACGAGGAAACCCGACACAGCGGGCTTGCCCTGCTGCTTCATCGCCACGGGCACGGCGTGCATGCTCGCCTCGTTGCGGTGGCAGGTGCCGAAGGCGTCGTTCACGTAGGCGTCGGCGAGTCCCGCGAGCCCGGCGACGTAGGTGTCGTCGTCCCCCTTCTTCTCACCCCGATTGAACCGCACGTTTTCGAGCACGAGCACCCCGCCGGCCGGTAGCGACTCGGCCTTGGCGTGTGAGTCAGCCCCGCCGGTGTCGCTCGCGACGGCGATCGGCCGGCCGAGAAGCTCTCCAAGCCGCCTGGCCACGGGCGCGAGTGAGAACTCCGCCTCAAAGCCCTTGCCGGCGGGCCGGCCCAGGTGTGACATCAGGATCGCCTTCCCGCCGCGGTCGATGATGGCACGGATCGTGGGCAGTGCCATTCGGATCCGCCGGTCGTCAGTGATCGTCCGGGAGTCGTCCTGCGGAACGTTGAAGTCGACCCGCACGAGGATCGCCTTGCCGGCGGGATCAAGGGCGGCGACGGTCTGCTTGGGCATGAAAGGGCTCCGGGCTGGCGAGGGATGGTGGAATCAAGCGGTATTCGACCGGATCGCCCGTGACGCTGCAAACGGCCCGAGCCGGCCATCGATAGGCCGCATGGAAGGCGGAGTTTCACTCCGCGGCCGGCACGCCTCAGGGAAAGCCATGACCTATCGCTTCCGCTTCGGCTGGCCGTCTTGGGTGGGGTCGTAGTTTGGATTGGGAACGGGCAACTGGGCCCCGACCGCGGTGAGCCAGGCGTCGAGTGTGTCCCGCATTGTGGCCGCTCGCTCGGGCTGCTGCGCTGACACGTCGGTCGTCTCTCCCGCGTCGGCCACGAGGTCGTAGAGCTCGCTTTGGACGTCTTCGTGGAAGTGGACGAGCCGCCAGGAGCCAGAGCGGATCGCCGAATAGGGAGTGGCGCCGCCGGGGTGGTAGTGGGGGTAGTGCCAATACATGGCATCCCTGTCGAGCGTGCCGCCGGCGAGCGTGCCGGAGAGGTCGCGGCCGTCGAGCGGCTGCGCAGGGTCGGGCCCCACGCCCGTGAGGGCGAGGATCGTGGCCGGAATGTCGGGCGTGATCACCGGCACGTCACTGGTGCCCCCGGGCTTCGTGACGCCCGGCCAGCTCACGATGAACGGCACCCGCACTCCCCCCTCGTAGGCTGAGCCCTTGCCGGCCCGCAGCGGCCGGTTGTCGGTCACGCCCGCCAGGCCGCCGTTGTCGCTCGTGAAGAAGATCGCCGTCTGGTCGCGGATGCCGAGTTCGTCGAGCGTGGCCAGGATCCGCCCGAGCGAGTCGTCTACGCTCTCGACCATCGCGGCGTAGGCGTCGTTTTTTGGCTTCTGAACCGGCACCGCCTTGGCGGCGTACTTCGCCATGACCTCCCGCTTGCCCTGGATCGGCGTGTGCACGCAGTAGTGGGGCAGGTAGAGGAAGAAGGGGCCGAGCTTGTGCGCCGCGATAAACCGTACCGCCTCGGCCGTCTCGCGGTCGGTGAGGTATTCGCCGTCGGGCCCCTCGGCGAGGGTCGGGATTCCGTACGGAGCGAAGTAGCTTGGTGGCTGGCCGCGGTCGGAGCCGGCCACGTTCTCATCGAAGCCCTGGTGCTCCGGGTAAAACGCCGGGCCGCCGAGGTGCCACTTGCCGATGCTCGCCGTGGCGTAGCCGACTGTCTTGAGCCGCTCGGCGACCGTCACGGTCTCGAGCGGCAGGTGCTTTGTCCAGTCGGGGGGCAAGAGCTTGGCATGGGGCCGCTGGTGGCCGGCGATCCAGTCGGTGATGTGGAGCCGGGCCGGATACTGGCCGGTCATGATCGCCGCCCGCGACGGGGAACAGACCGTGCAGGCCGAGTAGCCCTGCGTGAACCGCATCCCGGCGGCGGCCAGCCGGTCGATGTGCGGCGTCTCGTAGAATTCGCTTCCCTGGCAGGAGAGATCTCGCCAGCCCATGTCGTCGACCAGGATCACGATCACGTTGGGGAGCGGGGTCGCGACCAATTCGCCGCCGCGGCAGGCTGGCCCGCCGACAAGACCGGTCAAGACCGTTGTGAAGAGCGACAGGAGGTATCGCAGCGGCGTCGAGTGGACAGACGGCATGATGGGCTCCGGAGGGACAAGCATGTCGGCTAAGAGTAGTCTGCGGGGTATCCCGCTGGCATACTCTTGCTTACGGTCCGCCAGGCGATGCAACCACCCGGCGCGGGGCGACTGATTGCTTCGGGACGCACTTTCCATGCAAATCCCTGCCTGGCGGCAACTCAGTGTCGCAGCGATTCCGACGCGGGGGCTTCGACGAGGGGATGACGAAGGGACAGCGACACGGCGACGAGGGGCTCGCCATCGGCCGCAAGACGATGGAGCCCGTCTACGAGTTTGTGCGGCGGTGCCGCGGCGAGGGCAAGCCGTTTTTTGTCTGGTATGCCCCGATGCTGCCCCACGATCCCCACGATCCGTCGCAGGAACTCGTCGAGCACTACTCGTCGAAGACCGAAAGCGTGCACGTGGCCCGCTACTGGGGCAACGTCGAGCGGTTCGACCACACGGTCGGGGAACTGCTCGACTTCCTCGACGTCGAAAAACTCTCGGCCGACACGCTCTGGGAGGAGCGGCTCGGCGATCCCGAGTCACAGGCCCGCTACGAGCGGGGCGAGATCGAACTTTTTGACGTGGCCGCCGACCCGGCCGAAACCACGAACCTTGCGGTCGGGCAGCCGAGGCTCGTCCGCGACCTGCGGACGAGCCTCGACGCCTGGTGGCACCCGCGGAACACTCCCGGCGTGCCGCGGCAAAAGCAGTGAGGTAGACTCAAAGTTCCGTTTCCCCTGGCTTGGCAGCGAGGCGGTGGGCGGGTGGAGTGTCACGGGAGACCAGGCATGCGGGCTGGGATACAAGCGGTCGTGTTCTGCGTGGTGTGCGGCGGGATCGTTGCCGCCCGGGCCGACAACTGGCCCACCTGGCGGGGCACGGGCCTCGACGGGGTCGCCCCCGGCGTGGGCTATGTGACACAGTGGCAGCCTCCGGGCGAAACGGGCGAGCCGGGCCAGAACATCCTCTGGCGGGTAAAGCTCCCGGGATTGGGCGCGAGCACACCGGCAGTCTGGGGGGAGCGGATCGTCGTGACCTGCGGGATCGACGGACGCGACACGGTGATCTGCCTCGACCGCAGCGGCACCGAACTCTGGCGGCGGGAGCTCAGGCTCGAGCGGGCTGGCAAGCACAAAAAGGCCACCGGCTCGAATCCTTCACCCGTCACCGACGGCACTCACGTGTGGGTCTATTTTAAGAGTGGCGAACTCGCCTGCCTCACGCTTGCCACCGGCGAGCCGGTCTGGAAGACGAACCTCCAGGAACGGTTCGGTGAAGACACGCTGTGGTGGGACCTCGGCACCTCCCCGGTGCTCACGGCCAAGGCCGTGGTCGTGGCGGTGATGCAATCCGGCCCGAGCTATCTGGCCGCCTTTGACCGCACCACGGGCGAACTGCTGTATCAGCATGACCGGATGCTCGACGCTCCCGAGGAGGCCGCCCAGAGCTACTCGACGCCGCTTGTGCTCGCCGGCGACGCGGCCCGAGGCGAGCCAGCCGAGATGCTCGTTGTCCTCGGGGCCGACCACGTCACCGCCCACGACGCAGCCGACGGCCGGGAGCTGTGGCGGGTGGGGGGGCTCAACCCCGAGGCTAACGGGTTTTTTCGCTCGATCGCCTCCCCGGTCGCCAGTGGCGACCTGGTCATCGCTCCGTATGCCCGTGGCAGCACCATCACGGCCATCCGCCGGGGCGGAAGAGGAGATGTGACCAACTCGCACGTCGCCTGGGTACGGAAGGATCTCGGGACCGACGTGCCGACGCCGGCGGCCACGGCCGGGCTGGTGGTTGTGTGCACCGACAAGGGCCGGGTCGTGGGCCTCGACCCGGCCAGCGGCGAGACCCGCTGGGAGCGGGAGCTGGAGAAGAACCGCAACGCCTACAGTTCTTCGCCCGTGATCGTGGCCGGCGGTGTGCTCGTGACCCGCGAGGACGGCGCCTCATCGATGATCAGGCTGCCGGCCGCCCACCAGGTTGAGCCGGACGTGGTCGGCACCGGCCGCGTCGCGGAGATGACGGTGGCCACGCCGGTCTGTGTGGACGGCCGGATCTTCCTGCGGACGCATGATTCCCTGTGGTGTATCGGCACCCCGTAGCCGCTTTCGCCCGGGCTGCCGGGCACTTCTCCCGGAGATCTCCCCATGGCGTTGTTCCCGCACTGGCTTTGTAGCCTTGCGCTCCTGTTTGCTGTGCTGGCGACAGCGGTCTCGGCCCGCGGCGCCGAGCCGGCGAAGCCCGCCCGCCTGCTGGTGGTGAGCGTGACCTACGGCTTTCGGCACGGCTCGATCGGCGCGGCTGAGGGCGTACTCGAGGAGATTGGCCGCTCAAGCGGACTCTATCACCTCGATTACCTGCGGATGCCCGAGGGCAAGATGGACAACCCGGGCTGGAAGGAAAAGGTCGCGGCCCAGTTCGCCAAGGCCTTCGCGGCCGACTCGCTTGCCGAGTTCGATGGCGTTGTGTTTGTGAGCACGACCGGCGAGCTGCCGCTGCCGGACCTGGCCGGCTTTCTCGACTGGATCAAGGCGGGCAAGGCGTTCCTGGGCTTCCATGCCGCAACCGACACCCTCAAGAAGTCAGACGCCTACGTGGAGATGATCGGTGGCCACTTCGCCGGCCATCCCTGGAACGCCGGTGGCGAACACGGCTTCGTGAACCACGAACCCGGGCACCGCGTGGCCGCGATGTTTCCGCCGCGGTTTCGCTGGAAGGACGAGATCTACCAATACGACCTGCGATACGAGCCTGAGAACCTGCGGGTGCTTGTGAGCATCGACATGGCGGCGAGCAACCCCAAGGAGCCGTGGCACGTCCCGGTCTCGTGGGTGCGGGACTATGGCAAGGGCAGGGTCTTCTCCACGAACTTCGGCCACAACGAGTCGACCTGGCGAGACCCCGTGTTCCAGCAGCACGCCGCCGAGGGAATCGCCTGGGCGTTGGGTCGCTTTGCCGCACCGGCCGAGCCCAACCCCGACGTCCAGGCGGCCGAGTATCTGCGAAGCGTGCTGGCCGCTGCGGCCGCCGCGACCGGCGCCGACCACGACACCCTGCGGGCCAAGGCCGACGCCAAGATCACGGCCGACGCCGGCTGGGCCATGGGCCTGCAGCCCACGCTCCTCAAACTCCGGGGCATGAAGCCGGACGACCGCAAGGATGCCTATACGGGCGTGATCGCGGAGATCGAGCGATGAACTGCCTGGGCTTCCTCCTCACCCTGCCGGCGGCCGGTTCCAGACGCCTGTTCTTTCGCACCTGGTTTTGCGTGAGGTCGCGCGGACCGAAAGGGGACAGTCCCCTCACGGGGACAGTCCCCGGGGGCGTTTATCTCGGACGCCTTCTGGTGGCTGTGGCAGCCTTGCTAGCCTGGCCGACGACGAGCCTGGGCGCCGCCGAGCCGCTTCGGCCGAACCTCATCGTGATCCTGGCCGACGACCTGGGCTTCTCTGACCTGGGCTCGTATGGCGGCGAGATCGACACGCCCAACCTCGACCGGCTGGCCGCCGGCGGGCTGCGGTTCACGCAGGGCTACAACACGGCCCGCTGCTGGCCGACACGGGCGGCGCTGCTCACCGGCTACTACCCGCAGGCGATCGGCCGCGACGCACTACCCGGGAGCCGGGGGGGCGCGCAGGGCAAGCGGCCGGAGTGGGCCAGGCTCCTGCCCGAGCGGCTCGCGGCCGCGGGCTACCGGTCATATCACTCGGGCAAGTGGCACATCGACGGCGACCCACGGGCCCAGGGCTTCGCGCGGTCGCTCGACGTGCTCGGTGCGGGCCAGAGCAACTATTTTGACCCCGGCGGCGTGACCGAGGACGGCCGGCCGATCACGGCCGGCGACGACTTCTACGTGACGACGGCCATCGGCGACCACGCGGTCAAGTGCCTGGCCGAGCACGCCCGGGACCATGCCGGCACGCCGTTCTTTCACTACGTCGCCTTCACGGCGCCCCACTTTCCGGTGCAGGCGCCGGCCGAGGTGGTCGCCAAGTACCGCCAGCGGTATCTGGCTGGCTGGGATGCCGTCCGCGCCGCGCGGGCCGCGCGACTGCGGGAGTCGGGGATCGTGACCACGGCGCCGGCGGAGCCCGAGCCCGACATCGGTCCCCCCTATCAGCCCAAGCCCGAGGTGCTCGAGCGGCTCGGGCCCGGTGAGCTGGACCGGCCGCGGCCGTGGGACTCGCTGACCGACGAGCAGCGGCAGTTCCAGGCCACGAAGATGGCGATCCACGCCGCGATGGTGGACGTGATGGACCGCGAGGTCGGCAGGATCACCGCGCAGCTCGAGGCGATGGGTGCCCTCGACAACACGCTGATTTTATTTCTGAGCGACAACGGCGGCTCGGCCGAGATCATGATCCGCGGCGAGGGCCACGATCCCGCGGCCGAGCCGGGATCGCGGCAGACTTTTTTGTGCCTCGGGCCGGGCTGGTCGGGAGCCGCCAACACGCCCTTTCGCCGGCACAAGACCTGGGTGCACGAGGGGGGCATCGCCACGCCCTGGATCGTCCACTGGCCCCAGGGGATCGCCGGCAAGGGGGAGCTCCGCCGGCAACCCGTGCACGCGATCGACCTCGTGCCGACCGTGCTCGAGATCGCCCGGGTGCCTGAGCAGGAGAGCCAGTCTGCGCCACCGATCCACGGCCGAAGTTTCGCTGCCGCGCTCGCCAGCCCTGCCGCCGCCCCGGCCCACGAGTCGCTCTGGTGGTGCCACGATGGTCATCGCGCCGTGCGGGTCGGCGACTGGAAGCTCGTCGCAGCCCGCGGGGAGCCCTGGGAGCTCTACGACCTCGCGGCTGACCGCTGCGAGACCAAGAATCTCGCTCGGTCGCATCCCGACCGCGTGGCGACATTCGAGAAGGAATGGAACCGGATCACGGAAAAGTGCCGTGGCCTGACGCCGGTCGAGGCTCGGCCGGCCAAGCCCGCGAAGCCCGCCCCGGCCAAGGCGGCCGGGAATCCCAAGCCGCCCAACGTCGTGATCGTGTTCGCCGACGACCTCGGCTACGGCGACCTTGGCTGCTACGGCGGAAAGGCCGCGGCCACGCCCGCGATCGACTCGCTCGCTCGCGCCGGGATGCGGTTCACCGATTTCTACGTCGCCCAGGCCGTCTGCTCGGCGTCGCGGGCGGCGCTCCTGACCGGCTGCTACCCCAACCGGATCGGAATCGCAGGCGCGCTCGGGCCGTCGGCCAGCCACGGCATCGCGGCTGAGGAGACGACGCTCGCCGAACTCCTGCAGGCTCGCGGCTATCGCACGGCGGCCGTCGGCAAGTGGCACCTCGGTCACCAGCCGCAGTTCCTCCCCACCCGGCATGGCTTCGACGAGTATTTCGGGCTGCCCTACTCCAACGACATGTGGCCGCACCATCCCGAGGTGAAGCGGGGCACGTTTCCCCCGCTGCCGCTCTTCGACGGCGAGCAAGTCGTCGATGACGACGTGACCCCGGAGGATCAGGCCACGCTCACGGCCCGCTACACCGCCCGGGCCGTAGAGTTTCTCGAGCGGACCGGCTCTGCCGCCGACGGCCAGCCGTTCTTCCTCTACCTCGCGCACTCGATGCCCCACGTGCCGCTGTTCGCCGGCGAGGGCTTCCGGGGCAAGAGCCCCGGCAACCTCTACGGCGACGTGCTCGCCGAGATCGACGCCTCGGTGGCCGCCGTGCTCGCCGCGCTCGATCGCACCGGCCACGCCGACGACACGCTCGTGCTCTTCACGAGCGACAACGGCCCCTGGCTCTCCTACGGCAACCACGGCGGCTCGGCCGGGCCGCTCCGCGAAGGTAAGGGGACGAGTTTCGAGGGGGGCGTTCGCGTGCCCTGTGTGGCCCGGCTGCCGGGGGTGATCCCGCCGGGCAAGGTGTCGACCGCCCCGGCGATGACGATTGATCTCGTACCCACGATCGCGGCGCTCACCGGCGAGCGGCTGCCGACCGACGAGGAGGGTCACATCACGGTTCAAGGCCGGCGGATCGACGGCCGCGACATCGGTCCGCTCCTGCGAGGCCAAGCCGATCCCGTACCCGAGCCGGTCTACTGCTTCTGGTACGCCGACAACCAGTTGCAAGCCGTCCGCGAGGGAAACTGGAAGCTCTTCTTCCCCCACACGGCCCGCTCGATGACGGGCCAGTCGCCAGGGAGAGACGGCGTCCCGGGCAAGTATCGGCCGCTGCCGGTGGGTCGGGAACTCTACGATCTGCTGACGGATCGGGCCGAGGCACGGGACGTCGCCGCCAAGCATCCCGGGATCGTGGCCCGGCTCGAGGCGCTGGCCGAGCGGGCGCGGGCCGAACTCGGCGACTCGCTCACCAAGCGCCGGGGGTCGGGCCCGCGGCCTGCGGGCAGCCAGCAGGAAGCTGCGGCGGCCGAGCCGCCTGCCGTACGGCCAGCGGCGTTCGCTGGCGGTGCTGCGGCCAAGCCGCCCCGGCCGCTCGCCGGCCGCCGGCCCAACATCATCTATGTGATGACCGACGACCAGGGCTACGGCGACGTCGCTGCCCACGGCAACCACGTGATCCAGACGCCGAACCTCGACCGGCTCCGCGACCAGAGTGTGCGGCTGACCGAGTTCCACGTCGGCTCCACCTGCGCGCCCACGCGGGCGGCGCTGTTGACCGGTCGGCACGAGTTCCGCTCCGGCATCACCCACACGATCCTCGAGCGAGAGCGGCTGGCCCTCGACGCCGTCACGCTGCCGCAGTTGCTCCGGCGCACGGCCGGCTACACGACCGGGATCTTCGGCAAGTGGCACCTGGGCGACGAGGACGACTATCAGCCCGGCCGGCGGGGCTTCGACCGGGTCTTCATCCACGGTGCCGGTGGGATCGGCCAGAGTTACCCCGGCAGCTGCGGCGACGCCCCAGGGAACACCTATTTTGACCCGGCGATCCGCAGCGACGGCGAGTTCGTGCGGACCAAGGGCTACTGCACCGACGTGTTCTTCGACGCCGCGCTCGACTGGATCGACCGCTGTCGGCAGGACGAAAAGCACTTCTTCTGCTACGTGACGCCCAACTGCCCGCACGCTCCCTACGACTGTCCGCCGGGCAGCGACAAAAAGTATCTCGGGCCGCTCGAGGCGGCGGGCGTCAAGGATCCGAAGCAGCGGGCCACGATCGCCCGGTTCTACGCGATGATCGAGAACATCGACACGAACATGGGCCGGCTGCTCGCCAAGCTCGACGAGTGGGGGCTCGCCGAGGACACGCTCCTGGTGTTCTCGACCGACAATGGCACGGCGGCCGGCGGCGCGGTTTTTAATGACGGGATGCGGGGAACCAAGGGCTCGCCCTACCGGGGCGGCACGCGGGTGCCTGCCTTCTGGCGGTGGCCCGGCACACTGCCGGCGGGCGTGGACATCCCGGCAGTCACCGCGCACATCGACGTCCTGCCGACGCTCTGCGAGCTGGCCGGGGCCGTGATTCCGCCGGCGGTGGCGGCGAAGGTCGAGGGGCGGAGCCTCGTGCCGCTCCTGGAGGATGCCGAGGCCGAGTGGCCCGACCGGCTGCTCGTCACCCACGTCGGCCGCTGGGAGCGTGGCAAGGCAGCGGAGAATGCCCTCCGCAACTGCCGCATCCGCGAGGGCCGCTGGCAACTCGTGAACACGAAGAACCGTCCTGATGCCTGGGAGCTCTACGACCTCGCCGCCGATCCGGGCGAGCAGCAAAACGTGGCCGCCGAACATCCCGATGTCGTCACCCGGCTGGGCAAGGCGTATCACGCATGGTGGAAGAGCGTGCAGGGCGATCTCGTCAACGAGGACCTCGACGGGCCTGCGGAAAATCCCTTCAAGGTCGCCTTCCGAGAGCAGTTCGGCCCCGACGCCACCGCCGCGCCCACGGGCGGGCCGCCGGCTGCGGAGCCTGCGGCCAAGCCCACGCGGCCGGCCAGGCAGCGAGACAAGGCCGCCCTTGTGCCGCCCGTGCCCCCGACGCTCGCCGACGTCCGTTACGGCGAGCATCCCAAGCAGGTGCTCCACTTCTGGAAGCCGCCGGGGGCGACGGCGGAGAACCCCGCGCCGCTCGTGTTCTATATCCACGGGGGCGGCTGGCAGAACGGCGACCGGATGAGCGGCCTGGCGCCCATGCTCGAGCAACTGCTCGCCGCGGGCCTCTCGGTGACGAGCGTCGAATACCGGTTTATCTCCGAGGCGATGGAACAGGGGGTCGAGCCGCCGGTGAAGGCACCGCTTTCCGACGCGGCCCGGGCCCTGCAGTTCGTCCGCAATAAGGCGGGAGCTTGGCACATCGACAAGACCCGGGTGGCCGCCAGCGGCGGCTCGGCGGGCGCCTGCTCGAGCCTCTGGCTCGCCTTCCACGACGACCTCGCCGAGCCCGCGAGCGCCGACCCCGTGGCCCGTGAGTCGACGAGGCTTTTGACCGCGGCCGTGACCGGCGCCCAGACCACGCTCGACCCCAAGCAGATGCAGGAGTGGACGCCCAACAGCCGCTACGGCGGCCATGCCTTCGGGTTCATGAAGAGCCCCAAGGAGCGGGACAGCCAGTTCGAGCAGTTCCTAAGGGGTCGCGAGCAGATCCTCCCCTGGATCGTCGAGTATTCACCCTACGCCCTCGTCTCGCCGGACGACCCGCCGGTGTTCCTCCTCTACAATGCGGCCCCGGCGCTCGGCCAGCCCGAGAAGGACCCGACCCACACGGCGAACTTCGGCGTCAAGCTCGCCGAACGGCTCGCGGAGGCGGGCGTGGGCTGCGAGCTCGTCTACCCCGGCGCCCCCGGCGTGAAGCACGCGACTGTGCCCGACTATCTGATCGACGTGCTGACGAAGAAGCCTAGCGATTCAACAGCCCAATGACGCACACCAACGACAAGGACTTCCACCGCGATGGCACGGGCAACCCCGGCCCGCTGACGGTGATTTCCCCACAACCACGGCAACCGTTTTTCTGCCTCGCAAAGAGCTAACCCATGAACCGACTGCCACTGTTCGCCGTCATCCTGTCGGGTCTCCTTATCGGCACCGCGGACGCGGCTGCCACGGACTCGCGTCCCCCCAACATCGTCTTCTTCCTCTGCGACGATCTCGGCACGGGCGACGTCGGGGCCCTGGGCGGCAAGGACATCCAGACGCCGAACATCGACGCTTTCTTCGCCCGCGGCACGCGGCTGGCGTGGCACTGGGCGGGTAGCGCCGTCTGCGCCCCGAGCCGCTGCGTCTTGCTCACGGGCAAGCACCCTGGCCACGCCGTCGTGCGCAGCAACCGCGAGGTGAAGCCCGAGGGCCAGGCGCCGATGCCGGCCGGCACGGTCACGCTCGCGAAGATTCTCCACGACGCCGGCTATGCCACCGGCGGGTTCGGCAAGTGGGGGCTGGGTGCGCCGGGCAGCGTGTCCGACCCGGTGGCCTGCGGTTTCGACCGGTTCTATGGCTACAACTGCCAGCGGGAGGCCCACACCTTCTATCCCGGCCACCTCTGGAACAATCGCGACCAGGTCCTGCTCGACAATCCAGCGCTCTCGGGTGATTCAGAGGTCGCCCGGGGCGGCAAGCTGCCGCCCGAGGCGGCCGGTGAGGAGGCGGCGTTTGCGAAGTTCACGGGGCGGCAGTATTCGGCCGACCTGATCGCCAAGGAACAGCTGGCGTTTATCCGCGAGCATGCCGAAGAGCCGTTCTTCCTCTATGTGCCCACGACCGTGCCTCACCTGGCGCTGCAGGTGCCGGCCGACGAGCCCTCGCTGGCCCACTATGAAAAGCAGTTCGGTGCGGAAGAGCCCTATCTCGGCGGCGGCGGTTACGTGCCCTGCCGGCGGCCGCTTTCGACCTACGCGGCGATGATCACCCGGATGGACCGGGAGGTGGGCCGGATCGTGGGGCTGCTTCAGGAACTGGGCCTGGCCGACGACACGATTTTCGTGTTCTCGAGCGACAACGGGGCCACCTGGCCGGGCTGCGGCGGTATCGACACCGGCAGACTCAAGAGCAACAGCGACTACCGGCAGTGGAAGGGCTCGCCCTACGAGGGTGGCCTGCGGGTGCCGACGGTGATCGCGTGGCCCGGGAAGATCCCCGCCGGCAAGACGCTCTCGAGCCCGACCGGCTTCGAGGACTGGATGCCGACGCTGCTCGACCTCGCCGGTCTCCATGACAAGATCCCCGCCGGGTGCGACGGCGTGAGCCTCGCGGCGGCGCTCGAGGGGAAGGCGGCACCGGCCGAGCGGTTTCTGTACCGCGAGCTCACCGAGGGGAAATGGCAGGCCGTGACCGATGGCCGCTGGAAGGGGGTTCGCCAGGGGTCGGGGCCCAAGCAGCCGGAGCGGGCGAGGCCGACCGAGCTCTTCGACCTGTCGGTGGATCCTTCGGAGACCACCGACGTCGCCGCCGAGCACCCCGACGTGGTCGACCGGCTTGAGGCCCTGATGGACCGCGAGCACGTGCCGCATCCCGACTGGCCGCTGCCCTTCGCCGACGCGGCCTCGCGGCGGGCTGGTCCTCAGCCAGAGGCGGCCGAGAGGCCCGCGGCAGCCAAGCTGGCCAAGCGGCCCAACATCCTCTTGATCGTCGCCGACGACCAGTCGCCGTTCGACTTAAAGGCCTACGAGCCGGCCTCACAGCTCGAGACGCCGGTGCTCGATGCGCTTGCGGCCCGCGGTATGGTGCTCGACGCCGCCTATCACATGGGCTCCTTCTCAGGCGCGGTCTGCACGCCGTCACGGCACATGATCATGACCGGCCGCTCCGTCTGGCATCTGCCGATCGGCCCGGGAGCAGGGAAGACGGGCAAGCCCGGTGCCGCCGGTGAGCGCCGCTGCCCGGCCGACATCGAGGACCATGTGCTCGCGGCGGTGTTCAATGCGTCGGGCTACGACACGATGCGGACCTGCAAAGAGGGCAACAGCTACGAGGGGGCCAACCGGCGGTTCACTGTCCGCCACGATGCCACGAAGCGGAAGGGCACGGCTGCCGGGGGCAGCGCTTGGCACGCCGACCGGGTGCTCGACTTCCTCGCGGCCCGCGCGGCGGCCGGCGACAGCGATCCCTTTCTGATCTTCTACGGCTTCTCCCACCCGCACGACACCCGCGACGGCAGGCCAGACTTGCTCGCCAAGTACGGGGCCACGAACCACACCGATGAGTCCCGGCCACCGCCGCTCGATGACAAGCAGCCGCCGCTGCCGGCCAACTGGCTGCCCCAGCACCCGTTTGACAACACCGACATGAGCGTCCGCGACGAGATCGCTGTGAGCGGTGTCTGGCGGCGGCGGGACGAGGCCACGATCCGAAATGAAATCGGCCGTGAGTTTGCCTGTAGTGAGAATATCGACCGCCAGATCGGCCGGGTGCTCGACAAGCTCCGGGCCATGGGCGAGCTCGACAACACCTGGATCATCTACACGGCCGACCACGGGATGGCGATCGGCCGCCACGGCCTGCAGGGAAAACAAAACCTCTACGAACCCACCTGGCGGGTGCCACTGATCGTGGCCGGCCCCGGCGTGAAACCTGGCAGCCGGGCTCCAGGCAACGTGTATCTCGCCGACGTGCTCGCCACGCTCTGTGGCATCGCGGGCATCGAGCCGCCAGCGACCAACGAGGGGACGAGTTTTCTCCCGGTCCTCACGGGCGAGATTGCCACCGTTCGTGAAGTGCTCTACGGGGCCTACTCCGGCGGGGCGAAGCCCGGCATCCGCAGCGTGCGGCAGGGCGACTGGAAACTGATCAAGTACGAGTCGCCGGCCGGGGGACTGGTGACGCAGCTCTTCAACCTCCGGGAAAACCCCGCGGAGTTTCTTAGCGAACACCACGACCCCGCCGTGACGGCCGTGTCCCACGCCGCCCCTGCCCCGCACCAAAAAAACCTGGCCGACGATCCGGCCCACGCGGAGAAGCGCCGCAAGCTTGAGGCCCTGCTCCTGGCCGAGATGCAGCGGCTCCACGACCCCTACCGGTTTTCAGACCAGACCCCCGGGCCTCCGCAACCATGAAGTTTCCGATCTCCGCCGTCATCTCCTGCCTGCTGGCCGTCACGCTGGCCGTCACGCTGGCCGACCGCCTGGCGGCCGAGCCTCCCAACATCGTGCTTTTCCTGGCCGATGATCTCGGCTACGGCGAGCTCGGCTGCTATGGCAACACGGCCGCCATCACGCCGAACCTCGACCGGTTCGCCACCGAGGGCCTGAAGCTCACCGACTGCCACTCCGCTTCGAGCGTTTGCTCCCCCTCGCGGTCGAGCCTCTTGACCGGCCGCACGCCCTACCGGAATGGCGTGTTCACCTGGATTCCCGAGGGCAGCCCGATCCACCTGCGCCCGACCGAGATCGCCCTGCCGAAGCTGCTTCGTGCCGCCGGCTACGACACCTGCCATGTCGGCAAGTGGCACCTGAACGGGATGTTCAACTCCCCCGAGCAGCCGCAGCCCGACGCCCACGGCTACAACTGGTGGCTCGCCACGCAAAATAACGCCGCCCCCAGCCACGCCTTCCCGACGAACTTCGTCCGCAACGGCACGGCCATCGGCAAGGTGGACGACTACTCAGCCCCGTTCATTGCCAAGGAGGCGTTGATGTGGCTCCGGGAGAAGCGGGACGCGAAAAAACCCTTCTTCCTCGCCGTCTGGACCCATGAGCCGCATTACCCGATCGCGTCGGCCGAGCGGTACGAAAAGCTGCATGCCGGGATCGCGGACCCCGAGGAGCGAACGTATCGGGCCAACGTCACCCAGCTCGACGACGCCTTCGGCACCGTCATGAAGGCGCTCGCCGAGCAGGGAGTGGCCGACAATACGCTCGTGTTTTTCACGAGCGACAATGGTCCGGAGGGGGCGGGCGACAAGGGGCCGGGCCGGGGCCTCGCCGGCAACCTCCGCGGCCGCAAGCGGTCGATGTACGAGGGGGGCCACCGCGTGCCGGGGATCGTGCGCTGGCCCGGCAAGATCGAGCCGGGAACCACGAGCGACCTGCCGGTGATCGGCAGCGACTTCTTTCCCACGGCGCTCGCGGCCGCGGGCGTCGAGCCGCCGGCGGGCGTGACGCTCGACGGGGTGAATCTCCTGCCGGCCTTCGCCGGCAAGCCGGTCGAGCGGCAGGGGCCCTTGTATTGGCGCTGGGGCGGGATGGTGGCCTACCGGGAAGGCCCCTGGAAGATCGTGGTGGACGAGAAGCTCGAGAAGCCCGAGCTCTACGACCTGGCAGGCGACGTCGCGGAGCGAACCGACCTGGCCGAGCAGGAGCCCGAGCGGCTCGCGGGATTGATGGCCCGGCTGCGGGCCTCCACGGCGGAGTTCGCCGCCGAGGCGCCCACGTGGCCCGCGGCCGAGAAAAAACGTGAACCGAACCGGAAGGCGGCGCCTGGGCCGGCGGAGTAACAAGTGAGCGGCCTGCCCGCCACCGGCCGGCTGTGTATCCTGTGCCAATCCGGCGGGCCGCCGGACACGACGAGGGCGCCATGACGATGGAGGGTGAGTCGCACAAACCGGGGACGGTCCCGCCGGCCAGCCGGCTCGGCCTCGCGCTCTTTGGTGTCTATGTGCTCCTCTACGGCGGCTTCATGACACTGGTGCTCGTGCGGCCCGACCTGACGGCAGTCCGGCCGTTTGGGGGTGTCAATCTCGCCATCGCTTCCGGGCTGGGATTGATCGTGGCCGCGGTGGCATTGTCGCTGGTCTACATGCTCGCCCGGGCCGGCCGGTAGGAGGCGAGTCGACTGCATGCTCCATGAGACCTCCCCGCTGGCTGTCGGCATCTTCGCCGCCTTCGTCACCGGCGTGCTCTGGCTCTCGTTTCGGCTTGGCCGCAAGGGGCAGTCGGCCCAGGGCTACTACGCCGCCCACGGCCAGGTCCACTGGGCGGTCAACGGGATCGCCTTCGCCGGTGATTACCTCTCGGCGGCATCGTTTTTAGGCATCTGCGGAATGATCGCCTTCCATGGCTACGACGGATTTCTGTACTCGATTGGGTTTTTGGCGGGCTGGGTCGTCGCTCTGTTCGTGATCGCCGAGCCGATCAAGGCGCTGGGGAAGTTTACGTTCGCCGATGCCCTTGACGCCCGGTTCAACAGCCGCGGGATCAAGCTGGCCGTTGCCATCTCGACGCTCGTGGTCAGCGTCTTCTATCTGATCCCACAGATGGTCGGAGCTGGGTCGCTCGTCACGCCGCTCTTGGGCCTGCCGCACTGGGCGGGGGTGGTCCTCGTGGGCGTGGCCGTGACCTTCATCGTGGCCACGGCTGGCATGGTGAGCACCACCTGGGTGCAGTTCATCAAGGGATCGCTCCTGGTCTTCTTCTGTGGCGTGCTGTCCGTGCTGATCCTCGGCCGCGGACTGTCCGTGAACGCGGGCCGCGCGGGGCCACTCGACATGACGCCGCAGGTTCGCACCGTGCGGCCCGATGGTGTGGTGCTCGTGGACGGGCAGCCGCGGTCCAAGGAACACGACCTGCGGCCAGTGGGCACGATCGCCCGGCTCCCGGAGCGGTTTGGCGGGGCCCTCACGACCGGCGGCCTCGGCCCCTTGGAATACCTCGCCGCGCTCGAGGACTCCACGGTCGTCACCTGGAGCAGGCAGACCCACACCGATGAGCGGGGCACACACGAGACCTTCACGCCGACGGAGCGGCCCGCGGCCGAACTCCTCCGCCCGGGCGGCTACTTCAAGGGGCTGGCCGGCGGCACGCTCGCCGGCCGGCTTGATTTCGCGAGCCTCATGCTCGCCCTCTTCTGCGGCACGGCTTCGCTGCCCCACATCCTGATCCGCTATTACACCGTGAAGGACGCCGCCGCAGCCCGCAAAAGCACGGTCGTGGGGATCACGGCGATCGGCGCCTTCTACGTGCTCACGCTCTACCTCGGCCTGGGGGCGATGACCTCGGGCGCTCTCGATCCCACCGATACGAACATGGCAGCGCCCCTCCTGGCCCGCTCGTTCAGCGAGACGCTGTTTGCGATCATCTCGGCGATCGCCTTCACGACGGTGCTCGGGACGGTAAGTGGCCTGATCATGGCCGGCAGCGGCGCCGTGGCCCACGACCTGGTGGAGAATGTCTGCGGCGTGCCTATGACCGACTATGAGAAGGTCCGGGTCGGCAAGCTGGCGGCGGTGGGCTTGGGGGTCGTGGCGATGGCCCTGGGCATACTCTTCAAGGGATTTAACGTTGGCTTCCTCGTGGGCTGGGCCTTCAACATAGCGGCCAGCGCCAATCTACCGGCGCTGGTGATGCTGCTCTTCTGGCCGCGGACCACGAAACAGGGGATCATCGCCGCCGTGACGGTGGGGATGGCCGCGTCGCTGGGGTGGATTCTGCTCTCGGCCGATACATTCGAGAAGGTCTACGGCCTCCCGGGAAGCCTGGCGCCAATGCCCTTCAGCCAGCCTGGTCTGGTCACGATCCCTCTTGGCTTCCTCGTGCTCGTCGTCGTGTCCCTCCTGTCGCCCCCGCCCGCCTCCTTTCGCCGCTGACCGCGGCCCGCCACCGATGCCCCGCAAGCAGAATCCGCCGACCCCCAGCCGTGCCGTGATCCGCTGCACAGCCCCCCACCTGCCGGTGATCCAGGAGATCCTGAACGATGCGATTCTCAACACGACTGCACTCTATGAGTACGCGCCGCGGAGCGAAGAGGCGATGCGGGAGTGGCTGGCCGTCCGCGCGCGGGACGGGATTCCGGTGATTGGCATCGAATGGGAGCCAGGGGTGCTCGCGGGGTTCGCCACCTGGGGGCCGTTCCGGCCGCGGGCGGCCTATAAATACACGGCTGAGCACTCCGTCTACGTAGCCGAGCGATTCCGGGCCGCGGGGATCGGCCGGCAGCTCATGCAGGCGATCATCGCGGAGGCCAAGCAAGCCGAACTCCACATGCTGATCGCCGGGATCGACGCGACAAACGTCGCGAGCATCGCCCTCCACAGATCTCTCGGCTTCCGCTGCTGTGGCACCGTCCGCGAGGCGGGGTTCAAGTTCGGCCGCTGGCTGGACCTCGAGTTTTGGCAGCTCATTCTGCCGACGCCGGAACAACCGGTGGATGGATGAACCGCTGAAACCTGCCCGAGGCGTGAGCCGAAGGATGGCGGGGTGGAGCCTGTGCGACATAGAAGCCCCCAGCGCGAGCTGGGGGACTGTGACGTGGCGCACCCACTGGCCAAGAGCCAGGCTCAAGCGGGGTCGTCTATCTGGGGTGGCATAGATGGCATAGATGGCATAGATCGCGGGATGGCATAGATCGCGGGGTGGCCTTCGTTCCCGAAGTCCCCGGGCTCGCGCCCGGGGCTTTTATTGGGGGAGGGGCAGGCTGCCCGAAGCGAACGTTCGGCGAGATGGGACGGGCAACCCCGACCCACGCAAGAGGTGGCCCACAAAAATCCCGGATGACCCCAAGTGTCAGGCCCGGGGCAGTTCGTAGCCCGTGCGGTAGTCACGGGTGAAGAGCCGGTTCGCCTCCGGGTCATCCGACTTCTCGATGGCGGGGTCGATCGTGAGCGTCCGGCCGAGAGCGAGCTTTGTTTGGGTGAAGTCGACGGCATTCTCCGCGAGGTGGGCCTCGAAGCTTTCGAGCGTCTCTTTCACGCGAGGATCGTCGGCAGCGAGGCTCGGCCGGGTGCCCGGCTCGACGGGCCGGCCGAGGGTCCAGGAGACGTTGCCCAAGTGGGCCAGGGCGCTCGAGAGGTGGCCATCTTCGATGTCGAGGTGGAGATCCTCCCGCCGCCGACTCTTGACCGCCTTGATGAAGTTGTCGTAGTGGTTCTGGTCGCTGCCGCCCGACCACTTGCCGAGCACGTGCCCGTCGTAGTCGAAGGCCACGCCCGCGGTATAGCTGGGAGCCACGACGTAGCCCTCGCTGCCCCACCAGATGTTGGCCACGCCCAGCGGCCCGGCCGCCAGGTCAAAGTCGACCGGCGTCTTGATTTCGAGGCCCCGGACGTCGGAGATGAGCATCGCGTCGTCCCACTGGTAGATCGTGACCTGGCTATTGGCCATGTCGCCATTGTCGACGTAGCCCAGCCGCCCCCCGAGGCTCACGACCCGCGTGGGGAGCGTCTGCTTGCCGAGGCCCCAGCGTGCCTTGTCGAGCTCATGGGGATTCTGGTTGCCGAGGTCGCCGTTGCCGGTGCGGTGGTCCCAGTGCCAGTCGTAATGCAGCTTCTTGCGGATGGGGATTTCGGCCGGGGCCGGTCCGGCCCAGAGGTCGAAGTCGAGGCCGGGCGGCAGGGGTGCGGGCGTGTCGACCAGGCCGATGCTCGGCCGGCGCTTGTAGCACAGCGCGTGGGCGAGTTTGACCGGGCCGATCTTGCCGCTCGTCACGAAATCGACCACCTGCCGCATCCCGGGCATGCTGCGGCTCTGGGCCCCCATCTGGCAGATCCGGCCGAGCTTTCTCGCCCAGTCGACCATGACCCGTCCCTCCCCCACGTTGTGGCTGCAGGGCTTCTCGACGTAGACATCCTTGCCGGCCTGCATCGCCCACACGGTCATGAGGGCGTGCCAGTGGTTGGGGGAGGCGATCGAGACGACATCGATGTCGTTCCGCTCGAGGAGGCGGCGGACGTCCTGTTCGAAGACGGGCTTGCGGGGCAGTTCGGCGAACCGCTTCTCGTATTTCGCCGCAGCCGCCGGGTCGCAGTCGCAGAGGGCTACAAGCTCCACGTCAGGATTGGAGAGCCAGCCGCCTATGTGGCTACCGCCCCGGCCATTGGTGCCGACGACGGCGACGCGAAGCTTGTCGTTCGGACTGCGGGGGTCCGTCGCTTTTGATTCCTCGTCGGCTTGGGTGGCAGTGGAACCGGCGGCGAGCGCCGCAGCCGACAAGGCGAGGGCCCGTTCGAGAAAATCGCGGCGGGGCAGATTCACAAGGAGGCCTCCGAGGACCTAAGCTCTTGACGCCAACCCCGAGTGGCGGCGTCGCTTACCAAGTTTACCGGATCGCCGGGCTGCCCCGCGGCCCTGGCCCCCTTGTCAGCTCTTTGCCGACCGGTCAGCCGCAACTCGCACAGCCCGCTGGGCCTTGGCCGGCCCACCGTTGCGGGAGGGCTCAAACGACACGCTCAGCACGCGGGCCGGAGTGCGGCCGGCCGGCACAAGCGTGTGGGAGATTGCCGCGTCGAGGTAGACGCTGTCGCCGACGCCGAGCACGATCAGCTCGTCGCCGTAGCCGATCTTCACATCACCCTCGAGCACGTGCAAGAACCGCTCGCCATCGTGGTTGGCAGGAGCCTTGCGATTCCCGGATCCCGAGACATGGAGAATGGTTGGCTCCATCGCCCGGCCCCGCCAGGCATCCGCCAGCCGCTCGATGGCCAGGCCGTTGCGGCCGGTGCGGCCGGCGTCCTGACGGCCCTCGTCCCGTCGGGTGACGATGAACCTCGGGGGTACCGAGAGGCCCGCAACGAGCGCCTCAACTCCGCACTCGAGCACCTCGCCGAGCCGCACGAGGCCTTCGAGCGACGGGGCGAGTAGGCCGTTCTCGAGCTTGGAAAGCCAGCTAATGGTGAAGTCGGTCTGAGAGACGACTTCCTCGAGCGTCAGCCGGCGGACGAGACGAGCGGCGCGGATGCGTCTGCCTAGATCGAGCAGGTTGAGTGTCGAGTGCATACTGCGAGAGTATGCATTCCCCCGTCACCACCATCAAGAGGGGTCGCCCCCCGTGGGAGGTTAGAGCCACTTGGGAGGGCTGCTTCCAGACTGTCAAACCCCTCGCCGGGGGCCTCAAGCACACCGCTCGACGCTAAGCACCCGGCCGGCGGAAGTGCCGGTAGGCCTGCAGAACGTCGTAGAGATCTGCTGAGACGGTAATGTCCTCGTCGGCGAAGTCCCGGAGCCAGGTCCGGTCGCTTGTGACGGCGTCGGCCAGGAGCGGCAGGACTTCGGCAAGCGGCACTCGGACGCCGGTTTCCGGATACGAGAGGGTGGCACAGCCAACCGACTCAAGTTCGGGCTCGGTGTAGACCCTAAGGCTTCGAATCGCCATGGCAGATACTCCCTTGCCGTGCGAAATGTCTCAGGAGCCGGCGGGCTTGGGCCCGTGCGGGCCGGCCGTCATCCTGACGAACACCGACTCCTAGGGAAGGTATCGGCTCAGCCGGGGGCGGGATGTGAACGAATTCTCTGGGCATGCGGATTGCACGCATCAGCCTGCGCCATTTGGGAGGCGTGGCGGGACTGGGCAGGATTCACTTTTAGGAGAGCGGGCGGTTAGCCGGCCTGCCCATTGGCGGGCAGTTGAATCCGGCCGGCCCGGTAGGCCTCACCGATGCTCTTCGGCACGAGGGCCTCGGCCTGGAGCAGCCGGGCTCGGTTGTCGGCAGTGGCCGCCTTCATCTCCTGCTCGCGAGCGATGGCAACGGCCCGCCGCTCCTCGGCCTTGGCCCGGGCCACACGGGTGTCGGCCTCGGCCTGGTCGGCCTGGAGCCTGGCGCCGATGTTTTCGCCTACCTCGATGTCGGCGATGTCGATCGAGACGATCTGGAATGCGGTCTGGGCGTCGAGGCCCCGCTCGAGCACCGCCTTTGAGATCGTGTCCGGGTGTTCCATGACCTTGAAGTGGCTCGGGGCCGAGCCGATCGAGGTGATGATTCCCTCGCCCACCCGCGCGATGATCGTCTCCTCCGTGGCCCCGCCGATGAGCTGCTGGAGGTTTGTCCGCACGGTCACACGGGCCCGGATCTTGAGCTCGACGCCGTTCTTGGCCACGGCCGAGAGGGTCGTTTTGCCGCTGGAGGTGTCGGGACAGTCGATGACCTTCGGGTTCACGCTTGTCTGCACGGCGTCAAGCACGTCGCGGCCGGCGAGGTCGATGGCGCAGGCACGGTCGAAGTCGAGATCGAGATCGGCCCGCTGGGCGGCGATCAGGGCCCGGATCACACGGGGGACGTCGCCGCCGGCCAGGTAGTGGGCCTCGAGTTTCTGCACGTCGATGTCGCCGAGGCCCGCCTGGGTGGCCATGATCTTGGCCTGCACGATCGTGCGAGCGTTGACCTTGCGGAGGCTCATGCCGAGCAGTTCGAGCATCTTCACCCGGGCCTTCGACCAGTAGGCCTGGAACCAGAGTTGCCCGTAGTTGAACACGAGCAGGAGCATCGAAAGGGCGAGGATCCCGAGCAGGATCGCCGCCACGAAGATGAGTGTTATGGGCTGGTCGTTCACGAAGCGGCTTCCGGGGAGGGTGAGGACTTCTCCACAAGCCTAGTTCGCGACTGACGCCGGGGGAAATTTCCCGGTTTTTTGGGCCCGGAGAACACGGCCCGGCCTCGCAGGCCCGGGTGCTGGACCCGGCCGCCGGACTCGGATTCCTGGACTTAGTTTCCCGACGGCCGTGGTCCGTCCGCCACCGAGTCCGCGATCCAGCCTCCACCGAGGAGCCGATCGTTGTCGTAGATCACCGCTGGCTG
>JBBEEF010000070.1:29609-34638 GCA_040880915.1 Pirellulales bacterium
CCGCGATCCAGCCTCCACCGAGGAGCCGATCGTTGTCGTAGATCACCGCTGGCTGGCCCGGCGAGATCGCACCGGGCGAGGCTGCGGGGCCGCCGGTGAACCGGGCGTGGAAGCGGTGGGCTGAGAGCGGCGTCACGACCGCGGGGGCCGCGGACCGCTGGGCCCGGCACTGCACGTGGCACTCAAAGGGCTCGGTGGGCACCGGCACCAGCCAGGTCGCCTCGGCGGCCATGAGTTCCTCTTCAGGCACCTCCTCGCGCGGGCCGACCACGACCCGGCACGAATCGGCCTCGATCCGCACCACGAATAGCGGGGTGCCCGTGGCGAGTCCCAGGCCCCGCCGCTGGCCCACGGTGAAGTGCTCGACGCCAGCGTGGCGGCCGAGGACGTGGCCGGAAGCATCGACGAATTCCCCGGCCCGTGAGCCACCCAGCCGCGCGGCCACGAGCCGGGCATGGTCTCCCGGGGCCACAAAGCAGATCTCCTGGCTGTCGGGCTTGTCGGCCGTGACGAGGCCCAGGGCTGCCGCCCGGGCCCGCACCTCGGCCTTCGGCATCCCGCCCACGGGCAGGAGCATCCGCTCGAGCCGGCCGGGGCTGACGTCGAAGAGCACATAGGACTGATCCCGCGCGGCATCGAGCCCACGGCAGAGCACTCGCGTGCCGCCGGCGTCGCGGTCGATCCGGGCGTAGTGGCCGGTGGCGATGAAGGCGGCGCCGATCGCATCGGCATGGTCGAAAAGCCGGCCGAACTTGAGCTGCGAGTTGCACCGCACGCAGGGATTGGGTGTTCGCCCACGGCCGTATTCGGCCGCGAAGGAGTCGATGATCTCTGCAAACTCGGGCGTCAGATCGAGGGCGTAGAGCGGGATGCCGAGCCGATCGGCCACACGCCGGGCGTCGAGGGCGTCGAGGGCACTGCAGCAGCCCTGGTGGCCCGGCCGCGGCGGTTCCACGATCGGGAGCATGCCAGCCGCCGGCAGGGCTGGTGTCGCGTGCCGCATGAAGACCCCCACGCAGTCGAAGCCCTGCTCGATGAGGACCGCTGCCGCCACGCTCGAATCGACGCCCCCACTCATGGCGACGACGACGCGGGGACGGGACGCAGACATGGCAGTGGAGTTCGGCATGGCAGGTGCTGCCCGAGAGAGCCTCGGGAAAAGTCACCCGGGAAGGTTTGCGGCCGCTTGGGGCAGGCGATTAGCCAGCCCCACGGTCGAGGCTCCAACCGTGCCAAACGCCTTGGCCGGCACACGGTCTAGTATTGCAGGACCGAATCCACTCGGTGCGGCGCGAGCCTCTCACGGCCGCCGAGCGGCTCGATCTCCACCAGGAATGCGCCGCCGGCAACCTCGCCGCCGCCGGCCTCGACAAGCCTCATGCAGGCCGCGGCCGTACCGCCGGTGGCCAGGACGTCGTCCACCACAAGCACCCGGGCCCTGGGGGCGAGCACCCCTGCGTGCATCTCGAGCCGGTCGCGGCCGTACTCCAGGTCGTATTCGTGGACGATCGTGTCGGCCGGCAGTTTTCCCGGTTTGCGGACGGGGACTATGCCCAGGCCGAGTTCGAGGGCCAGCGGACCGGCGAACAGGAAGCCGCGGGCCTCGACCGCCGCGATCACGTCGAGCTTCACGCCCCGCCAGGGCTCGGCGAGCCGGCGGATCGCCTCGGCGAACCCGGCCGCGTCGGCCAACAGCGGCGTGATGTCGCGAAACAGGATGCCCGGCTTGGGGAAGTCGGGAACCGGGCGGATGAGGCGGGCGATGTCCACGGGCTCTTTCCTGGGAGGCACGCAGGGTGTGGTTAGGCGCCCCGCCGGAGGCGGAGGTTGGCCCGCGGTGCAACGTCGAGCTCGAGTGCGAGGCTGGCAAGGGTCTCACTTTCAATCTGCCGCACCCGCTCGCGGGTGAGTCCCAGCACCGCCCCGATCTCCTTGAGGGTCATCGGCTCGCCGCCACCCAGGCCGAAGCGGAGCTTGATGATCTTGCCGGCCCGCTCGTCGAGCTCGTCGATCCGCTTGAGGACGTGCCGCAGCGTGTCCTCGTCGAGCATCACCTCGGCGGGGCAACGGGTGTTCTCGTCCATCAAGAGCTCCCCGAGCGACCAGCCTCCCTCGGCCGGCTCTGAGTGGGGCGTTGCCTGGTTAACGTGGATCGCCTTCTTGATGATCGGCAGCTTCTTGCGGGCCAGGCCGAGCATCCGCGCTACCTCTTCGGGCGTGGGGGGGCGGCCCAGGGCTTCGGAGAGCCGCAGCGTTGCCCGCCGCCACTTCGAGAGCAATTCGACCATATAGGCAGGGATCCGGATTGTCTTACCGGTGTTGATCAGAGCCCGCTTGATTGACTGTTTGATCCAATAGCTGGCGTAGGTGCTAAACCGCGTGCCCATCGTGGGATCGAAGCCTTCGACCGCCCGGAGGAGGCCGAGATTCCCCTCCTCGATGAGATCGGGCAGGAGCAGGCCACGGTTGGCATAGCCGCGGGCGATGTTGACCACGAGCCGGAGATTGGCTCGAACCATATGGTCGCGGGCGAGCGGGTCACCCCGACGCACACCCTCGGCGAGCCGTTTCTCGTCCGCCGCGGTGAGCAGGGCTGTCTCGTTGATGTCCCGCAGGTAGGTCTCGAGCGGGTTCTGCACGGCGGACGGCCTCTGGCGACGGGGGGACGTGGGCATAACGGTCTCGGGGCTCGGGGGACGACGAATTGGGCGACGCCGGTCCGGGCACGCGGCGAACGGCTACCGGCGGACAGGCGGAACCGGAGTCATCCGGCCCGATGGTGCATATCGACGGTAGCCCACGGCGTCTGCACAAACCCCGCGGGAAAGTCATGACGTGCCGGCTTTGCCGGACATGCGGCGCACGCTGGAAGAAGGGGGACAGTCCCCGCGGCGGGGAAGAACAGAAAGGGGACAGTCCCCGCGGCGGGGACTGTCCCCCTCGGTCTCAGCGCCCCGTCAGCTGGCCTGCGGGCGTCAGCTCGTCGATGATCCGCGGGATGTACTTGGCGAGCACCTCAGCCAACTGATCACGATCGACGCCGCGGCGGCGGGCGAGTTCTTCAAGCTCCCGCTGACCGAAAACATCCTCGATCTGCTGCCGCTCGACCGGCTTGTTGGGGCCCGTGCGAACCCATGAATCGACCTGGTCTCGCATGCCCCGCTCCTCAAACTGCTTGACCACGTCGGGTAGCTTCTGAGCCGAGCCGCCGCCGAAGATCTGGCCGAGAATTTCCCCGAGATCGTCGGGCGAGGGCATCCCGGTCGGCGGCTGGGCGGGCCGGCTCTGGGGCTGCTGCCGTTGGGGGGCGGCCTGGGGCTGGCTGGCACCGGCGATGACTTGCTTGAGAATCTCACCGAGGATGTCCATCACGCGTCTCCGAGAAGAAGGGGCCCGGCCAGTCGGCCGAACGTACGAGAAAATAAAGACCAGAAAACGGTCGCTCTTACAGTACCAAATCGCTGGCCTGCGAGTCGACAACCAGCGGAGAAGTGGTGACGATTCCCCCTGCAACATCACTCGGAGCGACCTGGTTTTCCGCCGGGCCAGGTGGGGTAAGCCCTCCTGGCTACAGTCGCGGTCTGGTGGCCGACGGTTGAGTTACGGCACCGCGACTGCCTCGCCGCCGGCCCGGGTCGCCAAGGCTCGAAACGTGGTCAGATCCACATCGTCCGAAATTAGGCGGGCCGAACCGTCCGCAGTGAGAAAATTGCAGCCGGTGGGATGGGGTGAGGAGAAGCCGCTTGGGCTATTGGATGGCAGGTTCGGCCCGCTCGAACGGATGTGACAGGTGGTGTGACAGTTGGCCGGGCGATAGTTGTGCGACCGGGTCGCATAGCCCAACCGCTGCCACCAGCCATTCGCGTGAACCACTTCGCTGCCGGTGATGCTGCCCAGCCACGTGGCCTCGGCCATGCGGCTCATGCGCTCCCCGACGCAGATGGTCTTGGATGTGCCGTCTGTGATCTGTCCGAGACGGACCCGACTGTTGCGGAACAAGACGCCGTCGAAGACGCCGTTGTGTTCATGATCGTTGGTCCCCAGTAAGCCGGAGAAGGAAGAGACGGGGGCCTGGGTGATCACGGTCCCGTCGCCCGACAGGGCGACCGCGGAACTCGCCTGACCAAAATCCAACACATCGACCAGCCGCGGGCTCGTGTCGCTCGGGCAGACGTAGAGCGACACAAGCGCCGCCGCGGTGCGGGCCGCGGCGTTGGCTGGATCCATGATCGGCAGCGAGAGATTGAGTTGCGTGAACAGGGCGTCCTCCTCGATGTACGGGAGGATAGACACAAAGAAACTCCAGCCCGGCTCGAAGAAGCCCGGCGTCGGCGGGAGCGATCGCCAGTTCACGTTTCCCGGAGTCTCCGAGGTGGCAAAGGCGGCCGGCAGGCACCGTTTCGTATCGTGGTACAAGTGCAGGGCCACGCCGATCTGCTTGAGGTTACTCAGGCACTGGGTGCGCCGGGCGGTCTCACGGGCCCCCTGCACCGCCGGGAGGAGCAGCCCGATCAGCGTGGCCACGATCGCGATCACGACCAGCAGCTCGACGAGGGTAAACCCACCACGATTCCCGGGGCCAACGAGCCAGCTGCGCATCCGGGCATGCAAAGCGATCAGGCCCCAGTCGAGCGGGCCGAGCGGTGCCTGGCCATCGATTTCGGTGTCGCTCAGCGTGTCGTCATCGTTGTCGGGAGTTGGCATCGTGACGGTCCGCGGGACCGAGAGAAACCTGCTGCTTCCGTCGGGCAGAAGAAAGCGTATCCCGCCGGGAGCTCGTTTCGGGCGGAGAATCTCCCGCCGCCGCCGGAGAACTTTTCACCACGTCTCCCGTGGGTCGGGGTTGCCCGTGCCATCTCGCCGGACGTTCGCTACGGGCATCCTGCCCTGCGCTCACTCCGCGCAAGCTCGCTTCGGCATCCTGCCTCTCGCTCGCTTGCGAGGCCGGCTCGCTAGCACTCGACGCAACGTCTCCCGTGGGTCGGGGTTGCCCGTGCCATCTCGCCGGACGTTCGCTACGGGCATCCTG
>JBBEEF010000071.1:0-2427 GCA_040880915.1 Pirellulales bacterium
CACGGGCAACTCTGGCCCGCTCCACGTGACCTACGGAAATCCCTGATGAGCCAAAAGAATGACATGGCCCGAAAACTCATGTCGCCTGGGCATGACCCGCGGGATTTGGCGATACTCTCGACTCCCTCCTATCCTGTTTCCGCCGTCGAGCCGCCCGCATGAACAGCAAAGCCTCCGATCCCGTCGCCGGGGCGGCGTCCCGCCGCGGACCACTGAGACGGCTCTATGACTGGGTACTCTCCTGGGCCGATTCGCCCCGCGGCACCGTTGGCCTGGCGGCGATTTCATTCGCCGAGAGTTCCTTTTTTCCGATTCCGCCCGACGTTCTCCAAATCGCGCTCTCGGTGGCGAAGCCACGGCGGAGCTTCTGGTACGCCGGGATTTCGACGGTGGCCAGCGTGGCCGGTGGTGTTCTGGGCTGGGCGATTGGGATCGGCCTGTGGCAACTCCTCGAACCCTGGTTCTTCCACTATGTGCCCGGCTTCTCACGGGAAAAATTTGAGTTTGTGGAGTCGCTCTACCTGGGCAATGCCTTTCTAGCGATCTTCGCCGCCGCCTTCACGCCGATCCCCTACAAGGTGTTCACCATCGCAGCCGGCGTTTGCGGGGTGCCGCTGGGCACGCTTGTGGCGGCCTCGGCGCTTGGCCGCGGGCTGAGATTTTCCCTCGTGGCGGCCGTGACGTATTTCCTGGGGGATACGGCAAAGCGATTCCTTGACCGCTACCTGGAACTGGTCACGGTGTTCCTGGCGGTGGCGGTCGTGGCTGGATTCTTTGCGATCCGCCTGGTCATGCCGGGACGGTAAGGTGGGAGCAGGCCCGAGGACAGGAAAGCCCGCAGCGTGAGCCGAGGGAATTCGGAAGGCTGCCGGTGAAACGGGGGCCGCGGCCGGAGGGTCAGAACCCGCTGAACTGCTCGAACTCGTCGTACGGCCGGTGCTCGAGGTTCACGAAGCGGGTGTATTCCTGTTGCCAGAGGAGCTTCACGTCGTTGGTCGGGCCGTTCCGCTGCTTGGCGACCATGATCTCCGCCTGGCCCCGCACCCGCTCCTTTTCTTCCTCGCTGGACTGGTAGTACTCCTCGCGATGCACAAACATCACGACGTCGGCGTCCTGCTCGATTGCCCCCGACTCACGCAGATGATTGAGCCGTGGACGGTTATCACGGGAGGCCTCCGCCTGGCGGTTGAGCTGGGCCAGACAGAGCACTGGAATCTCGAGTTCGCGGCTCATGAGCTTCAGCCGCCTGGCGATCCTGGCCACCTGCTCTTGCCGGGGATCCCGCGGGTTGTCCGGCTCGATGAGCTGGAGGTAGTCGATCACCACGAGCGACAGCCCCTTCTTCCGCTTGAGGCGGCGGGCCACGGCGGCGATCTCGGTGAGGGTGCGTCCGGGGGTGTCATCGATATAGAGCGGCGCCGTGCCGATCTCAGCCGATTTCTGCACCAGTCGGCGGCGGTCCTCCTGCGAAATGGTGCCGTTGCGGAGGCGGTTGCCGTTGACCTGAGCAGACGAGCAGAGCAATCGGTCGGCCAGTTCGAGGCAGGCCATCTCGAGGCTGACGAACAGCACCGGGTGCTGAAGTCCGATCGCCACATGCTCGGCGATGTTCATCGCGAAGGCGGTCTTCCCCATACTGGGGCGGGCGGCAAGGATAATGAGCTCTGAGTTGTGGAGACCTCCGCAGAGCGTGTCGAGTTCGGTAAACCCCGTCTCCACGCCGCCGATGGGGTGGTCGTGCTGCATCCGGGCATCCATCCGGATCATCACGTCCTCGAGAACGGCAGCAATCGGCTTGGCATCGGTCGAGGCCCGCCGCTCCAGGATCGCAAAAATCCGCTCTTCTGCACGGGCCAGCAACTGCCGTGGTTCGTCAACCGCGTCGTAGGCGTCACGCAGGATGTCGGTGCCGGTGTCGATGAGCGCCCGCAGGAGCGACTTATCGCGAACGATCTGGGAATAGTGCACGGCGTGCGCCGCATGCGGCACCGTCTCGAGCACTTCGGCCAAGAGTGGGGCACCCCCGATCCGCTCGAGGTCTCCCTGAGTCCGAAGCTTCTCGAGGACGATCGTCGTGTCGATCCGTTTGCCGCTGTCGTGCAGTTCCATCAGGTGCCGGTAGAGCAGCTGATGAGCCTCGTCTGAGAAGTCTTCGGCACGCAGCACGAGGGCCACGTCATCACAGACGTCGGGCTTCAGCAGGATGCTGCCCAGCACCGCCTTCTCGGCATCGACATTGGAGGGCCGCTCCCGCCCCTCCAGAACAAGGGCTGTCGACTGCTCCGATCGGGCCCCGCGGCGGCGCGGACCGGAAAAATCCCTGGCTCCCTCGCGTGATGCGGCCATCGTGTCGGCGTCTCCCTGCCTTGCGACTTCATCAGCCGGAGGCCCTCCGCCGGCACTATTCGTCCAGCTTCTGCGTCCAGC
>JBBEEF010000071.1:2527-5625 GCA_040880915.1 Pirellulales bacterium
CGTCCAGCCCTGTCATCGCGGCTTCACGGGCCCGTTATCTGCGGGCGTGAGTCCGTCGATCAGCGCTGGTTACTTCGCGGCCGGCTCACCGCTGCTCGGAACCACCCACACCTTGAGGTCGCCCTCGACCTCGGGGGCGAGCCGGACCTTGACCGTGTAGAGGCCAACCTCCTTGAGCGGACCCTGAAGGATGATCTGATCAGCCGCCACGGTGAGGTCCTGCTGCTTGAGCGAACGCGAGATCTCCGCCGCCCCGACGGAGCCGTAGAGATGACCCTCGTCGTTCGCATTGGCCTCGATCGTGACGCTTGTCCGCACCAGCTCCTCGAGCATGCTTCGCAGGCCTGAGAGCCGCTGCCGGGCGATTTCCTCCAGCTTGGCCCGATGCTTGTCGACCATCCGCTTGTGATGATCGGTGGCAACGGTGGCTAGGCCCTGCGGAATGAGATAATTGAGGGCAAAGCCCCGCTTGACCTCGACCACATCCCCCTGCTTGCCGAGGTGCTCCACGGCGTGCACGAGCAGCAGTTCAATGCCGCCCCGTTTGCCCTTCGGCAACCGCTTGCCAGCGGCCGCGACGAGAGTATTTGATTCAGTTGGCATGGTGATCTCCCTGACTTTTGATCCCGATGTATGTGACAGAGCCGAATCAGCCCGGCTCAAAATGGAATGTCGTCGTCGCCGCCGCCCGAGGGCCCCGACTCGGCCCCATCATACTCTGGAGCCTGATCGAATTCCTGGCCGACTCCGGCCGCAGGCCGCGCGGCAGCTACGGGCTTGCCGCCGCTGCGGGCTCCGTCGCCTCGGGCCCCTTCGTTACGAGGTCCGTCACTGCGGGGACCTTCGCCACGGGATCCGAGCAGCTGCATCTTTTCCCCCACAACCCGGAGCTTTGAGTTTTTCTTACCGTCCTTTTCCCATGTATCGAGCTTGAGCCGACCCTCGATCAGCAGGGGCGAACCCTTAGTCACGTATTCGCACGCGACCTCGGCCGTGCGTCCCCAGAGCGTCACGTCGACGAACGTGGTCTCTTCGACCCACTCGCCGGTGGGCGTCTTTCGCCGGTCGTTGACCGCCAGGCCGATGTCTGTGACCGCCGTGCCGCTGGCGATATATCGCAATTCCGGATCACGCGTCACGTTGCCCAGCAGCACCACCCTGTTGAAACTGGCCATGATTCAATCCTTCCTTTCTCGGAAATGGACAAATGTTCATCATTCCAGAAGGATACCCGCCGACGTCCGTCCCGGCAAGAGGGGGGGCGGCAGGTTTAGGACGCCCCCGTTGCCGCGGCGGGTGAAGGAGTTGTGGTACGGCGGGCCGTCGCTTCGCCGCTCGACAGAGCGTGCTGAACGAGGGCATCGGCGATCTGGTCATCAACCCGCAGGACGAGATTGCGGAGAATCTCTTCGCTGATTTCGCATTGCCGCTCGAGGGGGGTAAGTCCGTCGCCGGGCATCCGGAAGTAGGTCAGCCAATAAACGCCCTTCTTGTGCCCCTTGATGGGGTAGGCGAGTTTCCGCTCGTCCCAGAGGCGGGCCGCCAGCACGGTTCCCCCGTGCTGGACGATCATGTCGGCCACCTGCTGCGTCACGGCTCCCGGGTCCCGGGAATAACGGCCCGGATCGAGAATAAACATGCCTTCATAAACGACCATCGTGTCAGAACTCCTCGAGATGCAAAATGCCTGTGGCCACGGACTAGTTGTATCGATTCATCGCGGTCTGGATGTCCCGGGCCGCCCATTCCTCGGCGGCGTCGGCCGCCCGCTCCACGACCACCGCCACCCGTTCCCGATCGCCCGGCGTAAACCGGCCGAGCACGAAGTCGGCAGCCTTCCATCCCGCGGGCACGGGTCCGATACCGAGCCGCAGCCGCGGCACGGCGTTTGTTCCCAGCCTGGTCAGGATGTCGGCAAGTCCGTTTTGCCCTCCGGCCGAGCCGCTGGGACGCAGGCGGATCGTGTCGAGGGGCAGGTTGAAGTCGTCGCAGGCAATCATGATGTCAGATTCGTTGATCTTGTAGAAGTCCCGGGCCGCCAACACGCTCGACCCGCTCAAATTCATCCATGTCAGCGGCCAGAGCAGCAGCACCGTTGCACCCCGTAGGCTTACCTGGGCTGTTTCTCCCTGGAACCGCGGACGCCTCGTCGGCGAACCAGCCCGTCGGGAGAGAAGCTCCAAGACCTCGAAGCCGACGTTGTGCCTGGTATCGCGGTAGGCATGGCCCGGATTGCCGAGCCCAACGAGCATCTTCACGGCGCACCAGTCTGTTCGATCACCGGGGCCGCTGCAGGGCCGTGGGAGGCACCATCGCCACTCACGCCTCGCCGGCCTCGCTCCCCTCCTCTTCCGTCTCGCCTGCCTTCCGCCCAATGACCTCCGGCTCCGGCGTGGCGGCCGACTCGTCGGCGACCTTCTTGCCGGGCATCGTGCAGGTCACGACCGCTTCCTCGCCGTCGAGGACGGGCCTTGCACCAGCAGGAAGTTCGAGTTCACGAATCTTGATCGCGTGGCCCAGCTCGAGGTGTCCCAGCAAGGCGTACACACGCTCCGGAACATGGTCGGCCGTGCACTCTAATTCGATTTCATGCAACACAAGGTTGAGGACGCCGCCGGCCCGCTGGCCCGGGCACTCCCCCTTGAGTTCGACCGGCACCTTGACGCGGATGCGATCGGAGGCGCTCACCCGCAGGAAGTCGATGTGCAGGGGCTTGACGCCGAAGGTGTCCCACTGCAGGTCACGGATCAGCGCGCCGGTCTTGACCGCACCCGAGAGCGCAACAACCCGGCTGCCGTGCCGCACAATCGCCTGGATATCCTCGCGTTTGGCGGCAAGGCCGACACAGGCTTCACCGTGGCCGTACAGAATGGCAGGAACCATGCCGGAGCGACGGAGCCGACGGGCTTCGCGAGACCCAGACGAGGTGCGGAGGGTGACGTGGAGGGTGTCGCTCATACGGGTTCCAGTTCGAGGATTCCGGCCATCGATGCTCACGATCCAGGTAGGAGCCGGAGCGAGCCCCACATTGTGCCACGGCCTGGCACTTCCGCAAGGCGGCCGCAGGGGCCGCGAAAACCACACTCTTCGCAAGCAAA
>JBBEEF010000072.1:0-2803 GCA_040880915.1 Pirellulales bacterium
CCCGCCATTGCCCTAATCGGGAGGAACCGGACTCCGAGGCACGGGCGGCGATCGAAGCACCTGGCCACTGGCTTTTCGTCTCGATGCCACGGCCGAAAGGCCGCGTTATGCTCTCAGTTTCGGCTTTCCGTCGCGGCCACCCGGCCGCCTCGAGCGGAGGTGATCGGGCGATGCCGCGAACCCTTGTCCTCGTGCCAACCGACCTCGAACGGCGGGGGGTCGCCCCAACACTCGCCCCAGCCCTCGGCGGCTCCGGCCACATCGAACTCTGCGGGTTCGGCCCGGTGGCGGCGGCGGCCCGCACAGCCGGCCTTCTGGCATGGCATCGCCCCGCACAGGTTGTGCTCACGGGCATCGCCGGCCGGCTCGACGACCGGCTGGCAATCGGGGATGCCTACCGGTTCGACGACGTTGCCTGCTTCGGGATCGGGGCGGGCTCAGGCGATGGCTTTCAGACTGCCACAAGCCTTGGCTGGCCGCAGTGGCCCGGCGATCCGGCCGACCCCGCTGCGGCGATCGGCGACGTGCTCGCCTGCACGTCGCTGGCAACCTCAGCCGCTCCCCCGGCAGGACTGCTGCTCACCGTCTGTGCCGCATCGGCCAGCCGAGAAGACGTCGCCGCACGCAAGGCGATCTTTCCCACCGCCGTGGCCGAGGACATGGAGGGCTTCGCGGTGGCGCTGGCCTGCCGGCTTGCAGGCGTGCCGCTTCTGATCGTGCGCGGCATCTCAAACACCGCCGGCGACCGCGACACGATCCGCTGGCAAATCGAGGCAGCGCTCGCCGCGGCGGCTCACCTCACCCTGCGGATCCTGCCCGAGCCGCAGCCGGAGCCACCACGATGAGCCGCACGCTCCGTCTCGGCATCTCGACCTGCCCCAACGACACCTTCGCCTTCCACGGCCTGCTCACCCGGGCGGTGCGCCAGCACGGACTCGACCTTCAGATCGAGCTTTTGGATATCGAAGCGCTCAACGAGCGAATGCTCGGCGGCGAATTCGATGCCTGTAAGGTGAGCTTCGCCGCCGCTCTCGGGATGGCCGCCGATGTCGTCGTGCTGCCGAGCGGCTCGGCGCTGGGGTTTGGCGTGGGGCCGCTTCTGCTCGCAGCCCGGGAGGGCATGCGGCCGGCGAATCCCGGTCAGCTCACGCTCTGCCCGGGGGAACACACGACCGCGACCCTCCTGTTCTCGCTCTTTCACCCCCGTACAACCCGCGTCGAGCAGGTTGTGTTCTCCGAGATCATGCCCGAGCTCGAGGCCGACACGGCCGAATTCGGTGTTTGTATCCATGAGGGACGCTTCACCTGGCAAGCCCGCGGCCTCCATCTCGTCGAGGATCTCGGCAGCCGCTGGGAGGCCGAAACCGGCATGCCCCTGCCGCTCGGAGGGATCGTGGCGAGCCGCCGACTCCCGGCTGAGGTGATCGCAGCTCTGCAACACGCGATCCACGACTCGCTCAGGCTGGCCCTGGCCAATCGCGACGCGGCCCTGCCCACGATGCGGGCCCACGCCCAGGAGTTCGACGACCGTGTGCTCATGGAGCATGTCGCTCTCTACGTGAACGAGTGGACGCTCGACCTCGGTGACACCGGCCGGCGGGCCCTCGATGAACTCTCCACCCGCGCGGCCGCCGCGGGCCTCGGCACGGGCGGCCGGCTCGAGGTGTTTGGCACCTGACCGCAGCCTGGCTCACCCCACGTCGAGCCAGCGGGGCAGCGGGGCGTCGGCCGGCAGCCCGAGGATCTCACGGAGCTTCACAAGATCGGCCTCGTCGAGCGGTACGAACACGACCGGATCCTGCACCAGCTCAGGGTTGACGAGACGGTATCCCGCCACGCGGCCGTCCTCCACGATCGGCGCCCGGCCGTAGCCATACATCATGTTGTCGACGTTCCCAAAGAAGTTGGCGAGCGTGACGGCCTCGGGCAACGGCCGGCGGATAAAATAGAGTTCGATCACATCCCGCCAGAAGTGCGGTACAAACTTCTCCCCCACGTCAGCGTGGCCGACGCGGTTGCGATTGGTGCCGGCGATGCAGACCGGCAGCGAGGCGAGCGGACGGCCGCGACGGGCCGCCTCCTTGGCGATTTCAGCCAAGAGATTGATGTGGAAGTCGGCGCTGAAGCAGTCGTCGCAGACGATGACGACCCGCGACAGGTCGACCGCCGCCGAACCCTCCGCCCCGTCAAGGAGCGACTGGGCCAGCCGCTCGAAGCGGATGTGGTAACTCTGGATCTCGGTGGGCAGGCCGTGGCCCAGAACGATCACGCTCGTCGGTTTGCCCGCCGTCACCGCCGCCGTCACCGCCGCCAGAAACTCGGCGCCGATCCCGGCGATCGTCTGGTCGGCCTGCTCCTGCTTGAACACGGTCGACTCGCAATCGTAGGCATCCGCAATCGCGGTGATCTCGTTGCGGCCCAGGCCCTGGGCCGGGTCGAGCAGGCCGATCACGGTCCGGCCCGGGGCGAGCACCGGTATTGTGCCGGCAGCCTCACGCTTTGAGTCGATCAAGGCCGCGAGCGCGGCGAGCGTCGCGACCCGTCGGTCGTCGGCGAGCTTCGCCAGGGCGTCGGCATGCTGGAGGGTCAGGTGGTGCAGGGCCGGCGAGATCTGCCGCCAGTGCTTGTCGGTGCAACCGAGCCGCCCGAAGACGTCGCGGCCGATACCGTCGAGAAACGTTGAAAAGTCGGCGGGCACGCCCGTCACCGCCGCAGTCTCAACCGGGACGGTGGCCGGTACATCACCGGTCGCAGCCACAGGTTCGGCCCACACCCGCGCGGCCGCAACCGCGATCCAGGCGGC
>JBBEEF010000072.1:2903-16684 GCA_040880915.1 Pirellulales bacterium
TGCGCGAGGTCACAGCGCCAGGCCCGCGAAGGCGGCCAGCGACGCCAGGGCCGTGACGGCCGCCTTGGCCCAGGGCCGGTCGGCGACCCGCGGCAGCACGGCGACCGCCGCCACGAGAATCACCGCCGTCACCGCCGCCTCCACACCCAAGACGCGAAGCGTGGCGGCCTGCATCACCCGGATCGCGAGGAACGCGGCCGCGACCAGGCCGCCGGCCACCGCCACTGCAGGCCGCCCGCGCGTGGCGAACTGCCCGGCAAGGTGCACAGCCAGCGTCATGGCGTAAGGGAAGAAGAGCTCGCGGTTATCGGTGAGGAAATGCGCCGCGGCCCAGAGGATCGCCGGGGTGAGGCCGAAGAGCGGGGCGAGCCGGAAGTCAGCCATCACCTGCCCAAAAAATGCGAGCACGGCGAGGGCCACCCAGGGAGGCCCGCCGAGGAAGTGCACCGCAGCCAGAAAGGCAAGCTCGATCGCGATGAATCCCACCACGGGCAGCAGGGCCAACGCACTGGCTCCACGCCTGCCCCCAGCCTCGGACCCACCACTGAACCCCTGGGAAGACTCGTGGAATTCGTGGTGATCCTTGCGGGGAGAGGCTTTGAGCTTGTATTGAGGATCGTCTGCCCCGTTCGGCTCGCCGTGCCCAAACACCATCTTTACGTGCGGTCCGGCGGTCGGGATCTCGAACGGCTCCGACAGAACCCGCCAACCGAACCGCTCGTAGAAGCCGGCCGCAGACACGCGGGCGTTGCACCAGAAGATCCTGTCCGGCTCGGTCGCTCGGGCATCGGCCACCGCCTCTGCGAGCAGCCGCCGGCCGAGGCCCCTGCCCTGCGCCGACACGTCGGTGGCCATGCCGCGGAGCTGCCAGGCCGCCCTCCGCTCCCACTCGGAGGCGACGAGCGTGAGGCAGGCGAGCGGCGTGTCGCCACAGCAGGCTGCGTAGTGGCGGGTGGCCGGGTCGTGGTCGTGGTCGAACTCCGCCGCCTCGAGGGGCAGCCCGGGCCGCAGGATCCGGTGCCGCAGGGGGATGATCTCCGCGACGGCCACGCGGCGGCAGGTGATGTCGGGCAGCATCGTTTTCGGTTTTTCGGGTGGGGCGATCGCCTTATGCTACTGGCCCCACGTGGCCCGGGCACTCCGCGACCGGAGCCCGAAGCGGCATGGTGGCCGCACCACTCGAGACGTTCGCCCATGCCCCCAGCCGTTACCAGCCCGCTTGAACGGCTCGCCAATGCCTTCCCGATCTGGGTGGCGGGGGCCTGCGGCCTGGCGCTGGTCGCACCAGAACTCTTCACTTGGTTTCACGGGCCGCTGATCGTCGCGGGGCTGGCGGTGATCATGCTCGGCATGGGGATGACGCTCTCGCTCGCCGACTTCACGCGGGTGGCCACGCGGCCGCTGGCGGTGGTCGCCGGCGTGATCGCGCAGTTTCTCATCATGCCCCTGGCAGGCTGGGGGATCGCGACGGCCTTCGGGCTGCCAACACCCTTTGCCGTAGGGCTGATCCTCGTCGCCTGCTGCCCCGGTGGCACCGCGTCCAACGTCGTCGCCTACATCGCCCGGGCTGATGTTGCCCTCTCGGTTGTGATGACCACCTGCTCGACGCTCGCGGCCGTCGCCCTCACGCCGCTCTTGACGCAGGCGCTCGCCGGCCGATTCGTCGAGGTCGACACGCTCGGGCTCTTTGTTTCGACGGTGCAGGTGGTGGTTCTGCCGGTGGCCGCGGGTGTGATCCTCAACCGGTTCGCGCCGGCCGTCGTGCGGGGTGTGCTGCCCGCGGCACCGCTGGTGAGCGTGCTTCTGATCGCGCTTGTCTGCGGCAGCATCATCGGCCAGAACGCGGCGACCGTGCGGGAGAGCGGCCTCCGCCTGCTCGCCGCGATTGTGCTCGTGCATGCCGCGGGCTTCGCCGTGGGCTACGGCTTCGCCCGGCTGCTCGGGTTTCCGATCGTGACGGCCCGCACGATCTCGATCGAGACCGGCATGCAAAACTCCGGTCTGGGCGTGGTGCTGGCCCGGCGACACTTCGCAGCCGAACCGCTCACGGCGGTGCCCGGGGCGATCTCGGCGCTCGTGCACTCCGTCCTTGGCAGCCTGCTCGCCGCCTGGTGGCGGCGGCGGCCGTGAGGGGCCATGGTGCTTGGCAAGCGGGAAAGCCGGGACGATGCCTTACGGCCCCAACGTCCTGGTTTCGGGTTATCTTTCGACCGACTTCGGCCTGCTCGCTCCCTCCTATCTGGCTCCTCTCCGAAGCCCTGGCTTTGAGCTCGACCGCATCGGCAAACCCATGACGTCCCGTCATTGACGGGCTCTGGTGTCATCCGGGATCAACCTTGTCGCCAGCCGACAAAATTACATTCGGATTTCGCTTGAGCGCCGCCATCCCTTCCGGCGACACCTCACGCAAGCTCGGGAGGAAGAGCCGCGTGGACCGCGAGCCGAACATCGCCGCCACGTCGTCCGGCATAGCAACGAGGCGACCGAACGAAAGCGCGTTACCTCGGTGGTTGGCCAACGCCCGCAGGGGATCGGCCCATCGGATTCGGCCACGATCTCGGCACTCTGCTTCGTCAGCGAACGGAGGCCACTGAGATCCAATCCGAACGGCCTAAAACCAGAGCGGAAACGCCTGCGACACAGAGCGCTATGCACCCCAGAAAGAGCCAGACGCCTCGCACAAAGCCGTACCACAGAGAGCCTCCGCGGCCAGGCGTACTGGCGTCGTGCCCGTCATCCGCCGCCATTCCACACCTCCGCTGTGACTACGAAACTGGGCGAGAAATCGAGAGTTGGGATTCCCTTCGCCGATCCACTTAAACCAGAAACCGAAACCGTTGCTCGCCGCACTGAAACAGGCAGTTGTCGACAAGCGGGATCCGGTCGACCCTTACCCAGACCCCGTTGACCGACGGCTGTGCCACGAGTTGCCAGACGCCGGTAAAGTCTCTCGTCACGACCGCGTGAACACCCGCCAGGCAGAGGTCGTCGATTTCAATGTCGTTACCCAGCCCGGGGCGGCCGATGTTGATCCGGGTCGTCTTGAACGGGTGCCTTGCCGCTGATGGATCGCTCGAGGTACCGCTCTCGACGAATGCCGGCAGGGCGTCGGCGGGGGTGCGCCCGAGGTCGGCGAGCAATGTGGTGCCCGGCTCGTCGCCGTCACCGGCTGGGGGCTGGGCCCCGCCAGCCTGCTCGAAGCGGTAGCGTTTGGACCCCAACAGAACCGTGCTGCCGGGCTGGAGTGTTACCGTCTTGGCCCTGGCCAGGGTGCCGTTTGAACTGCCGAGGTCCTTCAGTACCCAGGCATGCCGGCCGCCCGAGTCCTTCCTCACGATTTCCGCATGGGCTCCGGACATGGCGACGTCATGGCCGATCACGATGTCTCCCTTGGTGCGGCCGATCAGAATCTTGTCGGACCGCACATGGACGACCTCGCCCTCATCGAGGGAATCGTCTTCGCAGATCAGAATCCTGGGTGCCTTCCAGCGGTAGGGCGACTTGTAGAGCACTTCCTCGACCACCAGGGCTGGCCGAGCGGCGGGGATGAACGCCGGCGAGTGGGGCGGCATCCGCTTAAGCGCGCTCTTGTAGGAATCGAGGATCGTGCCGGGATCGTCCGAGATCGAGGATTCGTCAGCCATCGGGAATCGGCCTCATAGGGTGCGAGGGGCCCGGTTGAGGCGGGCTGTTCCCTCATGCGGGTGAGAGAGTAGAGTAGCGGTTCGACCCGTGATTTTCACGGGCTTTTGCTTCTCACGCCGGTGGTCGAGCCCCTTGGAAGTTCTCGCCTGCCCCCACTGCGACCGGTTGTTTCAGGTCACCCCGCTGGCCCTGGGCAAGAAGATCCGCTGTCGCGGTTGCCGGGGGATCTTCCATGTGCCGCACGACACCACGAGTGTGCCTCTGGGACCTATCGGGCCGCAGGAGAGCCTCTCTGGCCTCGACGAGTCGCTCCCGCCCCTGGCCATCCCCTGTGTGATCGACGGCCACGACGCGCGAAGTTGCCCCCAGTGCGGCCGCACGTTCCGGATGAAGGAGTCCTTCGCCGGCAAGACGATCCGCTGCCGCGGCTGCAAGGTGACCTTCAGGGTGAGAGCGAGCGAACCGGCCATTGCGGAGCGTGCCCAGCCTAAGGCGACGCCGATTCAATCCAACGGGGCAGCAGCACCGCCTCGGCCGCTGCAGCCACCTTCTCCCTCTGTCGCTCCCCCGCCGCAGCCCGTTTTGCCACCGACGATCTTTGAGGACATGGGCGACCTGCTCGACGACCTGCTGCCGGGCGAGCGGGTTCCATCGGTGGTGCGGCCCCGGCGCATCCCGACGCTGTCGGCGCCCCCGAGTAACCCAGCCGTAACGATGATCGCGATCGTCTTCGGGGGATTCTGTGCCCTGCCAGCAACACTCATCATTCTGCGATTCGTCTCGAAGAAGAGGTTTGACGACGTGGCTTCCACGCTGCCTGGGTTCCTCGTGGATTGGCTGCGATGAGTAACAACAAGCAGAATGCCGACGAGCTGATCGGCGTCACGATCGCCGGCCGCTACCGAATCATCTCCCGCCTCGGGGCCGGGGGCATGGGCGTGGCCTATCGTGCCTGGCACGAGGAGGAGGAAGTTCCGGTCGTCATCAAGATGCCGAAGAAGGCCTTCCTCGAGGATCCCACGTTTGCCGAGCGATTCGACCGCGAGATCCGGCTCCTCCAGGGGCTCTCACACCCCCACATCGTGCCGATTGTCGATGTCGGCGAGCATGAGGGGCTGCCTTATGTGGTGATGCGGTTCCTCCCCGGCGGCTCACTCTCCGACAGGCGACTGCGGGATGAAGACCGCAAGACCCGCCCCAATCCGCCCGGCATGCTCCATCTCTGGCTGCCAGCCCTGGCCAACGCCCTCGACCATGTGCACGACAGCGGCGTGGTCCACCGCGACGTTAAGCCAGCCAACATCTTCTTCGACGCGTTCTGGGGGTCATTTCTGGGCGACTTTGGGATCGCCAAGATCATCGAGGAGAGCGAGTCGTTCGACCGGGAGCACACCCTCACCGCCACCAGCATGGGCATCGGCACCCCCGACTACATGGCCCCGGAACTCTTCTCCCCCAAGCACGCCCTCGACGGCCGCGTCGACCAATACGCTCTGGCCGTAACCGTCTATGAGATGCTCACCGGCAGCCGGCCGTTCACCGGCACCACCGCCCACATCGTCGTGGAGGTGACGACCATGCTAGCGCCGAGGCTCGATCGGGCGGTCCGCGGGCTGCCCTCCTCGCTGGTTGAGGCCGTCCACCGGGGCCTCGCCAAGAACCCCGGGGAGCGGTTCAGCACCTGCCGGGAGTTCGCCTATCAGGTTCTGCGCGACGTGCCGCTGCTGGCCGACGAGCCTGACGTCACCCGGTTACTTTGCCCTAGGTGTTCAACAATTCTGAAACTCCCGGTGACCGCCGCGGGCGAGAGAGGAAAATGCCCAAAGTGCCAGACCGCGATGAGGGTGGCCGACGATCTGGGCGCTCTCTGGATGCTCGACGAGGCCCGCCGGCAACGCCGCTCGGTAGCGAGCGACGTGGATATCGAGGAGCACATCAAGGCCGACGTTGAATCTCTGCCGAATGGCACCCGTCTTGTGACTGAAGAGGAACTTGAGGCGTTCAAGCCCATTTCCAGCACGATGCGGAAAAGAAGGATGTCGCGCAGGCAATCCAAGCAGGCTTCGACGGGGATGATCCTGACCGTCGCTGCGGCTGTGATCGCGTTGGCGGGGCTCTTGATGCTTTTCGCCTGAAGTGGCGGCGGCGGCAAAAAGCTGCCGGTCAACTACGAGCAACGAGCCGCTCCGGCAGAGGAGAAAGACAGGCGATACCCCAGCAGTACGGCCGCCAACAACGACCTCGGCCGGCATTGGTGCTTCAAGCACCAGAACGAGAAGAACGGCCTGCCTTTTCTTACCAAGAGCGGGGCGTTCGGACTCTGAAACACGGCGAAAAAGCAGCTTGATCTGGAGGCAGCCAACCCGACCGCCGGGGCCGGCGACATGTTTCGACTCGCTGAGTATTGGTGCACTCTGGCAGAGCAGAAGAAATTCGTATCGGCGGATGAGGCAAGGGCAATCAAGAAGCACGCCGCCGGGATCTACATGGCCGCGGTCGGTGACCTTCCGGATGCCAAGGACATAAAAGATGCTGATAGGTTGATTGATCGGGATTCAGAGTTCCTCAAGATGGCTGGGGGCAAGAGACCGCCGGGGGTGAAGTTGCCTACAGCCGCCGAGATCTTCGCCCGGCCGCCGCTCGTCAACTCTGTGAACCGGGGAAAGCCATGAAACGCGACGGCAGATCCGCCGACGAAGGTGTATTGAGCGCGACTGGCTTCGAGTAACCGTACGAAGTCTTCGAAGTCGGGCTCCCGTCACGTCGTGAGAGCCGGCGAAAACGGCCGCGAAAAAACCTGCCGGCGGGATGGTTGACAGCCCCGGAGCAATCATATAGTGTACACTCGTATACACCCCGTCATCCGGCAGCCGGCCCGCGGCCGCCACCTGAACCACGAGGCCCGGTCATGGTCACGATCAGCTTGGCACCCGCCCCCCCGCAAGCATCTGTCTCGGCGGCAGCCGCTGCCGCGGGCCTCGTCCAAGCGGTCCGCTCGCGGCCGGGGCTCTTTCCGCCGGGGCTTGCGGCCACGGGGCTTCTCAGCGGCGGTGAGCTTGCCGGTCGGCAGGATGCCCGCGAGGTGGTGGCGAGCGGCTTTGCCGCGGTCGATTGGTTGCTCCCCGCAGGCGGCCTGCGCCGGGGCAGCCTTGTCGAGTTGCTCGCCGGCGCTAACGCCACGGCCGGCGATGTGGCCGGTGGGGCCGGAGCGGTCTCCCTTGCCCTGGCGGTCGCCTGCCGGCTGGCCGGCGCCAGTGCCGGGCCGCGCACGATCGTGGTCGTCGATCGGGCCGGCTGGTTTTATCCGCCGGCCGTGATGCCCTGGCTCGGCGACTCGCGGCAGCTCGTCGTGGCCCGCCCCTCCCACGATGCCGACGAAATCTGGGCGATTGATCAGGCCTTGCGGTGCCAGGGCGTGGCCGCGGTGGTGGCCTGGCCACGGTCGGTGGTGCGGCAGCAGAGCGATAAGGCCCACGTGTACAGCGGCCTGCTGCCGGCCGGCCAGAGCAGCGCCGCCCGCCCGCGGCCCACTGCTCAGTGGACCACCGCGATGCGACGCTGGCAGCTCGCGGCCCGAAAGAGCGGCGCGGTCGGCCTGCTCGTGCGGCCGGCGGCGGCCGCGGGTGAGCCCTCCTGGGCCGAGGCCAGGCTCGCCATCTCGCCGCTCCCCGGTGGCACGCTCCTCGAGCGGCGGCTGCAGCTGGAGCGAGTTGGCGGCAGCTGGAGCGCGGGTAGCGATGAGATGATCACCGAGACGGTGCTCGATCTTGCGCGGGGCCGTGAGAGCTCATCGGCTCGCGGTGCGGCTCGCGGAGTAGCCCGAGACTTCGGCCCGCGAGCTTTGCGCAACCGCTCCGGCAACTGGTCGGCAGGCCAGCCCACCGACGGCGAGGGAGGTGTGTCATATCGCGCATCATGACAATCTGGCTGCCCCGCTGGCCGGTGCAGCGGCGGCTCGTCGAGAAGCCCGAGTGGCGGAAGCGGCCGGTGTTTGTCTGCCGCCGGGAAAAGCGCGGACTTATGATAGTGATGTCATGGGCTTGGGCTGAGCCGCCGAAGCGCCGGCGGGCGGCGATCCGGCCGGGCATGTCGCTGGCCGAGGCGATGGCTGTGTTGGCGTTGGCCTACGGCTCGGCGGCCTGCCATGCCGCCGAGATCGATGCCGACGATTCCGCAGCCGATGCGGAAGCGCTCGGGCAACTGGCCCGCACCTGCCGGCGATTTGCACCGCTGGTGGGCATCGAATCGATGCCGGCGGGGCGACGAACTGTCGACCCGGAGGGGGTGACCACGCCCGAATGCCTCCACCTCGACGTCACGGGCACGGCCGGCTTCTTCGGCGGCGAGGGGCCGCTTGCCCGCACGGCCGCCTGGACGCTCGCGGCCCGTGGCCTGCACGCCCGCGTAGCGATCGCCGACACGCCGGCGGCGGCCCGGGCCGCGGCGCACCACACCAATCTGGTGGCCAGAGCGGAGCCAAGCCGCGCGGCCGAGCCGGAGATGAGCCCGGCCGCGGTGGTTGCGCGGGTGCGATCGGGCCGCGGTCATCGCCGCTGGGCTGTTGTGCCACCGGGGGCGCAGCGGCTCGCTCGGGGTGAGGCCGCGGTGCTCGCCGGGCTGCCGCTCGAGGCCCTGCGGCTGGAGCCGGCCGCCATCGACATGCTTCGCGAGGTCGGCATCGACACCGTTGGCGGCGTCTTGCGACTGCCGGCCAAGAGCCTGGCGGCGCGGTTTCCGGCGGGTGTGGCCGAGCGGCTGGCAGAGTTCACAGGCGCCCGGGCCGAGCCGATCATGCCGCCTCGTGGCATCGAGCTGCCGCAGGCCGCGCATGCCTTCGAACTGCCCCTGTCGCTCGCCTCCGTTCACGAAGCCGCGATCGCCACGCTCCTCGAAGGCCTTGTTCGTCAATGCACGACGCCGCTGGCCGCGCGGGGCGAAGGAATCGTGTTGCTGCAGGTGCGGTTTGAGCCGGCGACGTCGCCGGGAGCGACCACGGCCGCGCCCACGGTGATCGACGCGGGCCTGTTTCGGCCGAGCACGTCGCCACGCCACCTGACCGAGCTCGTGCGGCTGCGGATGGGCCGGATGAAACTGCCCCGTGAGATCGAAGCGGTCGCCGTCGAGGTGGTGGCCACGGGGCCGGTCGAATGCCGGCAGCGGCCGTTGTTCGACACCGCCTCCGATGGCAGCTCCCGACAGGCGGCCGAGTCGCGGGCCGCCGAGGTGTCGCTCCTGCTCGACCGGCTCGCCGGCCGCCTCGGCAGGCCGGCCGTGTATGAGCCCCGGCCCGTGGCCGATGCCCAGCCCGAGCATGCCTGGATCGCCACGCCGCCCGGCCGCCCGGCCGCAGGCGGGAGCGCCGGCCCTGCGCTGCGGGCCGCCGGCCGACGGCCCGTCTGGATGCCACCGCGGCCGGTGCCGCTTGAGCCCTTGCAGGCTGGCCTGATCGCCGTCGCGCCCGACGGACCGCCGCTGCGGTTTCGGCTCGGCGGCGTGGTGCACAAGGTCGCCGAGGCCCACGGCCCGGAGCGGATCGAGACGGCCTGGTGGCGGGGCCCGACGGTGCGCCGCGACTACTACATCGTGGAGACGGAGTCGGGAGCGCGGTTCTGGCTCTTCCGCCGGCTCGGCGGCCGGGAAGCGCGGAGTTCACGGGGTGGCAATTGGTTTTTGCACGGAGTGTTTGCCTGAGGAGATGACGACGATGACCCACAACGCATGGCCGTATGCCGAGCTCCATTGCACGAGCAATTTTTCCTTTTTGCAGGGAGCCTCGCATCCCGAGGAGCTCGTGGGCCGCGCGGCGGCACTCGGCTACGAGGCGCTCGCGATCACCGACCGAGCCACACTCACAGGGATCGTGCGGGCCCACGGGGCCGCCAAGCAGGCGGGGATCAAGCTTGTGGTCGGGGCCCAGCTCGAGCCGGTGGATGCCGCGCCGATCATCGTCTGGGCCGCCGATAGAGCCGGCTATTCAAACCTCTGCCGGCTGCTCACCCACGGCTACACGCGGGCGGCAGAGGTGGCCGCGGAATCGTCGGGCCGGCGAGGTGCACCACGGCCCGCCGACGACGCCGACGACGCCGACGACGACGACGAGCCGGCCGGTCGCACCGCGGGCGCCTGCCTCCTCACCTGCGACGACATCGCCCGGCATGCCCACGGCCTTCTGGCCGGCGTGCCGCTCGCGGCGTTTGGCCGCGGCGACCACGGCGGCCCCTTCGACAACGACCGCCTCCGCGACACCACCGAGCAGCTCGCCCACTGGCGGTGGATCTTCGACGAGCGGATGTGGGCCCTGGCGGAAGTGGCCCTCGGAGGAGACGACACCGAGCGGCTCGAGTGGTTCAGCCGCGTCGCCCGGCTCGCCGGCGTGCCGCTCGCGGCGGCCGGCGACGTCCGCTACCACGAACGGAGTCGGCTGCCCCTCTTCGACGTGCTCACGGCCACCCGCCACGGCGGCACGGTGGAGGGCATCCGTGGCAGGCTGCTGGCCAACGGCGAGCGGCACCTCCACGAACGGTGGCGGATCGCCGAGCGGTTCGCGGCCCTGCCCGACGCGGTCGAGCGATCGGCCGAGATTGCCGCCCGCTGCACCTTCTCGCTCGACCAACTCAAGTACGAGTATCCCGCCGCCACCGTGCCACCGGGCCGCACGGCAAGCGAGCAGCTTGCGCATCTCGCCTGGAAGGGAGCCCACAAGCGGTATCCCGCTGGGATCCCGGAGAAGGTTCGCGAGCTGGTTACCCACGAGCTCGCCCTGATCGCCGAACTGGGCTACGAGGCCTACTTCCTCACCGTCTTCGACATCGTGCGATTCGCCCGGCGGCGGGGCATCCTCTGCCAGGGCCGCGGCTCGGCCGCCAACTCGGCGGTCTGCTACTGCCTCGGAGTCACGTCGGTCGACCCGGCCCGGATGAACGTGCTCTTTGAGCGGTTTGTGAGCCGGGAGCGGTGCGAGGCCCCCGACATCGACATCGACTTCGAGCACCACCGCCGCGAGGAGGTGCTCCAATACATCTACGAGACCTACGGCCGCGACCGGGCCGCGATGACCGCCGAGGTGATCTCGTATCGTCTGCGGTCGGCCGTCCGCGACGTGGGCAAGTCGCTCGGCCTCTCGCTCGACCGGGTCGATGCGCTGGCCACCCTGCTCGACGTAGGTGATTCAGTTGCGGAGCTGCCGACGCGGCTGGCCGAAGCGGGGCTCGACCCCGTGAGCGACACCGGCACGAGGCTCGTGTCGCTCGTCGGCCAGCTCGTCGGCTTTCCGCGGCACCTGGGGCAGCACGTCGGCGGGATGGTGATGACCCAGGACTGGCTCACCGATCTTGCGCCCGTGCAACCGGCCACGATGCCGGGCCGCACGATCGTGCAATGGGACAAAAACGACCTCGACGAACTCGGGATCCTGAAAGTGGACTGCCTCGCACTCGGCATGCTCACGGCGATCCACCGGGCCTTCGATCTCGTCGCGGCTGCCGGCGGCCCGCAGCTCACCCTGGCCACCGTGCCGGCCGAAGACCCAGCCGTCTACGAGATGATCTCACGGGCCGACACGGTGGGTGTGTTTCAGATCGAGAGCCGGGCCCAGATGAGCATGCTGCCGCGGCTCAAGCCGCAGTGTTTCTACGACCTTGTGATCGAGGTGGCGATCGTGCGGCCGGGGCCGATTCAGGGAAACATGGTTCATCCCTATCTGCGGCGGCGGGCCGGCGAGGAGCCCGTCAGCTACCCCAACGACGCGATCCGCGAGGTCTTGGAAAAAACGCTCGGCGTGCCGCTCTTTCAAGAGCAGGCGATGCGGCTGGCGGTGGTGGCGGCCGGGTTCACACCCGGCGAGGCCGATCAGCTCCGGCGGGCGATGGGGGCCTGGCGGCGGCCGGGCGTGATCGATGAGTTTCACCGGAAGCTTGTGGACGGGATGCTCGCCCGCGGGCTCGCGCGAGAGTTTGCCGAGCAGGTCTTCAACCAGATTCGCGGCTTCGGCGAATACGGCTTCCCCGAGTCGCACGCGGCGAGTTTTGCACTTCTGGTTTACGTCTCGGCCTGGCTCAAGTGCCACCATCCGGCGGCCTTCACCGCGGCCCTCTTGGGCAGCCAGCCGATGGGGTTTTACGCCCCGGCCCAGCTTGTCCGTGACGCCCGGGCCCACGGCGTGCGGGTGTTGCCGGCCGACGTCAACGCGAGCGACTGGCATGCCACGCTCGAAGTGCGGCAGTCGGCGGGTGAGCAGCCAACGCTACGACTGGGACTCGAGCAGGTCTACGGGCTCGGCGAGGCGGAGGGGCAGCGGATCGTGGCCGCCCGCCATAACGGCCCTTTCCGGCTGCCCAGAGACCTGGCCCGGCGGGCCACAATAGACCGCGAGACGCTCCTGCACCTCGCCCGGGCCGGCGCACTCGCCTCGCTCGGCCTCTCCCGGCGACGGGCCGTCTGGGAGGCGATGCAATGCCAGGAGCGGCCACAGCGCAGGCCGCTGCTGGCCGAACTCGACGACGACGAAGAAGAAGCCGACGGACTCCCCCTGATGACGCCGCAGGAGGAGGTGATCGCCGACTACCGCACCGGTGGCCTTTCGCTCGAGGGCCATCCGCTCACATTCGAGCGAGAGCAGCTCGCGGCACGAGACGTTCTCGAGATCGCCGCGGCCGCCGACTTGCCGGAGGGCCGTCGCGTCCGGGTGGCCGGCATCACGCTTGTGCGGCAGCGGCCTGCCACCGCCAAGGGGATACTCTTTCTCACGATCGAGGATGAGACAGGTGCGGCCAACATCGTTGTCCGTCCCGACGTTTGGAGTGCCACCGACCACGCCGCCCGTCGCGCGGCGGTGCTGCTGGTCGAGGGGCGAATCCAAAGGCGGGGCGCGGTCGTGCACGTGGTGGCGACGAAGCTCGAGGGGGCGATCGGGGTGGGAGCTGCCAAACGCACTGCCTCCGACCCGCCCGCAGCTCCCGCCAGAACGGCCCTGCCGCGGATGTCTCGCGACTTCTGCTGATCACCGCCCGCGCATGCCAGCCTCTCCAATGCCCCGCCGGATCGCCCGGGAAGACCGCCGGCCGTTGGACGTGGCCGGCTGGGCTCGTACAACCACTTCCATGACCGTCGCCCCGCCCGTCACCACCACGAATTTGCCCATCGGGGCTCCACTGCGGGGGAAGGTCCGCGACTGCTACCGCTTCACATCGCCAGCCTTCGGCGACGCGCTTTTGATCGTGAGCACCGACCGGATCAGCGCCTTCGACTGGATCCTGCCCACGCCGATCCCCGACAAAGGCCGTGTGCTCACGACCATCTCGGCCTTCTGGTTCGACCTGCTCGCCAGCGGCCCCGAACCCATAGCCCATCATTTGCTCACGACCGACGTCGACGCGATGGGGCTGCCCGCAAAGATCGATCGCGAGCCACTTCGCGGCCGCACGATGCTCGTCAAGCGGGCGGAGGTGATCCCCTTCGAGTGCGTCGTGCGCGGCTGGCTCGCCGGCTCGGGACTCGCCGAATACCGTCACGCGGGCACCGTTTGCGGCGTGCCGCTGCCCGCGGGCCTCCGCCCGGGCGACCGGCTGCCCGAGCCGATCTTCACCCCCGCCACGAAGGCGGCGAGCGGTCACGACGAGAATGTCTCCTTCGACGTGATGGTGGCCGCAGTGGGCGCCGGCCTCGCCGCCGAGCTCCGCGACCGAAGCCTCGCCGTCTACGCCCGGGGCGCGGAGCACGCAGCCGCGCGGGGGATTCTGCTCGCCGACACGAAGTTCGAGTGGGGCCGGCTGCCCGATGGCTCGCTCATCCTGGTCGACGAGGTGCTCACGCCCGACAGTTCCCGGTTCTGGCCGGCCGCCGACGCGGGCCACGGCCGCGTGCCCGACTCCTTCGACAAGCAGTTTGTCCGCGACTGGCTCGAGACCAGCGGCTGGGACAAGGCGAGCGAACCGCCCGAACTACCAGCTGATATCGTCGCCAAAACCCGCGAAAAATATCTCGACGCCTGCCGGCTGCTCACCGGCCGACCCTAAAAAGGGGACTGTCCCCGTTTCTGCGAACCACCTCGGCCAATGAAATCCAATCAGGCCGTGCCGCTTCTGGCGGCCAGGAACCGAGGGATGTCCCCTTTTTCCGCTCTAGGTTTCCGCTCTAGG
>JBBEEF010000072.1:16784-30704 GCA_040880915.1 Pirellulales bacterium
TTTCCGCTCTAGGTTTCCGCTCTAGGGTGGGAGGCGGCCGCGAACTAAGATCGGATTTGGTTCTACACTTCTCCATCTGGCCCCGCACATGCTCCGCTACTGGACCGCCGGCGAATCCCACGGCCCTGCCCTCGTCGCCCTTGTGGACGGCTTTCCCGCGGGCCTCGCCGTCGACACCGCGGCTCTCGATGCGGAACTGCAGCGCCGCCAGGGAGGCTACGGCCGCGGCGGCCGGCAGCGAATCGAGACCGACACCGTCACGTTTCTCTCCGGCCTCTGGAAGGGCGTTACCCTGGGCAGCCCGCTGGCCCTCGAGGTGATCAACCGCGACGCCAAGCTCGAGCGGCTCGAAGAGGTGGACCGCCCGCGGCCCGGCCACGTCGATCTGGCCGGCGCCGTCAAGCATCTCGGCGGCGTGCGGGCCGTGCTCGAACGGGCCAGTGCCCGGGAGACAGCCGCCCGCGTGGCCGCCGGGGCCCTCGCCCGCCAACTGCTCGCGGTGTTCGGCATCGAGGTGGCCGGCTGGGTTACGGAGCTCGGCGGCGTGGTCCTCGGCGACCGGGCCGGCACGCTCGAGGAACTCCGCACCACCCGCGACTCGAGCAGCATCTATTCGCTCCATCCCGAACGCGACGACGAGGTCGCTGCCCTCATCGACCGAGTCGGCAAGGAGGGAGACACGCTCGGCGGCGTGGTCGAGGCCCGCGTGACCGGGCTGCCGATCGGCCTGGGCACCCACGCCCAGTGGGACCTCAAGCTCGACGGCCTCGTCGCCCAGGCGGTCATGGCTGTTCAGGCAATTAAAGGGGTCGAGATCGGGATGGGCTTTGAGGCGGCCCGCCGCCGCGGCTCCGAGGTGCATGATCCCATCGGCTACGACGCCGCCGCGGCCGCCGGGCCCACCCAGGGTTTCACCCGGCCCACCAACAATGCCGGCGGCCTCGAGGGGGGCACCACCAACGGTCAGCCGCTCGTTGTCCGTGCCGCCATGAAGCCGATCGCCACGCTCCGCAGGCCGCTCGGCAGCGTGAACCTCACCACGAAAGAGCCCGAGGAGGCCGCCTACGAGCGGAGCGATGTCTGCGCGGTCAGCGCCTGCAGCGTGATCGTGGAGAACGTCGTCGCGTTCACGGTCGCCCAGGCGCTCGTCGACAAATTTGGCGGCGACAGCATCGAGGAGATGAAGGCCCGCTGGTCGCTGTACCACGAACTGGCCCGCAGCCGCTAACGTCGCCGTCGGCTCCCAATCGCAGCAGCGGGAAGCCGATCCCGACTCCGACTCGAGCCCCGAGGACAAGGATGTTCGTCGCCCGCTCCACTGCCCGCATCCGCCGCGCCCGGCTGGTCTTTCTGGCCGCGGGGCTCGCGCCGACACTTGCGCTGCTGGCCTGGGCGACCTATCTGCACAGCGGGAGCCATCGGGCCGCGGTCGAGCGGCGCTGGCAGGAGGCGGTTGGCGTACCCCTGAGCGTGGGAAGCGTCGAGTATCCCCGCCCCGGCGTGATCCGGGCTCGCGGTTGCGTCATTGCGGCCGCCGGCGACCGGCCTTCGATCGAACTGCCGCTACTCGAGATCGAGTCGTCGGCCGACGAGGACCGGCTGCGGATCGCTCGGCTGGGCGCTGACGCCGGCACGGCGGCGGTGGCGGTCGACCTCGCCCGCCGCTGGCTCGACGACGCCGTCCGCTTTCGCCGGGCCTTCATCATCGAGGTGGCCGACTTTTCCTGGGCCGAACCGACTGGCCTCCCCAACGCAGACGCCACTGCGGCCTCGGCCGTGCCGCTCCGCGTGGAGTGCGTCGCGATCGACGGCTCGCGGGCGATTCGAATCGTCCGCCGCGGACCGTCCGCCGACGAGGTGCGGATTGTCAAGCACCCCGCCGCTGACCACGGCTCCGCGGTTCGCTTTGAGATCGACGCCACCTGCGTGGAGCCGGTCCCGTTGTCACTCATCATGCGCGCGACCGGAGGCGGGTCCCGCGGCCCAACCACGGGTAAGGCCGACGCGCAGGTCACCGGCACGCTTCACGCGGCACTCACATCGAGCGGCTGGGAGGGAATAGCCCGCGGCCGGATCACAGGCCTCGACCTGGCCCCGGCGGCGGCCGCACTCGGCGACCGGGCCGAGGGCACCGCCACCGTCGACATCAGCCGCCTCGCCTGGGCGGAGGGGCGTGTGAGCGATGCCCTCGTCGAGTGCACCACGACAGGCGGCCGGATCGATCGCCGGCTGTTCGACCGCGTCGTGCTCGCGCTGGCCGCCCGTCCCGGCCCCGCTGCCGCGCGGGTCGGCCCCGCCGAGATGCTCGAGTTCGACGCAGCGGCCTGCATCGTGGCGGTCGGCCCCCATGGCGTGCAGGTGCAGCCCAACGCCAAACTCCCCGCCGGGTTGGCGACATCTCGCGGTGAGGTGCTCCTCGCCCCGCCCTCCGGCGCGGTGACCGCCGACCGCGTCGCCTGGCTATTCTCGTCTCCCGGCACCACCTACGGCCCCACCGCCGGCCCGGGGGCGTGGCTCATGTCAGTGCTGCCGTCGTCGCCACCCCAACCTGCCACCACCGACGACGGGAAGCGATTCTGACGCAATCTTGACACGGCCCCGACCGGAAACTGACCGGCCGCCACTGCCCAGAATCCCGTCCCTTTGCGAGAGTACCCGGGGTCTGAGTTCCGGCTATTCTTCGACAACAGTAGCTTTGCCTTCACGCCTCACCTCCACACGTTCATCTCTTAGGAGCCCCCGAGCAATGACGCCCCCTCCCTCCACGCCGCTGCTCGACAGACCGGTCGACCTCGCCTCCTCGACGGCCCTCGACGACAGTTTCGGACGCTCGGCGATTCATGACCCGACGGCCGCGACCGCAAGCGAAGCTGAGGGCGGTCGCACGGAACCCCGCCGCGAGGGACCGGCCGCCCACTGGGCCGACCTCGACTGGCCCACCGTCGTCTGGATTGGCGGGGTGCACCTGGCAGCGCTCGCCGCACCCTTTTACTTCACCTGGTCTGGGCTGGCCATCTGCCTGGCGCTCTACTGGGTTACCGGCGGCCTGGGCGTTTGCCTCGGCTATCACCGCCTGCTCACGCACGGCAGCTTCCAGACATCCGCTCCGATGCGGTTTTTCTTTGCCCTCCTGGGTGGAATCTCGGGCGAGGGCTCCGCGCTCATCTGGGTGGCAAACCACCGCAAACACCATGCCTTCAGTGACCAGGAAGGCGACCCCCACTCCCCACGGCACGGCGGCATGTGGGCCCATATGCTCTGGATTTTCCCGCGGCACTCCGGTCCGGAACTCGCCGCCCACACCAAGCGCTGGGCCCCCGATCTCGCCCGTGATCGCGGCGTCTATTTCCTGCATGTCACATTCCTGCTGTGGCACATTCTGATCGGCGTGGCGCTGCTCGCTTCAGGCTGGTATTTCTACGGCCGCGACGTCGGCATTTCCTGGCTCATCTGGGGCCTGGCGGTGCGGATGGTGATCGTGTTCCACATCACGTGGCTGGTGAATTCGGCCTCCCACATGTGGGGCTACCGCAACTACGAAACCACCGACGACTCGCGGAACCTCTGGTGGGTGGGCCTGCTCGCGTTCGGCGAGGGCTGGCACAATAACCATCACGCCTACCAGCGGATGGCCGCCCACGGTCACAAGTGGTGGGAGTTTGATCCCACCTACTGGGCGATCGTGACGCTCGAGCGGCTCGGACTGGCCTGGGACGTGGTGCACACGCCCAACGGAACCGGCCGGAATCGTGCCTCTCGGCCGGCCGCAACACGGGAAATCCCCGCGGGCTGACAGCCCCCACACAAGAGGCTGTTGCAATCCGCAGGCCCGCCGCTACACTGCCCGAATCCTTCGATCCAACAATCAATGCCGCCCGTCGTGGGTGGAAAACGGCTGATGTCGCTGACGAAAGAACGCAAGCAAGAGTTGATCGGTGCCCATCGGCGCGGAGCCGCCGACACTGGGTCCGCGGAGATTCAGATCGCCCTGTTGACCGGGCGGATCACGCACCTCACCGACCACTTCAAGAAGCACTCCAAAGACTTCGCCAGCCGGCGGGGCCTGCTGGCTATGGTAAGCCGGCGCCGGCGTCTTCTTGATTATCTCAAGCGGGTTGCCCCGCAGCGGTATCTCGACATCATCCAGACGCTGGGCATACGTAAGTAGCGGCCCCCCGCCACAGGCGGCGGATGGCGTTGATTGAGTGATCTCTTCCGCGTGCCGGTGCTCCGGTGGTCTCGCGGCGAGAGATCCTGGGCAAGGTCGGTTGGGGCATCGTTGCCCTGGCTGAAATACGGCATGCCCGCGACTCGGTTTGGCACATGTAAAGTGCCGCCACTTCCGCGGGCTTGAGGGAAGGACGGGACGAACCTTGAAGCAGCGAGTTGAACGGCAAATTGGCGACCAGGTGCTCGCCATCGAGACTGGATTTCTGGCCAAGCAGGCGGCGGGCAGCGTGCTCGTTACCTATGGCGACACGGTGGTGATCGTGGCCTGCGCCACCGGTGCACCCCGCACTGGCATCGATTTCTTTCCGCTCACCTGCGACTACCGCGAGCGGGTCGCCGCCGCGGGCAAGTTTCCTGGCGGCTTCATCAAGCGGGAAGGTCGCCCCACGCTCAAGGAAACGCTCACAAGCCGTCTCATGGACCGGCCGATCCGGCCCCTCTTCCCGGCCGGCTTCTTCGACGAGGTGCAGGTGCAGGCCAACGTCTTGGCCAGCGACCGGCAGAACGACCCCGATGTGCTGGCCATGAACGGCGCCTCGGCAGCCCTCTCGATCTCTCCCCTACCCTTCCTCGGCCCCCTGGGCAGCGTGCGGCTGGCGCAGATCGAAGGCCGGTTCGTGCCGTTTCCCACGATGGACCAGCTCGAGGAGAGCGACCTCGACCTCGTGGTCTCCGGCAGCAAGACGGCGATCCTCATGATCGAGGGCTTCGCCCGCGAGATGCCCGAAGACCGGATGCTCGAGGCGCTCGAGGAGTGCCACCGGATCATCCGCATCATCTGCGAGATGCAGGATGAGCTCGTCGCCAAGGCCGGCAAGCCGAAGAAGGATTATGTCCTCGCCGACTATTCCGCCCTCACCGAGCGGCTCACCCGCCAGTACTACGCCGAACTCAAGGCGGCCTGTGCCATCTCCGGGAAGCAAGACCGCAATAATGCCGTCAAGGCTCTCAAGGAGCGGGCCCTCGCCGAGGTGGCCCCGTCCGAGCCGACCCGCGATTTCAAGCCGGGTTTTGCCGGCGGCATCTCCGAACCCGACTTCAAACACGTCTGGCACGACCTCCACGAGAAGGCTATCCGAGCGCTGATCGTTGAAGGCACCCGGCCCGACGGCCGCGGCCATAACGCCCTGCGGGCAATCCACTGTGAGGTAGACCTTCTGCCACGGGTGCACGGCTCGGCTCTCTTCCAGCGAGGTGAGACCCAAGCCCTTGTCACCATCACGCTTGGTACCGGCAGGGATGAGCAGCGGGTTGACGGCCTGATCGAGGAATATTCCAAGAAGTTCATGCTCGACTACTACTTCCCCTCCTACTCGGTGGGTGAGGTCCGGCCGATCCGCGGTCCGGGCCGCCGCGAGATGGGACACGGGGCGCTCGCGGAGCGGAGCGTGAAGCCGGTTTTGCCGGATCCCGACGTCTTCCCCTACACGATCCGCGTGATCTCCGACATCCTCGAGTCAAACGGCTCGAGCTCAATGGCGAGCGTCTGCGGGGCGACCCTCGGCCTGATGGCCGCCGGTGTGCCGATCAGCCATCCTGTGGCCGGCATCTCCGTGGGGCTCGTCAAGGAGAGCGAGGATCGCTGGGTGCTCCTCACCGACATCATCGGTGACGAGGATCACCACGGCGACATGGACTTCAAGATCGCCGGTTCGCAAAACGGCATCACGGGCATCCAGCTCGACCTCAAGATCACCGGCATCTCGCGGGCGATCATCGAGGCCACGCTGAAGCAGTCTCGCGAGGCGAGGCTCGAGATCCTGCGGAACATGCTCACGGCAATCCGCCGGCCGCGGCAGGAGATTTCGGTTTGGGCGCCGCGGCTCCTGCGGACCAAGATCAACCCTGAGAAGATCGGCCTCCTGATCGGCCCGGGCGGCAAGACGATCCGTGCCATCCAGGAATCGACCGGTGCGAGCATCGATGTGGAAGATGATGGCACGGTCACCGTGGCCAGCCACGACGCCGAGGGGGCGATGGCAGCCATGGCTCAGATCGAGGGCCTCACCGCCTCGATCCAGATCGGCCGGGTCTACGAGGGGCGGGTGACGAGTGTCAAAGAATTCGGCGCGTTCGTCGAACTCGTTCCTGGCAAGGACGGCCTCTGCCACATCAGCGAGCTCTCCGACGAGTATGTCTCGAGTGTGGGCGACGTCTGCCGGGTGGGAGACGTGATGCGGGTCAAGGTGATCGCCGTTGACGACCAGGACCGCGTCAAGCTCAGCCGCAAGGCGGCCATGCGAGAACTGGCAGAGTCGGCGGGGGGCAGCACGCCGGCGGAGTGATCCGCCGGCCGCCCGTGGTGGCGGCGGGGAGCGGACAATGACGGTCGATGACCGACGGGATTCGTCCCGCGCGGAGACATATACGGAGTTTGCGGCGCTCGTGGGCGGCCTCGCCCACGAGATCCGCAACCCGCTCTCCACGATCCGGCTCAACATGGAACTGCTCGCCGAGGACTTCGAGGAAACCGACCCCGAATCGCCGACGAAGCAGCGAGACCGCCGGGCCAAGGCCAAGATCGATCTCGTCCGCCAGGAGTGTGACCGGCTTGAGAAGCTGCTGGGCGACTTTCTCGACTTCGCCCGCCAGGAATCGCTCGCCCTCGAGCCGGGGAACCTCAACGTGGAGCTCGAGCAATTGCTCGACTTCTTTGCGATCAAGGCTCAGGAGGCGGGCGTTGACATCGTCCGCTACCTCGACCCCGAACTGCCGAGCGTGCGGCTCGACCGTGAGACCTTCCGCTCAGCCGCGCTCAACCTCCTGCTCAACGCCGTGCAGGCAATGGAGCCGGGCGGGCAGCTCGTGGTGCGGACGCGGCCCGCCGGCCTGGGCGTGCTCGTCGAGCTCATCGACACCGGCCCCGGCATGAATGCCGAGACGCTCGGCAAGGTGTTCCGCACCTTCTACACGACCAAGCAAGGGGGCTCGGGCCTCGGACTGCCCACTGCCCGCAAAATCGTCGAGGCCCACGGCGGCACGATCGACGTCGAAAGCGCGCCCGGTCGCGGCACGAAGGTGACGATCTGGCTGCCCGCGCCTCCCCGGCTGCCCCCCTCGGGCCGCGGTGACGACTGATACGCCTCCCGCGGCTGGACGGACCGCTGCCGCACCACGTACGATCCGAACTATGCCAGCGTCTTCGCCGCAGCCCAAATCGATTGTTACTCCCGGCGAGAGTCAGGCCAACGGCGGGGCCGCGGTCACGGTGCGGGTGCTCGTCGTCGACAACGACATCGTCCATGCCCGAACGATGGGAGAGGCCCTCGGCAAGCTCGGCCTCGACGTGACGGTGGTCGGCAGCGGTGGCGAGGGGGGCAAGCGGATCGAGCAGGAAATCTTCGACGTCGTCGTGACCGACCTGATGATGAACGACATCGGGGGCCTCGAGATACTCGCCCGCGCCAAGCGGGCCTCGGTCGACACCGAGGTGATCGTCGTCACCGGCCACGGCACGATCCCGTCCGCTGTCCTGGCGATGCAGCAAGGGGCCTTCACCTACCTGCAGAAGCCGCTCGACCTCGGCCACCTGCGGGCGGCCGTCGAGAAGGCCTCCGAGGGCGTTCGCCTCAAGCGGCAAAATCTCGAGCTCAACCGCCGGCTCGATGAGAAGTTCGGCTTCGAGGGGGTGATCGGCTCGAGTCCGCCGATGCTCGCCCTCGTCGAGCGGATGAAGCGGATCGCCCCCACCGACGCCACGGTACTCATCCAGGGAGAGACGGGCACCGGCAAGGAGCTCGTGGCCCAGGCGATCCACCAAAATAGCTCCCGCAAGGCCAAGTCATTTGTGGCCCTCAACTGCGCGGCCCTGAGCGAAAACATCCTGGAAAGCGAGCTCTTCGGCCATGTGAAGGGGGCGTTCACCGACGCCTCGACCGACCGCGTGGGCAAGTTTGAGTATGCCCACGGCGGCACGCTGTTTTTGGACGAGGTCGGCGACATGCCGCTGGCCACGCAGATCAAGCTCCTGCGGGTGCTCGAGTCGGCGGAGATCACGCGGGTCGGCTCAAACACGCCAGTCCGCGTCAATGTGCGGATCCTCTCGGCAACCAACCGCAACCTCGAGGACGCGATCGCGGCAGGGGTCTTTCGCAGTGACCTCTACCACCGGCTCAAGGTGGTGACGGTGCCGATCCCGCCGCTTCGCGCGCGGGCCGGCGACATCCCGCTGTTGATCGAGCACTTCGTGAAGCAGTTCGCCAAGCGACACGGCAAGGCGGTCAAGGGAGTCTCGCTGCCAGCCCGCGTGAAGCTCGGCTCCTACCCCTGGCCGGGCAACGTGCGGCAGCTGCGAAATGTAGTCGAGAGCATGGTGGTGGTGGACTGCGACGAGATGCTCGACGTCGATGACCTGCCGCTCGAGCTCGAGCCTGACCTGCCGGCCACGATGGTGGCCGGGCCGGTCACCATGGAAGCGGGCCTGGCGGCCCTGGTCGGCAAGCCGCTCGAGGAAATCGAGCGGATCTTCATCACCGAGACGCTCAGGCTCACCGGGGGCAACCGGGAGCAGGCCGCCGCCCTGCTGGGCATCGGCGAACGGACGCTCTACCGCAAGATCAAAGAGTACAACCTGCCATGAGCGAGCCGGGCGACACGACGGCCAGGCCGCGGATCGAGAAGCTCCCCCAAGCGGTGGTCAACCGGATCGCCGCCGGCGAGGTGGTCGAGCGGCCGGCGAGCGTCGTCAAGGAGCTGCTTGAAAACGCCCTCGATGCCGGGCCAACGCGGATCGACGTGGCGCTCGAGCAGGGAGGCGTGGCGCTCGTGCGGGTCGTCGACGACGGCGGCGGGATCCCGGCGACCGAACTGCCGCTGGCGATCGCGGCCCACGCCACAAGCAAGCTGCGGTCGGCCGAGGATCTCGATCGCATCGGCACGCTGGGGTTCCGCGGCGAGGCGCTTGCAAGCATCGGCGAAGTGGCTCGGCTCACGATCCGTTCGCGGCCGGCCGGCGAGGCGGGTGCCGCGATCACTGTCGACGGCGGCCGGGTCGGTGAGGTGGTGCCCGACGGCTGCGCGGCCGGCACCACGGTCGAGGTGCGGCAGCTGTTCGGCAACGTGCCGGCCCGGCGGGCCTTTCTGCGGGCGGCCCAGACCGAGTGGACGCACGCGGCCGAGGCCTTCGTGCGGACGGCCCTCGCCCACCCCGGCGTAGCCTTCACGCTCGACCACCAGCCCTCCGCCACGGCCCGCCCCCGCCGGGTCCACGATCTCCCCGTAGCGTTAACCTGGCGGCAGCGGATCGCGGGCCTGTTCGGCCACGAACTGGCCGACCGGCTCCTCGAGATCGAAGCCGACGACGGCGAGATTGGGATCTCGGGCTATGTCGGCCGGCCCGAGGACGACATGGCAAGCGGGCGGCTCCAGCACCTGTTCGTGGCGGGCCGGCCGTTCCGCGATCGGTCCATCCTCCACGCGGTGCAGGAGGCCTACCGGGGGCTGCTCCTTTCCGGCCGCCAGCCGATCGCGTTCCTGCGGTTCGATCTGCCGCCCGATGCCGTCGACGTCAACGTCCATCCGGCCAAGATGGAGGTTCGGTTCCGCGAGCCCGCCCGCCTCTATCGGCTTGTGCTCTCCGCGCTGCGGACCAGGTTTCTCGCCGGAGGCACGGGCACACGGCTCGTCCCCCCTCCGGCTGTGTCTTCTGTGTTGAGTGCCGGCGAGCCGCTTCGAGACCATGCCGACCGCCTGCTGCCGCTGCCCGCCTGGCCGCCGCTTGAGTCTGTCCCGCATGCCGCGGCCACCTCAGCGGCTCGGCCGCGGCCCGCCTGGGAGACCGACGCCGACGCCGCTCCTGCTGATTTCGACCGCCTGGCGGTGCAGATGCACGACCGCTACATCGTCGTCGAGACATCCGCAGGGATCGAGGTGATCGACCAGCACGCGCTCCACGAACGGGTCCTCTACGAACAGCTCAAGGCCTCGGTGGCGGCAGGCGGGCTCGAGGTGCAGCCGCTGCTCGTACCCGAACGGCTCGAACTCACCCCCCCCGAACTCGAACTCGTGCAGGAACACGCCGCCTCGCTCGAGCGGGCGGGGATGCGGGTCGAGCCATTCGGCGGCTCCACCGTGATCGTCAGCTCGAAGCCCGTGCTCACTGGCAGCATCCCCGCCGGGCAGCTTGTGCGCGAGGTGCTTGACCGGCTCGCGGCGACCGCCGCGGCGGGTGGCTCCCCTGCCCTGCTCGTCGACGAGGTGCTCCACGGCATGGCCTGCAAGGCGGCCATCAAGGCGGGCGACCGGCTCTCACCCGCCGAGGTCGCCGCCCTCGTCCGCGACCGGCGGCTCGTCCGCGAATCGCATCACTGTCCCCACGGCCGGCCCACGTCGCTCACGCTCTCGCGGCAGGATCTCGACCGCCAGTTCCGCCGCACCTGACGCCAGCCACTGTCCCGAGGAACCAGCATGATTTGCGTGAGCATCGGCCGCGGACGTCACCGGCACGTCATCGCCGAACACAAGCACCTCGCCGACAACGGCGTGATGCTCGTGGAACTGCGGCTCGACTACATCCAGGGGGAGGTCCAGGTGAAGCGGCTGCTCAAGGAGCGGCCCTGCCCGGCGATCGTCACCTGCCGCCGCAAGAGCGACGGGGGCCGCTGGGACCGCTCCGAAGAGGCCCGCCTGCAGCTGTTGCGACTGGCGATCGCAGAGGGGGCCGACTACATCGACCTGGAGGACGACGTCGCCGGCAGCGTGCGGCGGTACGGCACGACGAAGCGGATCGTGAGCCACCATGACATGCTCCGCACGCCCCCCGACCTCGCCCATCTCCACGCCCGGATGGTCGCCCTCGACGCCGACGTGGTCAAGATCGCGACCATGGCCAACCACCCGACCGACAACCTGCGGATGCTCGAACTCGTGCACGCGACCCTCGTGCCAACGGTCGGTATCTGCATGGGCGACATCGGCGTGCCGACGCGGATCCTGGCCGGCCGGGCCGGGGCCCCGTTCGTGTTTGCCACCTTCAACGACGAGCGGGCGCTGGCGCCGGGGCAGATCGGCTGGCGGCCGATGCGGGATCTTTACCACTACGATGCGATCACGCCGGCCACCAGGATCTACGGTGTGGTGGCCGATCCGGTGGCCCACAGCCTCAGTCCGGCGGTCCACAACGCCGCCTGCCGAGCCGCCGGCATCGACGCTGTGTACATTCCCTTCCGCGTGCCCGCTGACCAGCTCGACGAATTCCTCACCACGGCGACCCGCTGGCCGCTGGCCGGTCTGAGCGTCACGATCCCGCACAAGGAGGCGGTGCTCGCGAAGTGCACGCAGCAGGACGATCTCGTGAAGGCGATCGGGGCCGCCAACACCCTCACCTTTACCCCCGACGGCATCGCCGCGGCCAACACCGACGCCGTCGCAGCGGTGGAGAGTCTGGCGGCGGTGCTCGCTGAGACCGAGCAGCTCGCCGGTGGCGACGGCCTGGGGGTGAAGACGGCACTTGTGCTCGGCGCCGGCGGTGCCGCCCGGGCGGTGGCCTTCGGCCTCAAGCAGCGGGGTGTCGAGGTCACGATCGCCGCCCGCACCCCGGAGCGGGGCAAGAAGGTGGCCACCGACGTCGGCTGCAAGCTGGTTGACTGGTCGGCCCGTCACCGGATGCCCCACGACTGCATCGTCAACGCCACGCCGATTGGAATGCACCCCGACGTCGACGCGACACCGTTCGACAAGGAGCATTTTCGTCCCTACATGGTCGTGTTTGACACCGTCTACAATCCCGAGAACACCCTGCTCATCAAGGAGGCCAGGGGGGCGGGCTGCCGAGTGGTGACGGGGGTCGAGATGTTTGTGCGACAGGCGGCGATTCAATTTCGCACCTGGCACGGCGTCGAGCCGCCCCCCGAGGTCATGCGGGAGGCGCTCAAGCGGACCACGGCGTCGGCCAAGCAGTAGGCTCGACCATCGCTCCGGTCATGAAAGCGTAGGGATCCATGCCACAGGTCACGCTCGTCGGCTACCGGGGAAGCGGCAAGTCGAGTGTTGCCGCCGCGATCGCGGCCCGGCTCGGCTGCTCCTGGTGCGATGCCGATGACATGCTCGAGCGGGAGACGGGCAGGTCGATCGCCGAATTCATTCGGGAGCAGGGCGAGCCGGCTTTTCGCGACGCCGAGGCCGAGCTGCTCGGCCGACTGCTCGCCGCCGAGGCCGGCGTCGTGGCGACGGGCGGCGGCGTCGTGCTGCGGGAGGAGAACCGCCGGCTGCTGCGTCGTCTCGGGCCGCCGGTGGTCTGGCTCTCGGCTCCACCGGAGGTGCTCCGCAGGCGGCTGGCAGCCGATCCGGCCACGGCCAGCAGGCGGCCGGCGCTCGGCGGCGGTGACGTGCTCGACGAAGTGGCACTCGCCCTCGCCCGCCGCGAGCCCCTCTACCGCGAGGTCGCCGACGGGGTCGTCGACGGTGCCATCGATCCGCTGCACCGGATCGCCGAACGGATCACCGCCTGGCGGGCTGCCTGGGTACCGGCCGGCGCCGGTCTGTGCGACAACTGCCCGGAGCCGATCCCATGACCCTGCCCGGCGAGAACGCGACCGCCTGGATGGCCAGCCCGTTGATGCTCCTGGTGGTCGTGCCGCTGGCGGCAGGCGCCGGCTGGCTCCTGACGCGGGGCGTGGCAGCGATCGTCGAATTCCTCCCGGCCGACGCCCGGCGGCACCGGACTGTCTGGGGGATGACGATCCTCGCCGCCGTGGCCCTCTGGTGGTGGGAGGTTTTCCTGGGGCGCCAACTGCCCGTAGGCATCGCGACAACGTATTCGGCCACGCTCTGCCTTCGGTATCTCGCCCATGCGATCCTGTTTCTCTTCCTCGCGGCTGCGGCCTGGGTCGACCTGCGGCATCGGGTGATTCCGGATGCGATCACCGTTCCAGGTGTGCTCGCGGGCCTTGGCTGGAACGCAGTGTTCCCCGACACACTCCTGCCGATCGCACGGCTCCTGGCCCGCTCGTTCGCGACGCCGACGGTCGGACTCGACGTGCTCGGACCGGCGGGCGGCCTGGCTGAGCCGGGCCTGCCCGCCTGGCTCGCCTCCGCCCCGACCGTCGGCGGTCTGGCTGCCGCGGGCCTCATGTTTGGCGTCTGGTGGTGGGCCGGCACCGCACCCGACGACGCCCCGCCGGAGGCAAACACTCAAGCCAGGCGACTGCCGGGCCCGAGGCTGTTGATCGCGCTGGCTGGTGCGGGCGGGATCGTCGCCGTCTGGCTCGTCGGCGGCGGCCATTGGGCGGGGCTTGTGACGGGGCTCGTCGGCCTCACCGTGGCGGGCGGTCTCATCTGGGCTACACGCTTGGGCGCGTCCTGGGCGCTCGGTCGCGAGGCGATGGGATTTGGCGACGTCACGCTCATGGCGATGGCGGGGGCATGGCTCGGCTGGCAGGCCTGCCTGCTCGCCTGTCTGCTCGCGGTGTTTCTCGGACTCGTTCACGGGCTTGGCCAACTCCTGCGGCACGCCGAGTCGGAGCTCCCCTTCGGCCCGAGTCTCTGCCTGGGGCTGGTGATCGTCGTTGTTGCCTGGCAGCGGCTCTGGGACGCGGCCAGCCCGCAGTTTGAGCGGCCGCTCGAACTGGCCCTCGTGGCAGGCCTGGTGATCGGGCTTACCGCCATCACGCTCTGGGCCTGGGCACGGCTGCGGACGAGCACCGCTGCCGGACGGGATTGACCAATCGCCCCGGCAAAGCCCCAAAAAAGCCC
>JBBEEF010000072.1:30804-34538 GCA_040880915.1 Pirellulales bacterium
AAAAGCCCAGGAAAATCGCTCTCGTGCGGCCTTGCCGGGGCCGTCGCGGCGGTCTACGATCCCGCCCCCTCTGATGGGCCGTGGCATGCGTTATTTCCTCCTCTCCGTCGCCGCGATCACCCCGCGGGTCTCCCTGTGCCTGGCCGTCGTGTGGCTGGCTGGCTGCGCGACTAACCCCTTCCAGACCGCACCGCCCGCCGCGCCGCTGAGTCTCGAACCCCCACCCGGTGTCGCCGCCCCGGCACACACGCTTCCGCAGGCGGCCGCGTTACAGACGCTCCCCTCCTACGCCGATCTCGACGGCCGCCAGCTCGAATCGGCGCTCGTCCGCTCCCGCGAGGAGTCGCAGGTGATGCAGGACGAGATCGCGGCGCTTCGCGACCAGCTCGCGAGCACCTCCACCCAGCTCGCGCAGGTGCGATCGGCGGGCATGCCACCGGCGGCAACAACAGCCGGTGGTGCCCCCGGCGCTGCGGCCTCCACCCCCACCGCGACGATGCAGTCGGCGGTCGCCCAGCTCGCCCTGCCCGATCTTGAGCCACGTTTCGACGGAGCTGTTGTGCGGATCGACATCCCGGCCGACCGGATCTTTGACACGGGCACCGCCAACCTCCTGCCTGGCGGCGCGGCGCTCCTCACCCAGGTGGCCACTGAACTCGAGCGGGTCTATCCCGGCCACTTCGTCGGCATCGAGGGGCACCTCGACAGCGAGCCGCTTCAGAGCTCGACCTGGTCCTCACCCCACCAGCTCACGGCCGCCCGCGCCGCGGCCGCCTTCGACTTCTTCACCACCCGCACGCCCCTGCGGCAGGGCCAGCTGTTCCTCGTGGCACACGGCGCCAACCATCCGCTCGTCTCGAACGCGACCGCGGCCGGCCGGGCCCGCAACCGCCGCGTCGAGGTGGTCGTGTACCCCGAGCGGATCACCGGCAACGACGGCAGCTGACGAGCGTCTGCAACAACCCTCGAGCGATCGCGGACAGCCCCGCTTTCGGCTGTCGGTTTTCCGGTCGCTTCCGGCAGACTGCACTGGGCCGTACACTCCTCGCATGACCACGATCGTCGACTACGGCAGCGGCAACCTGCGGAGCGTTCAGAAGGCCCTCGAGCGGTGTGGCACCGCCGCGACGATCACGAGTGAGCCCGCGGCCATTGCCGCGGCCGAGCGGCTCGTGCTGCCGGGCGTCGGCGCTTTTGGCGACGCGATGCGGGCCCTCCACGCCCGCGGCCTGATCGAGCCGATCCGCCGGCACCTGGAGGCCGAAAAACCTTTTCTCGGAATCTGCATGGGCCTCCAGCTGCTTTTCGAGACCGGCCTCGAGGGGGGCCGCCACGAAGGGCTCGGCATCCTCCCGGGCGAGGTGGTGCGGTTTGATCTTCCGGCCGGCATGAAGGTGCCCCACATGGGCTGGAACACGACCCGCTGGCGAGATGACAGGCGGCCGGCGGCCGACGGCGAGCACTTCTACTTCGTCCACTCGTTTTACGCACGTCCGGCCGACGACTCGGTCGTGGCGGCGGTGACCGACTACGGCGGCGAGTTCTGCGCGGCCGTCCGCCGGGGCAATCTCTTCGCCACCCAATTCCATCCCGAGAAGAGCCAGGCGGCGGGGCTGCGGCTGCTCGCCGCGTGGCTGGAATCGTCCGCCCCGCTCCGCACCCCCGGAACCTAACGACATGGAACTCTGGCCCGCGATCGATCTTCGGGGAGGCAGGTGCGTGCGACTGCTCCAGGGGGACTATGACCGGGAGACTATCTTCGGCGAGGATCCCGTTGCCATGGCCCGCGACTTCGTCACGGCCGGCGCCCGGCGGCTGCACATCGTCGACCTCGACGGCGCGAAGGACGGTGTGCCATCGCAGGCTGAGCTTGTGGGCAGGATGGTTGCCGCGGCGGGCGTGCCCTGCCAGCTCGGTGGCGGCATCCGCTCGCTCGAGACGGTCGGCCGCTACCTGGCCGCCGGTGTGGACCGCGTCGTCGTGGGCAGTGTGGCGATCGAGTCGCCGGAACTGCTCACCGAGATGGCCGCCGCCTTTCCCGGACGGATCGTGCTCGGCCTCGACGCCCGGGACGGCCGGGTGGCCGTCCGCGGCTGGCTGGAGACAAGCCCGCTCGAGGCCCTTGATGTCGCCCGGCGGCATGCCGGACTACCGCTGGCGGCGATCGTGTTTACCGACATCGCCACCGACGGCATGCTCTCGGGCCCCAACCTGCCGGCGCTCGCGGCGATGGTGCGGGCGGTGCCGCTGCCGATCGTCGCCTCCGGTGGCATCGCCTCGGCCGCCGATATCCGCAACGTGGCCACCATCGGCGCCGCCGGCTGCATCGTGGGCCGGGCCCTGTACGAGGGAGCGGTCACGCTTCCCGCCGCCGTCGAGGCCGCCGGCGACGCGGCCTGAGGAGCCGTGGGGCTACACGGCATATCTTGCCCGCTTTCCCGAGATTCGGGGGGTGGGGCTCCCTGCGACGGTATTTCACGGCACCCCTCAATTTCCCTCGGGTCGCCCGCCGACCGTATCCGTGGGCCATTTGCGGACCGGCATGGCTGCCTTCTACGATCGGACTCCATGTCTACCGACGTGCGTCTCAAGGAACAGCTGCCCGAACTCACCCGGCGGATCGTCGAGACGTACGGAAACGTCCCGGCCATCCACCACCTCGGCCACTGCCCGCTGCCTAGCTACGACACGATCGTGAGCGTCTGCGAGGACCTCAAAGAGATCCTCTATCCAGGCTACCGGCGTCGGGAAAACCTCCACCTCGGTAACGTCACCTACCACGTGGGCGACCTGATTGACGGCCTCCACGACAAGCTCACCACCCAGATCGGCCGGGCCCTGCGGCACATCATCTCGGCCCGGCGGATGGCAACCGATCAGGGCATCGAGGCCCCGAGCCTGCCCGACGCCCTTCGCGACTGCACCGAGGAAGCCGACTTCGAGGCCCTTGGTCAGGCCAAGGCGGTGCAGTTTCTCGAGCGAATTCCGGAGGTTCGCCGGATGCTGGCCACCGACGTGCAGGCGGCCTACGACGGCGATCCCGCAGTCCGCACGTTCGACGAGATCATCTTCTGCTATCCCGGCCTCGAAGCGGTCACCATCCACCGCCTCGCGCACCTTCTGCACCGGCTCGAGGTGCCGCTCATCCCCCGGATGATGGCGGAGTGGGCCCACTCCCGGACCGGCATCGACATCCACCCCGGCGCCACGATCGGCGATTACTTCTTCATTGACCACGGCACCGGCGTGGTGATCGGCGAGACCTGCGAAATCGGCAGCCATGTCAAGCTCTACCAGGGCGTCACGCTCGGCGCCGTCTCGTTCCAGACCGACGCCGACGGCCATCTGTTGCGGGGCACAAAGCGGCACCCGACGATCGAAGACCGCGTGGTGATCTACGCCAACGCGACCGTCCTCGGGGGCAACACGCGGATCGGCCACGACTCGGTGATCGGCAGCAGCGTCTGGTTGACGCGGTCGGTCGACCCGCACACGACAGTCGTGCTCGAACGGCCCAAGCTGCGGATGCGGGGCGAGGCTCCTGAGCCGTCGAACGACTGGCAGATTTAGTCATCCGGCTGCCGGGCCATCCCTGGCCTTACCGATCGCGGCAGAAACCAGACAATATCGAGCGCCCGCACCGCGGCCCTTCCGGCATTGTTTTGGGTCTGTATTGAGAGCGGGAGGGAGGGGTTGCCCATTGCTATCTCGAGCCGGCCTTGCAAGCGATTGCG
>JBBEEF010000073.1:0-5617 GCA_040880915.1 Pirellulales bacterium
GACTCCGGAAACAAACCCCACCCCGCTATCCATGCCACCCCGCGTCACCTCGCCCACCCCGCGTCACCTCGCCCATCCCTGCCCTGGCTCGCCCATCCCTGCCCTGGATAGACGCCCCCGCTTGAGCCTGGCTATGACCAACAGTGTCGCCACGTCACAGTCCCGCCGGCTCGCGCCGGGGGCTTCTATGCATCACACGCCGTGCCCACACAGGATCGCGGCCCTGCCTGCGCTTGCCGGCACAAACGGGGCCCCGTTGCCACAGGCCACCATCGTCAAGAGGCAACACACACCCATGACAATCCCGGAAGGACCTCTTCTGCGAAAACCCCTGACGAACCTATACTTGCCTTGGCGACGCACGGTGGCATGGCAGGGGCCAGCCCTCGGCGTCACCCTTCGGTATCACCATCCTCCCGCCCCGCGGCAAACCTGTGGCAGGCCCCGGCGGCGACCTGCCCGGAGGTCGTGCTGACATGTACTCTGCCCGCGATCCGTCCGATGTCGACCGGTTCTTCCGGGGCCTCACGGAATACGCCTTCCACGCCCGGCTCGGCGTCGTCGATCCGCTGCTGGTCGACTACGTCGCGGTGCTGCTCGTCCGGTTTCTCCGCAACGAGCGGCTGGCCGTGCTCCCCGGTGCCGGCGAGGAGTCGTCCGACGTTTCCCACCTCCTCTTGGCCGCCAAGCGGCATGCCGATGCGACCGAGGCCCGGGCCGAATACCGCCACATCGGCGACGTGACGCTCTTCTGGAGCGGGCTCTATCCGGAGGCCCTGACCCGCTACCACAAGCCTGGCCACGACGACGGCCTCGTTGGCTACCGCGAAGCGGGCAGGCGGGCCTACTGGCTCGCGGCCACGCTCGAACCCGCGGATGCGATCGACGAGCGGACTCTCCTCGAGCGGCTTGCCCATGAGTACGACCTCTGCGTCGAGGGGCTGGCCGAGGTTCGGCGGGCCTGGGGCGACGCGGCCTGACCCGCCATGCGTGGCAATTGGGCAACAGCCCCCCGGAGCCCGGTTCCGCCGGAACCGGGTCACGTCAATCGCCGCCCCAACTCCGGTCCGGTCACGGCGTGACCGGACTACACGCTCCGCAACACCGCGTCTGCCGACCCTCCGATTCATTTACTCGAGCAGCTGCGCCTGCCAAGGAGGGTCGAAGCCCGCCGACTCCAGCGGGATGCCGGCCCGAACGACGGCGGCCACAAGCTCATCCGCCGTCCGCAGGGCAGGATCAAACCCCACGAGCACGGTGTCAGGATCGTGCACGGCAACGCTTGCGACAAGCCGCTTGAGGACGCTGGCCGCCTGCTCGGCCTGGGCCGGGCACCGGAGGGCAAAAGTCCAGCGTCGGCCCGCCGCGAAGGAGGCCGGGTCGTTGCGTCCCTCCGCCACGAGCCTGCCTTCCGCGAGCACGGCCACGTGCGTGAAGCAGCCGGGCACACGGGCGTCGTCGATGGCCGCCAGCACGCTACGGCCCATGAGTTGGGCGTCGATAACGATCTGCTCGAGTTCCTGCCGCCCTTCGGGATCGAGGCCCGAAAGAGGATCGTCGAGCAGGAGCACGCTGGGGTCGTGCGCGAGGCCGCGGGCGAGCAGGAGCCGCTTGGCCCGGCAGGCATCGAGCGACTCAAGCGTCGCCGCCCCGCGGCCGGGGAGGCCTGCGAGAGAGAGGCCCTGCTCGACCGCCCGGGCGAGTTCGACCCCCCGCAACCCGGCGGCAACGGCGAAGAGCTCGAGCAATTCCCCCGCCCGCAGGCCGGGCCAGTCGGGCAATCGCTCAGGCACATACCCGGCGACTCGCCGGACGCCCTCAGCGTCTTGCCGGACGGACCGGCCGGCGACACGGATGTCGCCACTGTGGAGCGGCTCTGCCGTGGCAGCCGCGGCCAGAAGCATGCTCTTTCCCGCCCCGCCCCGGCCGATCACCGCCCATGCCTCGCCGGAGCGTACGTGGAGCGAGACCGCCTCGACCACCAGCTGCCCCCCGCGCTCGACGCTCGCGCGGTCATAGCGGATCATGCTTCAGCCCGCGGAGGGGTGGCCGGCCAGCCGCCGGACGGTCATCTCGATCGACACGAGCAGGCCCCGCGCCTTGTTGAGCGTTTCCTCATACTCCTTTTCCGGCACGCTGTCGGCCACGATTCCCGCCCCAGACTGCACGTAGGCCCGGCCGTCCTTGACGACGATCGTCCGCAGGGCGATGCAGGTGTCCATGGTGCCGGCGAAGTCGACGTAGCCCACGGCCCCCGCATAGGGACCGCGGCGGACAGGCTCGAGCTCGTCGATGATCTCCATGGCGCGGATCTTCGGGGCCCCGGAGACGGTGCCCGCCGGCAGGCAGGCCCGCAGGGCGTCAAAGGCAGTGAGCCCCGGCCGGAGTCGGCCGGTGACGTTGCTCGTGAGGTGCATCACGTGGCTGTACCGCTCGATCGTCATCACGTCGGAGAGCTCGACCGACCCGATCTCCGCGACTCGGCCGACGTCATTGCGGCCGAGGTCAATGAGCATGACGTGCTCGGCACGCTCCTTGGGATCGGCCAAGAGGTCGGCGGCGAGGGCCCGATCCTCCTCCGGCGTCTCCCCCCGCCGTCGCGTGCCTGCCAGCGGCCGGACCGTCACCGAACCATCCACCACCCGGACCATGATCTCGGGCGAGCTGCCGACGAGCGTGCAGGCGGGGGATCGCAGGTAAAACATGAACGGGCTCGGGTTCACGACCCGCAGCGTGCGGTAGATCTCGAGCGGTGATCCGGCGAACGGCACCTCGAGGCGGCGGCTGAGCACCACCTGGAACACGTCGCCGGCCCGGATGTATTCGCTGGCCCGGTCGACGGCCGCCAGGAAGGCCTCGTGGCTGAAGGGGGATGTGGCTGTGCCGGTGGCGAGACACCGCGGCTCCTCCCGCGGCCCGATGTCGGCCGGCGGCGGCCAGGTGCTCGGGGCTGCGAGCAGGCCAATTGTTTCGTCCACCCGGCCGCAGGCTGCGGCGTAGGCCTGCTCCACGGCCGCCGGCGACGGGTCGTCGATCCGGGCGAGCACAACCACGTCGATCGCCTTGGTGGCGTTGTCGAACACGACCAGCCGGTCATAGAAGGCGAAGTCGAGGTCGGGCAGGCCGAGGTCGTCGGGCGGGGCGTCGGGGAGCCGTTCGACGTAGCGGATCGCGTCGTAGGCGGCGTACCCCACCGCCCCGCTCGTGAAGGGCGGCAGTTCGGGCAGGCGGGCGGGCCGAAACTCCGCCACCCGCCGCTCGAGTTCCGCCAGCGGGTCGTCGCACTCGAACGACTCGACCGTTACGCCTGCCGTGGCGCCTGCCGTGGCGCCTGCCGTTACGCCTGCCGTTACGCCTGCCGTTACGCCTGCCGTTACGCCTGCCTTAGCGTCTCGAGTGATGCGGACAGCCCGCCCCCGGGCCTCGAGCCGCAGGAACGGGTCGGCCCCTAGAAAGCTGTACCGGCCCACCTTCTCGCCACCGACCACGCTCTCGAACAGGCAGGCTGAGTCGCCGGCATCGAGCCGGGCGAAGGCCGAGAGGGGCGTGAGCGAGTCGGCGAAGAGCCGCCGCCAAACAGGCACGAGCTTGCTCTCGACCGCGAGGGCGGCGAAGCGGGTCCTGTCCGGGAGATGGGGCATAGGGGGGCTAAACCGCGGGTCTGCCGATCCGGAGCTTTGAGACTACCTGTGTCCCGGCCAACCTGCCACCGGCATGCGCCGGGCGGCGGTCTCGGCACCGGGCCGCCGCCAGCCGGTGGCGACCGCCGACACCCGACCCGCTATGATTCCTGAGACCTTCCAGGACGTGCCGATCATGAAATGCCAGCAGTGTGACAAGCCAGCGGTGTTCCACATCACCGAACTCGAGACGGGCGACGTGCGGGAACTCCACCTCTGCGAAGACCATGCCCGGGCCTATCTCAACCAGTCGGAGTCGGGCGGCGGACCGGAGGAGGAGATCGGCGGCGGACTCACCGGCCCGCTCATGGTCGGCCAGACAGCGGACGAACTGGCGATCATCGACAAGAAGGCCTGCGACATGTGCGGCATCACGTTCTTCGAGTTTCGCAACCAGGGCCGGCTCGGCTGCCCTCACGACTACGCGGAATTTGAAAAGGAACTCGAGCCGCTGATCGCCAACGTGCACGGCGCGACACGGCACACAGGCCGGCGGCCGGAGCGAACCGGCGGCCTGCTTCCGCAGAGCACCGAGGAGCTGACATCGGTCATCGGCCTGCGGCGGGCCATGCAGGAAGCGATCGCCTGTGAGGGTTACGAGCAGGCCCAGACAATCCGGGACTCGATCCGGGGCATCGAAGCACGCTGGCTCGGAGCGGAGACGGGATGACATCCCCACAGGCAGGCACCCGATGAAGCTCGACGCACTTACCCAGGCAACCGGTGAATGGCTCAAGGGCACCGGCCCCGAGTCTGACATCGTCATGAGCAGCCGCGTGCGGCTGGCCCGCAACCTCGCCCACTACCCGTTCGTTGGCCGGGCCAGCGACCAGGAGCGGGTGGAGATCGAACGCTTCCTGAGGGAGCGGATCGCTGCCTCACCGGCGGGCAAGAACCTCGAATACATCGACGTCGGACAACTCGAGGAGGTCGACCGGCAGTTCCTCGTCGAGCGGCAGCTCATCAGCCGGGAGCACGCCGAGGCCCAGGGAGCACGGGGAGTCGCGATCGACCGGCTTGAGCAGGTCAGCCTGATGATCAACGAGGAAGACCATCTCCGAATCCAGTGCATGCACAGCGGCCTCGACCTGCGGTCGGCCTGGGAGCAGATCCGCCTCGTCGACGACCAGGTCGGAAGCGTCGTTCCCTACGCCTTCCACGACCGCTGGGGCTACCTCACGGCCTGCCCGACGAACGTCGGCACGGGCATCCGCGTGAGCGTCATGCTCCACCTTCCGGCGCTTGTGATCACCCGGCAGATCGACAAGGTGTTTCGCAGCCTGCAGAAGATCTCGCTGGCGGTCCGCGGGCTCTACGGGGAAGGGTCTCAGGCGATGGGCGACTTCTACCAGATCTCCAACCAGACCACGCTCGGCCGCACCGAGGAGGAGCTTGTGGAACAGGTTGGGGACGTCGTTCCAGTGCTCATCGACTACGAGCGGCGGGCCCGTGAGTTTCTGATCCGCGAGACGCAGCAAAACGTTCACGACCAGGTGAGCCGGGCCTTCGGGATTCTCCGCACGGCCCAGACGATCACCGCCGAGGAGACGATGCAACTGCTGTCCCGCGTGCGGATGGGCGTGTTGCTCGGGCTTTTGGGCGACGTCGACCTCGGCCAGCTCAATTCGCTGCTCGTCCGGACTCAGCCGGCCCATCTCCAGAAGATCCGCGGCGTCGAGCTCGACACGAAAGACCGCAACATCGAGCGGGCCCGCTACCTCCGCCAGCACTTCGAGGGAGCCGGGGGCGGGGCAAGCCCGAACTGAGATCCGCCCGGGATCTTGGTGCGGATAAGCCTTCCGAAGATGGCGACCGGTGGCAATCGGTCCGGTCGTGCTGGCGACCGCAGCGGAGGACAGCAATCCTCTTGGGCACCGCGTGTGCGGCATAGAAGCCCCCAGCGCGAGCTGGGGGACTGTGACGTGGCGTACCAATTG
>JBBEEF010000074.1:0-34413 GCA_040880915.1 Pirellulales bacterium
CCACCATTGCCGAGCTGATGAGCGGCCCGTGAGCCACGTGCTGCCGACTGCTGCGGCCCACAAACGGTTCTTGGAACACCTGCGGTTCACCCTTTGAGTGGCGGTTCGAGCGGTTCGCCCAGGTGCGCGAGGATCTTCCGGATCGGCCCTGGCTTGGGTGTAAGGAGATGAGGCGGATGTCGCCGCCGCAGTTGGGGCACTCGAGGGGAACCTCCTCCCCCACCCGCGCCAGCAGTTTCGCCCAGGCTTTTGCGTGATGTGTCGTGGGAGCGAGGTTTTTCACTCGTGTCGCCGCAGCCTTCCGCGACGCGCCCGCCGACGGCAGGCCCGCCGGTGTTTTCGCGGCGGCGGCACAAGGTCCGCCACACGATCAAGGAACTCAACCGGCGACAGCTCGACCACGCCATTGGCTCCCGGACGCGTGGACTTTCGCCCGCGTCCCGGGCCGGGCGCAATACCGCAGCACGTGTTCAAGGGGCTGACAATAGACACGCAGTTGGAGACGAAAGAGCACGATTCGCACGAAAAGCATCGCTGGAAAACCCGCTGTTCTCCCAGGCGAGCATGTCGGCGGCGGCAGCAGGGGCGACACCCGAGGCCGTCAGCAGGAACCGCTCGATCTCGGCGAGGAAGATCTTCGTGGGCGCCGCGACGGCCTGAGGTCAGTCGGCGAGCAATCCCCGCAGTCGCTTCGGTACGGAGATCACCCACTGGCGGACCGGCGCCGGCGGGATGACGTGATCGGCGAGATAGGCCGCGGTCTCTACCCATATGGCGACCGTTGCAGGAAGCGCAGACGCCGCGACTCTTGCACGAGAACGCCACAGCGAATCCTATGCCGCACGTCATGCAGAGCGCGGCCGAAACCGAAGCAGAGGATGCCGCACTCGAGATAGCCGCGGAACTCCTCCTCGACGTAGCCCGGCACGGGCCGCTCGGAGCGGTCCCGCCACTCAAGCCAGCTCTCGAGGTTCTCGGAGACGACCTTGTGGAGCGGCGTCTTCTCGGGGCGGCGACGCTCGTAGCGCCGGGACGGCGCCGGGACGGCGTGCGGGCAGGAGAACCGCCGCGCTGGAAACGCGGCGCACGCGATAACCATGGGCGGACCTGAGGGTTGATCGTGTACGTGGGCGCCCATACACTATTCGCGGGACGCGGCCGCTGAAATCCCAGCAGAACCTAGAAATTAAACCTAGAAATCAAATCTAGAAATCAAACGCCAGCCGCGTGCCGAATCCGTTGATGCCACCACTGCCGTCGGCGCCCGCGAAATTGGTGAAGTCGCGGTAGGTGAAGTCGTAGTTGAAATAGAGGCGGGCGTTGGGATTGAGCAGCCAGTTGATTCCAACCGTCATCCCGTTGAGCACGCCCCCGTGCACCTCCCCGTCGTCGAGACAGAGGTAGTTGTACCGCAGGGCCAGTTGCCAGGCTCCGATGCTCGTGCGGATCCGGCCGGCCCGGTCCGGATCCCGGAGACGGTAGAAGTTGTGCCGCGGCACCGGTCTTCCGAACCGAGACAGCGACAGGTCGTAGCTGCGGCTCTCGCCGGTCAGAAACCATGCCGCCTCAAGGTAGCCCCCCTGAAAGAAGACCGTACCGAGCGGCGTGCCGGGAGGGGGCTGGAGTCCGGCATTGATCGGATCGATTCCAGTGGTCGCGGCCCCGTAGAGCCAGGAACCGAAATATTCCGCCTGCAGAGACCACGGGCCAGCGGCGGCAGCCAGTTCCACGCCGAGCATGTTCTGCCAGTCGCCTGTCAGGAGGCCGGCGTCGGCGTAGATGGAGTTGAGCGGGCCGGGTGGGCCGTTGCGGATGTCGCCGCGGCTGCGGAACCGGACGCCGCGAATCATCGGACCGGTGGGAGTGCCGGTGACCGGGTCGATCTGCGAGGGCACGCTCGCCAGCCCCATCGTGCGGCCAGACATACCGAGGTGGAGCACCCGCCCATCGTCGGGATCGAACACGGGCAGGACGACGAGCCGGCCTACGGTCTGGCTGCCGCCACTGGAGTTGGCGAAGCCGAACGGGTTGGCGGTGTTCTTGAATTCGCCGACATACCAGGCCACGCGGCCGTCGGCTGCATGGTTGAGCAACTGGATGCCGGGCAGGTAGCCGTCGTTGAATGGGCCCTCAAAGGCATCTTGGCTGAAGGACCGCTCCATCAAGGTCAGCCAGCGGCTGTCGCCGATGTGCTCGAGGCCGTAGGGATCCTTCTGATTACCGATCCGCACGGTGCCGAGGATCGGCAGGTCACGGATCTGCAGCCAGAGGTCGTTCATGGCCGGAAACGACCCCGGTCCGGCGAGCGTCGGGAAAGAGACGTTGTATTGCGTCATCTGGTTGGCGAAATCGAACTCGCTGGCCCAGTCGAAGGATTCGTACAACCGGCCGCCGGCCCGCAGCCGCGCCCGGCGGAGGTTGGCGGCTCCCGAGAGGGGTGGATTCAGGCCACCGGCGGCTGGCGTGGCGGCCGGGCCATCCCCGGCCGTGAAGCCGGAGGCATCGAGTTGCACTCGGCCGCCGATCGCGAAAGCGAAGTCACCGTCGGGGCTCGCCAGTTCGAGCCCGTTTCGCCACGAGGCGAAAAGCGGCGGCTGGTCTGCCAGTGCCGGCGGCGGAGTTGGGATGGCCGCGGGCCCTGACAACAAGGGCGGAGGAATCGCCTCAGGCGGCGGGAGCGGGACGGCCTCGGCGCCGACCAGACCGAACGGCCAGATCGCGAGCAGCAAAACCCCGCAGGATCGCAGCAATACCCGACCGCGACGACCGGCATCCCGGCAGCTACCGTCACAATCCTTCGCCATACCCGAATCCCTCCCACTTCCCTGATAGTCAGGTTCGACGCCCCTTCAAACCCGCCTTGACGGTCGTGCCCGACATTCCGGTCGGCGAACATGGTGAGGTCGGGGTGCTGCAGACCTTCCTGGCAAGCCTGGAAAACCCTGCCGGCAGTGCGGGGCAATTCTCGAGACCTGCTGCGAGGGGGGACCGATGACGGGCGGCTGTGACCCCGTAAGCCAGCGGGACGACCCGGCAACCGGACCACCAGCACAACCGGAATCTTCCATTGATTCGCGGCGCGGCTGAGTTTCCGGGTCAGGAAAGCCCGATCTCCTGAGGGGAGTTTGCCGGCAGCGCAAGCCCTTCTGGTTTCGGTGACCGTCCTGTGGATGGTCATTGAGCCCTGAGCGGAATGCCGGCGATCTCCAGCCCTGCGGGCAACGCGGCGGCGCGGCCTCGGCCGGCCGGCGACAGACCGCAGGGCACCTGGTTTCGCGAAACGGTCGATGCTTTCCCTTTCCCCTCTGGAGGTTTCCGTGAAGAAGCGTCTTACGTTCAAGTTTCTGCCGTGGGTGGCGGCTGCCGGCGTCTGTGTCGGTGGCACGTTTGTCCACGGTCAGGAGGCCGCCGCCCCGGCGACCGAAGGCTCGGTGCTCGTCGCCGATGCCGCACCCGAGCCAGCCGCCGTCGCCGACGGTGAGTTCGCCGGTGAGGCCCTCACGTCCGATCCGTGTATGCGGACGGTGAAGGTCTGGAAGATGGTGCCCGAGATCCGCGAGGTCGAGGCGACCGAGTGGACGACCGAGGTCCGTGAGCGCTCGTTCACGGTCAAGACGAAGGTGCCGCGGATCGAAGAGAAGTCCCGTTCCTACACCGTGATGGTGCCGGAGAAGCGGACGAAGACGGTCGAGTACACCGTCAACGTCAACGTGCCGGAGACCAAGACGGTCGAGTACAAGGTCAACGTCCCCTACACCGAGCAGCTCGAGCAGAGCTACACGGTGATGGTGCCGGTCAAGGAAGAGAAGACGGCCACCTACAAGGTGATGGTGCCCTACACCGAGGAGCGGACGGCCACCTATAAGGTGAACGTGCCCTACACCGAAGAGGTCCAGCAGACCTACACGGTGCGGGTTCCCTACACCGAAGAGATGACCGGCTACCGGACTGTGGCGAAGCGGGTGGCCGTCAAGGGCACCAAGACCGTCACCTGCCGGGGCGGCCACTGGGTCACCGAGGCCAAGGAGATCTCCGCGAACGGCAAGTATGACGCCGAGGGCAACCCGTGCTGCCCGAAGGTGGTCTGCTGCCGGAAGTGGGTTCCCACCTGCGAGACCAAGGAGATCGAGACCACCACGTGGACGACGGAGTGTGAGCAGGTTCCCTTCAGGTACTGCGTGAAGAAGGTTCGTTGCGAGGAGCGGAGCCGCACGGTCTGCGTGCAGAAGAGCCGCTGCGAGGAACGGACCCGTACCTACTGCGTCAAGCTCCATCGCTGCGAGGAGCGGACTCGGAACTACTGTGTCACCAAGATGGTGCCCGAGTGCCGCACCAAGTCGGTGTGCGTCAACAAGGTCCGCTGTGAGACTCGCACCCGCGAGATCACGGTCAACAAGTGCGTCCCCGAGACCCGCTCCCGCGAGGTCTGCTACACGGTGATGGTCCCGGTCCAAAAGACCCAGACCTACTCCGTCTGCGCCTCTGACATCGTCGAGGAGCAGAAGACGGAGTCGTACACGGTCCGCGTGCCGAAGACGATCACCAAGAAGGTGTGCGTCCAGGTGAAGAAGTGCGTCGAGGAAGAGGTTCCGGCCGGTGACGCCGGTGCCTGTGGCAACGGCAACGGCCGTAGCCACGGCAAGAAGGGCCTCTGCCGCAAGGGCTGCTGAGTGACTTCCGCCCCCGGGCGGAGACCGACCCCTGTGTTGTGATCGCGGCGGGGCGGGGGGGGCACCACCCGGCCCGCTTGCTTTTTTTAGCCCCGGAGCCGGGGGCCGAGGCGGCGGGCCAGGTGGCAGGCGAGATGGAGAGCGGGGTGGCCTTTGGTTCCGCAGTCCCCGGGCCAGCCTCGCCCACCTCCCTTGATAAATTGCCGTAAAGCAGGAATACTGCTTTTATGAAAACCACGATTACCGTTACGAGCCGTGGCGTCGTAACGCTGCCGCTGGGCCTGAGGAAAGCCCTGGGCATCAAGGCCGATGACACGCTGATCGCGGAGACCACCGCCGACGGCCTACTCCTCAGGCCAGCCGTGACATTGCCCGTCGAGATCTACACCGATCGCCAGGTCCGCGAGTTCGACAAATCCGAGGCGGAACTGGCCCAGGCGATGCACCGCCCGGCCCCGGCCCGAGAGTCGGCACGGCGGAAACGGCGGGTATGACCCGCAGCCTGCGAATCTTCCTCGACGCCAACATCCTGTTCTCGGCGGCGAAAAGCGATGGTGCGATTCAAACTCTGGTCGCTGCGTTGCTCGATGCTGGACACGAGTGCTGGGTAGACGGGTATGTCATCGACGAGGCCCGTCGAAACATCAGCGTCAAGGCCTCGTCTCGCCTGCCGCGACTGGACGAACTGCTGTCGCGGATGCATGTTTCGCCCTATTCTCCGGCGATCCACCGGGCCAACATCGACGGCTTGCCTGACAAGGATCGGGTTGTCGTCGCCGCAGCGATCGCGCTCGCGTGTGAGATCCTCGTCACGGGTGATCGTACGCATTTCGGCCAGTTCTACGGGCGACGCATCGCTGGCGTCCGGATCCACTCGCCGCGATCGCTTTTCGATCACCTGTTTTCGAAATCATGAACCGCCGGGCCGCCGGCGCTCGGGGTCGGCTGGGTGTGGTACGCTCCCACACACGCGGCCCGCTCGGTAGCCGCCGGATCGACTCCCAGGACACTCTCGGCCAAGCTTTATGAAAGATCCCACCGTCCGCGGCGTTGTCCACCTAATCGAGGAGACCAAGACCTTCGGGCAGAAGGGGTTTCGCAAGCGGCTGGTGGTGCTCGAGCAGTCAAAGGGCACCTTCACGAACTTTATCCCACTTGAGTTCGTGAAGGATGGCTGCGACGCGGTCGACGACCTGAGCGTGGGGGACGAAATCGAGGTGACCTACCGCTTGAGTGGCCGCCGCTGGCAGCGGGATGAGGCCAGCGAGGTCAAGTATTTCCTGAGCGCCGAGGGCCTCTCCTTTCGGCGGGTCTCCGGGAACGGGCGGGACGCCGGCCCGAGCGACGCCAACGACGCCTTCGCCGAGGCCAGTGACGACGACGTCCCGTTCTGAGGTTTCCAGTCCCGATCCCCGTTCGCCGAGCGAGCTCGCATGCGTCACTGGCTAGTCAAGAGCGAACCGACCACTTTTTCGATTCAGGACCTCGCGCGGGCCCCGAAGAAAACAACCTGCTGGGAAGGCGTGCGGAACTACCAGGCCCGCAACTTCCTCCGGGCGATGCAGGTGGGCGACCTGGCCATCTTCTACCACTCCAATGCCGTGCCACCGGCCGCCGTCGGCATCGCCACGGTCGTCCGCGGGTCGTATCCCGACGCCACCGCCTGGAACCCGAAGAGCAAGTACCACGACCCCAAGGCATCCCCGGATAATCCGGTCTGGTCGATGGTCGATGTGCAGCTCGTGGAGATTTTTTCGCGGCCGCTGCCGCTCGACCTACTCCGCGACGTCAAGGCTCTCGGCGGGATGGAACTCCTGCGCCGCGGCAGCCGGCTCTCCGTCACGCCCGTGACCGCGGCCGAATTCCGCACGATCGAACGGCTCGCCAAGGCACAGCCTCTGGCCACCGCAAAGCCGGCCACGGCACCCAGGCCCGCCCCGAAAACCCGCGGCCGATGACGGCATAATGGTGTCATGCCCTGCCGGATCGAACCAGCCGTACCCCGGCCCCTCGACGCCTCCCCCCCGCTGCCCGAGCCACTGGGCTGGATCGAGGGCGATCTCGCGGCCCTCGCCGCCGGCGATCTCCTGAGGCCCCGGCGGGTCCGGACCGGACGGCAGGGGGCGACAGTCATCCTCGACGGCAAGCAGCTCATAAACTTCGGTTCCAACGACTACCTCGGCTACTCCGGTGACGTGCGGCTCACGAAGGCTGCCTCGAAGGCCGCCTGCGCTGAAGGTTTTGGTGCGGGGGCGAGTCCGCTCGTCAGCGGTCACTCACAGGCCCACGAAACCCTCGAGCGGCGACTCGCCGATCTGCTCGAGGTCGAGGCAGCCCTCCTTTTTCCCAGTGGCTTCGCAGCCAATTCGGCCACGATTCCCGCGCTCGCCGGCCCTGATGACGCCATCTTTTCAGACGCGCGTAACCACGCGAGCCTGATCGACGGCTGCCGGCTCGCCCGGGCCAGCGTGCACGTCTACCCGCATCGAGACCTGGCCGTGCTGGAAGCCATGCTTGCCGCCGCCACGACCGCCCGGCGAAAACTTGTGGTCACCGACACGCTGTTCTCGATGGACGGCACGATCGCGCCGCTTCCGGATCTCTGCGAGATCGTCCGGCGGCAAGGGGCGATCCTGCTCGTTGACGAGGCCCATGCCACGGGCGTGTTCGGCCCGCGGGGCAGCGGTTTGGTCGAACACACAGGCTGCGCCGCCGGCGTGCATCTCCGCGTCGGCACCCTCTCGAAGGCCCTCGGAGCCGCCGGCGGCTTTGTGGCGGGCCACGGCCGCATGATCGAATGGCTGCGGCATCGGGCACGCGCCTGGATCTTTTCGACCGCCCACCCACCGGCCATCGCCGCCGCCGCCACGCGGGCCATCGAGCTGGTCGCCGCGGAGCCCAGGCGGCGGCACGAGCTGCTCGGGCGGGCGGCCGAGTTCCGCAACGTGCTCGCCGCGCGTGGCATCGACACCGGTGGCGCCGAAGCCCAGATCGTGCCGGTGATCGCCGGTGAGCCGGCCGCCGCCGTCGCGCTCTCCGCGCGGCTGGCCGACCAGGGCTTTTTCGTCCCCGCGATCCGGCCCCCGAGCGTCCCGCCGGGACGAAGCCTCGTGCGGGCGAGCCTTTCCTGGCTCCATTCCGAAGCCGACCTCACGAGGCTTGCCGATGCCCTCACCTGCTAAAGCCGCTCCCTGGTGCGTGATCGGGGCTGGCCCCTCGGGCCTGGCCGCCCTCAGGCACCTGCTCGCCTGCGGCATCCCGGCCGAATGCCTCGAACGGGAGGACGGGGTCGGCGGCAACTGGTATTTCGGAAGCTGCACCAGCCGGGTGTTCGCCTCGACGCGGCTGATCAGTTCCAAGCGGCTCACGGAGTTTTCCGACTTTCCAATGCCGCGGCACTTTCCGCACTATCCCGACCACCGCCAGTGCCTGGAGTATCTGCGGGCCTACGCCGACCACTTCGCCCTCGGTTCGCACATTCGCACGGGTGTCTCCGTCGAGCGAATCGAGCCGGCCGGAACTCCCGGTGCCGGCTGGATCGTGCATGCCCGAGGCTGCGCACCCCGCTACGCTGCCGGCGTTGTGATCGCCAGCGGCCACAACCACGTGCCGCGGCTCCCCGACATCCCCGGCAGGTTCACCGGCCATTTCTGCCACTCGGCCGGCTACACGAGCCCCACCGAGCCGGTGACGATCGCGGGCAAACGCGTGCTCGTGATCGGTGGCGGCAACTCCGGCTGCGACATCGCCGTCGAATGTTCGCGGCATGCGGCCGTCACCGTGCATTCGACCCGCCGTGGCTACTTTGTGGTGCCCCGTTTCGTCTTTGGCCGGCCGGCTGACCTCCGTGGTGAGCGGCTCCTCAAGATGCACGCCCCCTTGTGGCTGCGGCGGTTTGTCGGCCTGCGGGGCATCGCCCGCACCATCGGCCTCCCCTGGCAGCACGGCCTCCCCAGGCCCGATCACCGGCTCTTCGAAGCCCACCCGGTGATCAATTCCGAACTCCTCGCGGCAATCGATAGCGCTGCCATCCAGCCTGCCGCAGACGTCGCTGCCTTCGCCGGGCCAACCGTGACCTTCCGCGACGGCAGGCAGGCGGATTTTGACGTGGTTATCTGTGCGACCGGCTACCAGACAACACTCCCCTTCATCGACTCCCGCCTGCTCGACGCCGACACCCCCGATGGCGTGCCGCGGCTGTTCATGAACCTGCTCCACCCACGGCGGGACGACATCGCGGTGGTGGGACTGATCCAGCCCGACAGCGGTCAGTGGGGAATCACCGATGTGCAATCACGGCTCGTGGCGGGCATGGCCCTGGCCGCTCGGGAATCCCCCCGGGCCGCCGGCTGGCTCTACGCCCGCCGCCAGCGGCCGGCCCGTCCGAACGGGATTCGCTACATCGACTCCCCGCGGCACACGCTCGAGGTCGAGCACTTCTCCTATCGCCGCGAGCTTGAGCGGCTCGTGACGGCCCTGAATCGCCGCCTGCGGCAGACGCGGCGACCTGCTACTGCGGGAGTGTGAGTGGGGCTGGCTGGCTCGCTTTTGGCGGGGCCGCCGGCGGGCTGCCGAAGACCGCCTCCAGCCCCCGGCCGATGCCGTCGTCGAACACTGCCCGGGCGGTGTTCTCCACGATCCGCTTGACGACCACGTCGATCGCTCCGGCGTCGAACTGCGGCCGGGCGAGCGTGCCCTTGAGCGGGATCACTATCGGGGTTCGCAGGAGCTGGGCGACCACCGGCGTCTGGCCAGCCGCCTCGCCGCGAAAGGCAACCTCCACCACGGCGGCGAGTGAACCATCCTCGCCTACGCTCCCCCGCGAAGAGATCGCAAGCGGGCCTGAGTCCATCACGAGGCCCTCATGCCAGATCCGCCGCTCGGCCAGCCGCACCCGGATCGGTTCCGGCCGCACCCGCAAAAGAACGGCCTTGTCACCCAGGGCGAACCGCGGATCAATCACCGACTGAAGCCTGACGAGCAGGTTCATCAGCGGCTGCATCGCCCCACTGGGCTGCACCTCGAACTGCTCAAACAGCACCTGCCCGGCCGCCTCACCGGCCCGGGGATCACCCAGCGGCACCCGCGCGCCGGCCAGATCCACGCTCATAAGACCTGAGGTCTTGGTCGCGCCGGCAAGCAGCGGCGAGATCGCGGCGACGACCCGGCCACAGAGGTTACCCGAGAGAGCCACACGCTCGACCGCCCGTCCTGGCGGCACGATAAGCTCCCCCGGCCAGGGTGCAAGCCGCACCCACGGTGCCCCCCGCAGTCGCCCGCCGGCAGCCGCCACGTCAAACGGACCGAAGGCCAGCTGTCCTTCCACGAGACGAACCGCCACGTCACCAGCCGCAAGCGGAAAGCCGTCGATCTCGGCGGCAGCCCAGGCGGCCGACGTATCAAGAGCCATGTCCTCCAGTCGCCCGCTGAACCCGCGGCTCGATGCGGTGGCCTGCACCGCCGGCCTCTGCACCGCCGGCTCACCGGCGTTTGCCTGCACGGCGGCCAGCCACTCCTCTGGTAGGGGCAGCGTGCCGGCAGCTGCTGCCGATCCGGGCTCGGCGCCGGCCGGTGAGGCTCGAGCCCCTCCCAGAGCCGCGCGGATCGTGAACGGCCGCTCACCGGACCCACTCACCCGGACCCGGCCACCGGTCCAGGGCGTCGCCAGACGCGAGAGCTGCTCCCAGTCATACGCGAGGTTTCCCTCGAGCGTTACCTGCCGCTGACCCGACAAGTCGCCGACCGCCCCGCGGGAAGTGAATGCCAGGGTCGAGGATTGCACCGCGAGCCGGTCAATCACGAGCCGGTCTGCCGCCGCAAGGCCGCCGGCCGCCGCCCGCACAAAGGGACGGGTAACTTCAAACGCGACGCTCACCTTTGGCTCACTCCACACGGCCTGCGGAGTGGCGGCGGGATTCCCCCCGGCCGGCCTCGTGAGAATCGAGAGCTGGCTGCCGGTCGCCTCCACCAGGAGGTTGAGCCCAGTCTGCGTCTGGGCAACATCAAGTGTGCCCCAGCCGCGTCCGGAGACCGGCCAGCGGTCGGCCACATCGGCCGCGACCAGCCAACTCTCGAGGCGGGTGAGATCGGCCTGCCACTGCACGCGACCACGGACGCTTGCCAGCAGCGTATCGAGCGGACTGGTGGGGCGGAGCGGACCGAGTGGGTCAGCGGCAGGCGGGGGCGTCCACGACACGCCGCCGGTGCGGAGCGACAGCGTGCTGGTGAGCAGTTCGGCCGACGAGATATCGAACCGGCCGGACAGGGGCCGCACCGTGCCGGCAGCCGTCGCCACGATCCGCGGCTCGCTGACGCGACGGTCGCCGAGCACAAGAGTGAATCGCTCGATCTCGCCCCCCGCCTTCGTGATCCGCCAGGCGTCGCCGCCGGCAGCCGCCACGGCCGCCTCAGCCTGGACGCTGCCAGCCAGCTCGAGTCCGGGCGTCGCAAAGAGGGGTAGCCACGCTGCCAGCCGCCGCTGCCAGCGACCGAGATCCCCCACGAGCGAGCAATCGGCGGCCACCTCGGTGCCCGCGCGGGCGGGCCGCAGCGTTACCCGCGGGCTGCTGAGTAGCGTGGCGATATCGACAAGCGCCCCGCCGGTGAGGGTCGCCTCGAGCGAGTCGGCCTGAGCCGTGACCATTGCCCGGCCGCTCTCGATCGTCGCCGAGCCGGAAGTGAACGACCCGGTTGCCTCGGCATCAAGCGTGATCGCCTCGTCCTGCCAGAGCGGCCGGCCCGCCGCCTCCAGTTCGAAGCCGGTGACGCTCGCGGCCACCTTCGCCGTCGAGAGGCCACCGGAGCCGCGCTCGATATCGACGCGTCCTCGGCAGGTGCCCGCCAGCGACGTGCCCCCCATGTCGAGCACCTCGCCGAGCTCGCCGACAAGTCCGCCAAGGTCAGCCGTCCACTGCAGCTGCACGGCTGCGGGTGTGCCGGCAGCCGAGACCTCCATCGCCGGCGAGGTCAGCCGGCCTTCCTCGATCCGCAGTGACGCTCCGCCGACGGGCCCACGCCGGGCTCGCAGCCAGCCGGTGAAGGGCTCGTTCCACCGCAGCGGCCGCTCGGTCGCCGGCTCGCCTGCGTCACCGGGCGGTTCGGTTCGCACCGCCGCCAGGTCCCGAGCCTCGAGCCGCACCTCGAGGACGCGATCGGCACCGTCCCCGCGAGCAACGGCCGCCAGCCGAAGGCTGCCGCCGGTCACCCGCACTTCCGGCCGCACCACGAGCCCGCCGGGCAAGGCCTGTGCCGCAGCCGCCAGGTCTACATCCGCGGTGAGCGAACAGTCGCGGCCCACACAGCCGTCGAGCCATCGCCAGGCATCGTCACCCGGCCAGGCCAGTCGTCCCGACACCTCGCCCCGGGCCACCGGCGACGTGAACCGCAGCTCGTGCACAACGATGTCATCGTCGGTGAACGTCGCGTGCAGCGGCAGTTCGCACCGCTCGACCGCAAACTCCTCCGCCAGCGTGTCGGCCCGGCAGACGGCGAACCGCTCCACAACGAAGCGGCCCCGCACCTCCCTCCGGCCCGCGCCGCGTGAGAGATCGAGCCGCACGTCGGCCAGGCCATCGAAGAGCCGCTCCGCACCGATCCTCGTCGCCACGATGCTCGAGCCTCCCAGGGGAAGCCGATGGGCCGTGACGGTGATCGTTGTCTCCAGCCCGGCCGGCGCGGAAACCGACCAGCCCCCGTCCCGGGCCAGCACCGCGGCAGCCGCGGCGGGCAGCGCCGTGCGATCCAGCCGGAGCGATTCCGCCGGTGGGCTCGGGCCGGCTGGCGGTTCCGCGGGCAGAGGCTCCGCGGCGACGCCGGCGTGTGTGAGCCGGCCGCCGGCGGTCCAGCCGGCGAAAGTGCCCTCCGGGAGGAGCGTGCCGGCCGCGAAGAGCTCGACGATCCGCCAGGCGTCGTTACGTTCTGTGTCAACAAACTCCACCGTTCCGCCAACGACCTCGAGATCGCAGGTGATGCCGCTTCGATCCCGCGGGGCCGCCAGCCAGGGAGTGAGGATGTCCTCAAGCGAGCTGCCCCCCCGACGCACCGCGACGGCCGCCTCGACCCCCGCCAGCCGGATCGTGCCGAGGGATGTGGGATCGAGCACAAGCCCGAGCAGGCCTTTCTCGATCACAAGCGACCGCACGAGCACGGCCGGCTGGCCGGCCTGATCGCGGAGCACGACGTCGCGGTATTCGATTCCGGCGAGCCAGTGCCACCGCGCCGCAGAGCTCGCGATGCTGCCGGCGATCCCGGCGAAGGCAGCCTCGAGCGGCCGATCCCGCAGGCCCGTGTGGACAAGCACGGCGGGGGCCAGCCAGCCGGCGGCCAGGAGCACGGCCAAAGCCGCCAGCGAAAACACTCCCCACCGCCGGCCCGGCGGCCTCTCTGTTTCCGCTCGAGCTCGTCGCCTTGTCATGACCGACGAGTATAGGAACGCCCCGCCAATCCCATGAAGGCGGCCTTCGCCGTCTTCACCCGTTAACCACCCTTCCCGGCTTTCCCGGTGGGTCAGCGCTGCCTGAGATCGTCGGCCGTGTCGATGTCGGCAAATGACTCAAGCCCGGGATCGACCGCTGTGAGCTCGTCCGGCATGACCCACCGCACCGCTTGTGGATCCTGCCGCACAAGCCGCTCGAGCAGGGCCCGGGGGCCCGCTTCTCCGGCGGCGAGCGCCGCCTGCACGAGCGGCACGAGGTCGACGGCCATGACCGAAAGCAGCACCTGCGGCTGGCCGGCCACGAGCGGCACGGTCCAGCGCACCTTTGCGGCCGCGGCCAGAATTCCCGGCGGTGCAGCGAGATCGAGGAGCAGCCGCACCACGCCGGTTGACAGTCGCGGCAGGTCACAGGAGGCAAGGAGGGCGAGCCGTGGTGGCCTGCCCGGGCCGGCACTGGCGTGGACGAGGCCGTCGCGAATCGCCGCCAGCGGCCCGGCTCCCGGTTGGCTATCGTGAATCACCTCGGCCGCTTCGACGAGTGGCGGCAGGGGCTGGCCGGCCCGCGCCACCACGATGACCCGCGGCACCACCGTGGCGAGCGTCCGGCAGACCCGCGACAGCATCGCCTCGCCAGCGATCTCGATCATTCCCTTGCCGCCGGCGCCGGCGAGCCGGCCCAGCCGGCGGCTCCCACCGCCCGCCACCACGATCGCAATCAGGTCGTCGGCCATGGGTGGTCGTGCTCCGGTGCCACACACGTCGCTGCCGCGGTTCTACCAAACCCGCGCCGCCCATACCCTCGCCCTGGGCCAGCCGGGGTGTCCATGGATCGCTCCTGACCGCGGCGGGCCATCTCCCGCCGGTCCGCTTGCCAGCGGGTGAGAGTCTGCGAACGATGCCCATCGACTGGCCGCTGCTCTGCGGTCTGACAACTCGCCTGGCAGGAACGCCCTGGTCGGAGGGCTGCCATGGCCAATGCGTCATCGGGGATCGAGTGGAAAACGCTGTCTGAAGACAGCGTGCGCTCGCTCCTCGGGCACCAACCCGCCCCCTGCCTGTCGCTCTATCTGCCGACCCACCGCAACGTGCCTGAAAACAGGGTCGATCGGCCGCGGTATCGCCACCTCGTCGAGTCGCTCGAGCTCGCACTCGCACTCGCCCGGCCACGGGCCGAAGTCGAGCGGCTCCTGCATCCCTTCCGCGTGCTCGACGGGGACCGTGCATTCTGGGAGCACACCCACGACGGCCTGGCGATCTTCGCGGCCGACGGCCTGGCCCGCGGCTTTGTGCTCGAGCGGCCGGTCGCGCCGCTCGCGCTTGTCACCAACCATTTCCACGTGCTGCCACTCGTGCGACTGGCCGCGGCGCTCGAGCGGTGGACGGTGCTCGCCCTGACGAGCCGCGCGGCGATCGTCTACGCGGCCGAAGCCTGGCACGATCTGGCCGGCGGCCCGGCGGCCCGGGAGCTCGCCATCGTGAGGCTCGAACCGCTGCCGCTATCCGCCACCGAGCCGCGGACCAGGCTCGTCCGCGGTGACGTCGTTGACGAGGAGATCCGCGAGCCGCACCGCGTCTCTCTGGGCAAAGGCCCGGCCGGCCGAGCCAAGCCGCAGGTGATTCGCGGAGGTGCCGGCTCGAAGCAGGACGACATCGACAAGGACACCGAGATCTTTCTCCGTCATGTCGACGCGGTCGTCGAGACGGAGGTGTCGCGTCCCATGAGCCTGCCGCTCATGCTCGTCGCGGCTGCCCCCCTGGCCGCGACCTTCCGGAAAATCTCCCGCAACCCCTGGCTTGTCGAGGAGCACGTGCCCCGCGACGGGCACCTGCTTTCCCGCGACGAGTTGGCGGCCCTCGTCGCCCCGCATCTGGCGGCCCTCCATCTCCGGCGGGTCGAACGGGAGCTGCACGCCGTCGAGCAAGCCCGCGGCCGAGGCAGGTTGCTTGCCGACCTTGCGGAGATCGGCCGGGCCGCCGTCGCCGGACGGATCGCCACGCTCTATGTCGAGGCTGACCGATTCGAGCCGGGCCACTTTGACCGCGAAACCGGATGCATCGAGCGGACGAATGGCGAGCAAGCCGACCTGTCGCTCTCCGGCGGCCAACCAGCGTCGGGGTTTGAGGACGTGCTCGGCAGCCTGGCCGAGACGGTGCTCGAGACGGGAGGCGGCGTCGTGATAGTGGCGGCTGCCGCGCTCTCCGCTCGGAGTGGTGCCGCCGCCATCTGCCGCTCCTGACGGGCCGCTACGGCACCGCAGTCTGAGCAGGCCGTGACCGGACCTGGTTCGACCAGGCCAGCCCACATGCGATCCGGTTCTGGATGAACCGGGCTGGGAGGACGCTGGCGGCTTTTGCTCGTGCGTCGGCCACGGCACAATCGGGGCTTTCCCGCTCCGGAGAGCCCGATGCCCGAGTCATACGCCGACCCGCTGTTTGCCACCGCCCCCGACCGGCGGGGCACTGGCAGCGAGAAGTGGGACCGTTGGACCGGCCGCGACGTGATTCCGACCTGGGTGGCCGACATGGATTTTGCGGCCCCCGACATCGTGCTCGATGCGATCCGCGCGCGGGTAGACCATGGCGTCTTTGGCTACACCGACATGCCGCCGGGCTTTGCCCCGGCGCTCGCCGAGCACCTCGAGCGGCGGCATGGCTGGCAGATCAAGCCTGAGTGGGTGGCGAGTACGCCGGGCGTTGTCAACGGCCTGGCGATCACGGCCCGGCTCCTGGCCGAGCCCGGCGACGGGATCATCACCTTCACGCCGGTCTACCCGCCGTTTCTCTCCCTGCCGGGCCTCGCGGGACGGGCGTGCATCCGCGTGCCACTTGGGCAGGCAGCCACCGGGTGGACGATCGACTGGGACAGCCTCGAAGCCGCCGTGACGCCCACGACAAGGCTCTTCTGGCTCTGCCATCCGCACAATCCGACCGGAACGGTGTTTCGGGAGCCTGACCTCTTGCGGATTGCCGAGTTTGCTGCCCGCCACAGCCTGACGGTGATCAGCGATGAGATCTGGTCGGATCTGCTCCTCGACGAAGACGTTGGTGGGGACCGTCACGTTCCCTTCGCGAGCCTCGATCACCCAGTTGCCCAGAAGGCGATCACGCTGGTAGCACCGTCGAAGACCTGGAACCTCGCCGGTCTCGGCTGTGCCGCGGCGATCTGCCGTGATCGCAGCCTGCTCAAGCGCTGGCGGCCGACCGGCGGCGGGCTTGTGCCGATGCTCACCCCGCTCGGCTATGCAGCGGCCGAGGCGGCCTGGCGACACGGCGACCCCTGGCGGCGGCGGCTCATCGCCCTGCTCCGGCACCACCGCACGCTCGTCGAAGAAACAGTCGCGGGAATCCCGGGGCTCTCCTGTGCCCGTCCCGAGGCGACCTACCTTGTGTGGATCGACTGCCGGCAAGCGGGCCTGGCCGATCCGCAGGCGGCCTGCGAGGCGGCCGGCCTCGGGCCCTCGGACGGCCGGGAGTTCGGGTTTCCGGGCTTCATCCGCCTGAACACCGCCTGCCCGACCGAGCGGCTCAGAGAGATTCTCCACCGGTTGCGGCTCGCCTTCCCGACCGGCTGACACGACGGGAGCCGGAGGCAGGGGAAGGCCCGTTTTCACGGGCAACCCCTCCCTCAATCCGTATAAAAGCCCCGGGCGCGAGCCCGGGGGCTGCGGGAACAAAGGCCACCCCGCCTGCCATGCCGCCCAAGCCACCCCAGGCAAACGACCCCGCTTGAGCCTGGCTCTTAGCCAATGGATACGCCACGTCACAGTCCCCCAGCTCGCGCTGGGGGCTTCTATGCCGCACAGGCCCCGGCCGAACAGGATTGCGATCCTCCCCCTGACCCATAAAAGCCCCACGGCGCGAGCCCGGGGACTGCGGGTCAAACCTCTCCCCGCGATCCACTCCGCAACCCGCGCCCACGAAAGTCCCGGAAGGCCCGTTTTCCGCCGCCAGCTAATTGACGCAGCGGTTACAGAGCTTGGCGGCCTTGTCGGGGAACGAGCGGCCGCAGCTGATGCACTTGTTCTTGTGACAGCTTGAGCACACGCGGGCCACCTTGTCGGGAAAGGATCCGCCGCATTTGAAGCACTTGCCGCGGTCGCAGGTGGAACAGAGTTGGGCGAGCTTGTCGGCGAAGGACCGGCCGCAGAGGACGCACTTCTGCGATTGCATGGCCGTGGCGTCGGCCCCCGGGGTGGCCGCGTCGTCTGCCGGGCCCGCTCCGGTGAGCGTCAGGGCCGTGACGCAGACGGCCGCCATCGCCGCGACACCGGCGAGGCCGAGCCTGGGGTGCTTGAGCGTGTTCATTGAACCTCGTGGCATGGAACCCTCGGCGGTACATAACCCCTCAATCCAACCCCCAGTAGACCACCCCCGGTCACGTCCCACAAGGATTCGTCCCACGCGTGCACCACACCACACGGCATGACGCGAGCCGGCCCCGCCCCCAAAAAAGTCAATACGCCAACCCGAACCGGAACATGATCGTCTCGGGCAGGTCCTGGATCTGCGGCGGGCCCTCCACGTAAAAGAGCTGCCGATAGAAGACGTAGCCCACCTCGAAGTTGCCCGCGAGGCCCGTGCGGGTCGTGGGCACCCACTCCGTCCCCAGGGCGATGCGGATGTCGTTGTAGTCAAACCCGGTGATCATGTTGTACTCCGACGTGCTGCGGCGAAACGTCCAGGCACCGCCACCATATTCACCCGAGATGTAGCCCCACCAGGCCCGCCGCTCGTTGGCCGCAAACCGTTTCGCCGCCCGCGGGGCGGGGAAAAAGATGTCGTAGCGGCTCGTGGCGTCGGGGGTCCAGGTCATGCCAAGCGCCGGCAGGAGTTTCACCTGGTTGCGGTCGAGGTAGATGATGCCGGCCTTGCCCTGGATCGTGGGCGTGAGCTGGAGCGTGCCGATGGCCCGGCCCATGATGCGCCAGCTATCCCAGACGAGGACGTCCCAGTTGGTAAAGATGCCCACGCGGATGCCGAGCTCGGCGCCAAACAGGGGCGTAAACTTCGGGTTCCAGGCGGCGTCGAGAAACACGTCGTAGGTGTTGGGAGGCAGGTCGGCCAGCAGCGTGCTTGAGGTCTGGGGGCCGTCCCAGAGCTGGAGCCCAAACCCGGGCGTAATCAAGAGCGGTGCCTGGTTGACGTTGACCGGCGAGTTGTGAAAGAAGGGCAGCGCGAAGGTGGCGGTCGTGTCGAGTTCATTGATGCCGACATTGGTGCCCTGGCCGTCGCCGAGGAGATAGGCCCAGCTGCCGCGAACGCCCTGGAAGACGTGCATCGTCTGGGTATAGCTCTGCTGCATGTTCTGCTGGAAGTTCGAACTTGGGGCTGGATAGCCGGCCGGCGTGTAAGCTCCCGGCGGGGGCTGCGTGCCGGGGGGCGCAAGCGACGGCGCCGCCGGCGAATAGCCGGGGTAGCCCGGCTGGCCACCGATCGCCGAAGGAGCCCAGCCGGCATTCGGCGCGGGCGACGCGTAGGTGGGCAGCGTCTGCGGCCCGTAGGGATCCCACGTTTGCGGCGGTGCCGCGAGGGGCGCCTGGGCGAGGCGGTCGAGTGACGACGCGGCCGGCGGTGGGAGCGAGGCAGTCTGGCCGCTGGCCGTCACCGCCCACAGCGGCACCATCCCGACCACGACAAGAAGCACCCACAGACGCATGCCGCGCACAATCCTCCGGCGGCCAGTCGGCACCGGCAAAAAAATGAAGATGGCTGAGTCCGGAAAACCTTCCGGCGCTCGCGGGAAATACCGCGCGCGGGGGCCAGGAATCAACCCCTGAGCAATCAACCCTCAACCGCCAGCCTGACCAAACAGGCCATCGCCGTGATCCAGTTGGGCACAGCTCTTGCCTGATCGTGGTTCTCGGGGGGCCCACTTTCTGCTCTCCTTTGCGGGGCCGTGCGGTTTCTCTCGGGCCGAACACGACTGCTTTGGAGCAGTCTTTGAAAGGCTGGCTAGGATGCCAAAGCCATTCACCCGGAGCGCCTCCAGCTTGCCCAGCCCTGCCGCCCCGCCACCGCCCGACCCCTTTGACCCGGCCCTCCTTGTCGGCCCCGGCCTCCTCGCCCGCGTGGAGCACCTGCACGAGATCCCTTCCACGATGGACGTCGCCCGGCAACTCGCCGCCGATGCCACGGCCGTGCTCCCGCTGGCGGTCGTCGCTGATCGCCAGACGCGGGGCCGCGGCCGCCGCGGGGCCGGCTGGTGGCAGCCACCGGGGAGCCTCGCCGTGAGCCTCGTGGTCGAAGCCTCACGATTCACGACCGGCAGGCCGCCGGCGACCTGGTCGCTCGCCGCCGGCGTGGCCTTGGCCGAGTCGATCCGGCAGCTTGCACCAGGAGTCGCGGCCGGCGTCCGCTGGCCCAACGACGTCGAGGTGTCCGGCCGCAAGCTTGCCGGCATCCTCGTCGAGATGGCCGGCGGCGGCCGGGTGATCTTCGGCATCGGTGTCAACACGACCGGGTCGGCTAAGGAAGCGCCGGCAGCGCTCGAGCACCGGGTGGCCACGCTTCCCGACCTCACCGGCCGGAGCCTCTCCCGGCAACTGCTCCTGGCAGACTTCGTTCCACGGCTGTTCGCCCTCATGACAGACATGACCGACATGGCAGACATGGCCGCCGACCCGGGCTTGCTTGCCACGCGGTACCAGCCGCTCTGCTGCCTCCGTGGCCGAAGCGTGACTCTTTACGTGGCCGACCAGCGACACTCTGGCACGTGTCACGGCATCGCCGCCGACGGTAGGCTCATCGTCGACACGGCCGCCGGAAGGATGCTTTTCGCCTCGGGCAGCCTCACGCCACCGGCCGACGTCTGGCCCGGCGAGCGGTGAGATTGCCGACCCGGGTCGCCACGGCCCGAGTCGCCACGACGCACACCTCCCGGCCGGCGCTCGAGAGCTGCCGAGCCCGCGGCAGGAAGCCCCAGGAGCGGAAGGCATCGAGCCAGGCGGGCAGCTCTTCGGCCCGCGACCAGTCGGGGATCTTGAGGGTGGCCACGATCCCCGCCAGCTGCACCTGCCGCGCGTTCGCCACTCGCTCGATGGCCGCCAGCGTGCTTTTGGGGTCGATATTCATATCGACGACGAGCCAGTCAACGCCCCGGAATCGCTCGAGCGGCACATCGCGGGCCCGCATCCGCCACTGTGTGAATCGTGGCAGTGACCCGACGCGGGGGTCGACGAGGGCCGGGTCGACGCCCACCACGTCAAGGCCGGCCGCGAGGAGGCGTTGGCACGCGCCGCCTGGTGACGCGCCAAGCTCGACCGCTCGCTGGCCACGGACAAACGGTATGTCGAACAGATCGATCGCCTCAGTGAGCTTGAGCCAGGCCCGCGACACCGTGCCATCCGGCAGCGGAAGATAGGCAGCTGGATAGATGCCTCCCGGCCAGCACGATGACCGGTCTCCCGCGCGGTGCCAGCCCACCCACCAGCGATCAGGAGCATCGACGATGCAGTCGAGCACGAGGTCGCCGACGCCGGCCACGGGGTCGGCTGCGGGATCGAGTCCAACCGCCGCCATAACCGCTGCCCGGCTGCCCGCGATGGCCTCGGGACGAGCGCGGCCAGCTTCGCGCTCGGTGCGGCCAGGAGGCGACAGGCGATGCCAGAGATGCACTCGCGAAAACCCGCGCTCTCCAGCGAGCGTCCGGGCAGCCAGCACGAGCGCCGTGTCGCCATCCCCGCGAACCTGGCCAAGCGAGTGAAACACGCCCCGGGCAAAGACAAGCTCGGCTGCCGTGGGCACGTTCTGTCCGGGCGGCAGCCGGAACGTCACCACGCCCGGCCGCCAGGCCGCGGGCTGAAGGACAGGGATCCTCTCAGACGCCCGGCGGCGGAGGGCCGCCTCAGCGCCCGGCTGGCAGGCACAGAGCAGAAATTCAGGGGCCGACTCGTCCGCCACGTGCCCGCTGGGAGAGGAACTCGGCGGAGGGGGAGGGGATGCCATGCGTCAATCGATCGTACCGTCGCCAGATGTTCGGCCGGCGGCGGGTCTGCCAGAGGCGCAAAAATCAGGCCGGCCCGGGCGCCCAAGGGCCCGGGCCGGCCTTTCTCGTCTGAGCGTGGACGCCCCGACCGGTCATCCCGTGCGGCCCGAAAGACGCGCGGAGGACGGAAGGCCGGAGCGAAGGAAGCGGCCCGCGGGCGGTCCGCCGAGGCCCCACGAATGGAACCCCCAGGGCGTGAGCATCCGTGCCGGAGTTGCCCCCAGCACGGCGGGCTCAGCCGTGGCCCTTCTTCTTCTTGGCAACCTTCTTGGCAGCCTTCTTCTTCTTCTTCGCCATTGATATGGCTCCTTGCCATGAGCATCCCACTTGCATCTCACATCCTCTCCCCCGGATGCTCTTGGCAGGGGAGCGGACGACGCTTCGGCATCTGTTCGAAGGTGATTGCTCACCCTCGCTTCGATACCGATGGAACGTGTTGTGGAGGATGACCGTGAAAACTGTCAAGGGAAGAAAACAGGATTTTTGGCAGATTGCTACTCCCGCGCGACCGTCGGCGTGTCGCGCCACCCAGTCATCGAGTAGTGTCACCTGCTGCGCGAAGGCTTGCTCGGAAACACCGAGCGGGTTTTTAGAGAAGCAGGCCAGCCGTGTGATGACCCCGGTCTCAGCCGCTCGCAGGACACGACGGCTGGGACCGCCGCCGTGTGGTGGTATCATTGCCGGCCTTGGCGTCACGTCAAAAAAGCCACTGCTCACAAGAGGAGGCCGCAGGCGCGGCAGTCATGGAGTCGTCGAGCCTGCACCTGGCCCGCCGGATGGCGGCGCTCGAACCATCCGCCACACTGGCGATGGCCGCCCGAGCCGGAGCACTGAAGGCCGCCGGCCTCGATGTTGTCGACCTCTCCGTCGGCGAGCCCGATTTCCCCACGCCCGAACACATCTGCCGGGCCGCAGGGGAGGCGATTCGGGCCGGCTTCACAAAATACACCCCCGCGGCCGGAATCCCCGCTCTCCGCAAGGCGGTGGCCGAGGACTACACCCGCCGGACGGGGCTGGCCGTGACGCCCGCGCAGGTCGTCGTGAGCAACGGGGCCAAGCACGCCCTCCACAACGTGTTTACCGCCGTGCTCGACGAGGGAGACGAGGTGGTGGTGCCGGCTCCGTTCTGGGTCAGCTACGCCGAGCTCGTGAAGCTCGCCGGGGGCCGGCCGGTGCTCATCGAGACCTCCATTGAAGACAACTTCAAGCTCCGGCCAGAGGCCCTCCGCGCTGCCCTCACGCCCAGAACGCGGATGCTCCTGGTCTGCTCGCCGAGCAATCCCACCGGCGTCGTCTACCGGCCGGACGAGCTCGCGGCACTCGCCGACGTGGCACTCGAGGCAGACCTCGCCGTCGTGGCCGACGAGATCTACGACCAGCTCGTCTTTGACGGCCGCATCAGCCCCTCCTTCCCCACGCTGCGGCCCGGCCTCGAAAGCCGCACGGTCGTCGTGGCCGGCGTGAGTAAGACCTATTCAATGACCGGTTGGCGGATCGGCTGGACAATCGCACCCGAGCCGCTCTCGAAGGCGATCGGGAATCTCCAGAGCCAGGAGACAAGCAACCCCTCGAGCATCGGCCAGCACGCGGCAGTGGCGGCGCTCACCGGCCCGCAAGAGTGCGTGACGGCGATGCGGGACGCCTTCCAAAAGCGGCGGGATCTCGTGGCCGGGCGCCTGCGGAGCATGCCGGGCGTCCGGCTACCCGACATCGGCGGGGCCTTCTACGCCTTCTTCGACATCTCTCCGGCGCTCGAGCGATCGCGGTCGGCCGGCTTCGGCTCGAGCCTCCAGTGGTGCGCGGGGCTGCTCGAACGGCAGCAGGTGGCGCTTGTTGCCGGCAGCGCCTTTGGCGCCGAAGGGCATGTGCGGATGTCGTTCGCCGCCAGCGACGACGATCTCAACCGCGGGCTCGATCGGATCGCCGCCTTCCTGGCCGACCCTGCCGCCAGCCGCACCTGACAGGCGGCGGTGGCCCGGCCGGTGCAGGCCGTCCGTGACACGCCCCATGGCATACCCACCCGTCGAACCAGGCCCGCCGGAAGCCATCTACCTCGACCATGCGGCCACCACGCCGCTGCGGCCCGAGGTGGCGGAGGCGATTGCCGCGGCGGCCGCCAGGGCCTTCGCCAATCCGTCGAGCCCGCACGCCGCCGGCCGGCGGGCCAAGCAGGTTCTCGAGGATGCCCGAGAGCGGATCCTCACGCTGCTCGGCGGGCAAGCCGCCGGGCGCGAGCGAGACCGGCTCGTGTTCACAAGCGGGGCCACCGAGGCCAATCGGCTGGGCATCCTGGGCACGGCTGAGGGCCAGCCCGGACTCATCCTCTGCTCCGCCCGCGACCACCTCTCGATCCGGTCGGCCGCCTCCGAACGTGCGGGGCAGGGCTGGATCATGGCCGACGTGCCGCTCGCCGCGACGGGCTCGCTCGACAGCCGGTCCCTGACAATGCTCCTCGACCAGACCACGCCCGGGCCGCGGCTCATGGCGGTCACGCTCGTCTGCGGCCAGACCGGCATCCGCGAAGACATCGCCATGGTGGCGACCGAGAAGGCCCGGCGGCCGGGGCTCATGGTGCACGCCGACGCCACGCAGGCCGCGGCCTGGGAGCCGCTCGACCTCGCCGGCTCTCCCTTCACAACGGCCACCCTCGCCCCCCATAAGTTTGGTGGTCCGCGGGGCATCGGCGGACTTGTTGTCCGCAGTGGGATTGCAATTTCACCACTGGTGCCCGGGCCGCAGGAACTCGGCCTCCGCGGGGGCACCGAAGCGGTGGCGCTGGCCGCCGGGTTCGCCACGGCCTTGGAACTCGTCACGGCCGAACGAGCGGACACAGCCAGGCGGGTCACTCTTCTCAAGCACAGGCTCGAGGCGGGTGTCGTGTCGGCCGCCACCCAGGCCGGGTTCGAGGCGCGGGTGATTGGTGAGGGCGTGACGCGGGCGCCGCACATCGCCACGATCGCGATTGCCGGGACCGACCGGCAGGCCGTTGTGATGGCGGCCGATCTCGCGGGGATCTGCCTGGCGACCGGCACGGCCTGTGCCAGCGGGTCGAGCGAGCCGGCAGCGGCCCTCGTGGCCCTCGGCGTCGATCCGCGACTGCGGGGTGGCGCGATCCGGGCGAGCCTCGGCCGCACGACGACCACAGGAGACGTCGACGAGGCCATCTTGCGGCTGCGGCGAATCTTCGAGCGGATGCGGCCGTAGGGCCTTTTCCCTGGTGGCAGTGGCTGTATAGTCTGTTGCGTTCGGGCGGAGCGGAGCTATTTCGCGGCAGGGATGCCCCACCGAGCGACGGCTTTTGCCGCCGCCAACCGGGAGCCCTCACATGACCACCGCGACTGCGACCCTCAAAACAAACCCTCCGAAAGCCGGGGGTTTGCGGCTCGTGCGGCAGGCGTTTGATGACCTCCTGGCCACCGTGACCGGGGCCGGCTCGTTCCCAGCAGGCATCTTGTGTGTCGTGGCGACCGTGGGAACCGACCGGTTGCTTGCCGATCTCGCCGACCGGGCCACCGCGGCGGGGGCGCGGGTGATCGCCTCTGACGGCGTATCCCTCGGCCAGGACATCGAGCGGGCCCTGGCGGTCGAGAATTGGGAGCGGCTGCGGAAACGGCTCGTCGCTGCGGATCTGGTCGTGGTCGAGCGGCTCGACACGCTGGGCAGCCTTCGCCGGCAGACCGTGTTCCGCCAACTCCTCGATGCCACGGTCACAGCCGGCATTCCCTGGTGCGTGTCATTGGCCGAGTTGCCGAGCGCCGCGTTGGATGCGGGCCTGGCCGCCCGGCTGGCCGGCGGCCTGGTCATCCCCTTGCCGGCGAGGCTCGGCTGCACGCCGGCCGGAACCGAGCCCGGCGCACGCAGAGCCGCTACGCCTCCCACGATCGCCCGGATCTTCTCGACAACCGCCGCTCACTTCGATCTTTCCATGGCCGAACTCGTCGCCAGCGGACGCTCTCGTCACATCTCCCACGCCCGCAGCCTGGCGATGTATCTGGCCCGTGAACTCACCGGCAAAAGCTTCGCTCACATCGGGCGGGCCTGCGGCGGCCGCGATCACACAACGGCCCTGCATGCCACACAGGTGGTCAAGGCCCGGCTCGCCGCCGATCCGAGTATCGCTGCTGATGCGGCAGTCATTGTGAGCCGGCTCGCACCCAAACCAGTCGGTCGGCGGCATGCCGAGCCGCGGCCGACCGGGGAGTCGCCCTGTCAGTGACCTGTCACTTCGGACGCTATCTATCGGTCGCCGGCTGATCCGACAATCTGACCATCACGTGGCCGACGCCACGATAACCGGCCGGTACCACCCGGCCGACGAGCAGATCACGACTTCCTCTCCATGGCGTCGACAGTTTGCACGCTGGACTGGTGTGCTCAACCACCAGTCTGCCAACCGGCAAGTGACAGCTTTTCCACTTCGCGTGCCAACCGGACCACATGCGTGTTGCAACTGCAAAATGAGCACTCGCTCGCACGTTCCGATCACCCTTGTGTCCGAGCCTGCCTCATGCCGGCTTGGACTTCCCGCTCCTACTAAAACGCTGGGCGTCGTCTTCCTACGACTTAATCACTTCTAAAAAACCTAGAAAAGAAGAGCCAAAAAACCAGAGCCAGGGCGTTGGGAGGGCGGTCAATTTCAGGTACATTGAGGGCTCCTCCGCATGGCCTTTTTTGGGGCGGAAGCACGACCCAGGAAATCACGTCCCGCATGAAGATTCGTTGTCCGAAGGAGCCCCTCCTGGCTGCCGTGCAGACCGCAGCGGCCGTCGTGCCCGCTCGCTCCCCGAAGCCGGTGCTCACGAACGTCAAGTTCGAAGCAACCCCCGAGGGGGCGGTGATTACCGCGACCGATCTCGAGATCGGCATTCGGGTGGTGCTCGAAGGGGTGGAGACAGAGGCGGCCGGGTCGGTGTTGCTACCGAGCGCCCGGCTGGCCGCGATCCTGCGGGAGAGCGGTGCCGGCACGGTCTTTGAGATCGCCAGTGACGGGACGGCAGTGACCGTCAAGGCCCCGCGGAGCGAGTTCCGCCTCCCGGTCGAGGATCCGCTCGAGTTTCCCTCGGTGGCAACCTTCCCCGACGGGCCCTGCTACGAACTCTCGGCGCCGCTCGTTCGTGAGCTGGTGAGGCGGACGGTATTCGCCACCGACAACGAGTCGAGCCGATACGCACTTGGCGGTGTGCTCCTGGAGCTCGGGCCGCAAGGGGTGATCGCCGTGGGCACCGACGGCAGGCGGCTCGCCAAAATGGAGGGGCTCTGTCAGCTCCAGGGAGGGGAGGGGGGCGACGAAGCGCCGATCGTGCCGGCCCGCGCGATGCAGCTCGTCGAGCGGTGTCTCGGGGGTGCCGATACCCCGGTACACATCGCCACCCGCAGCCAGGAGGTGCTGGTCCGCACCGGCGGCACGACGGTGTCGGCGCGGCGGGTTGACGGCCGGTTTCCCCGCTGGCGGGACGTGTTTCCCGAGCGGCCGGACGCGGCTCGGGTGCAGGTGATGGCCGGACCGTTCCTGGCGGCGGTGCGGCAGGCCGCGATCGTCACGAGTGAGCAGTCCAAGGGCGTCGATTTCTCATTCGAGTCGGGCCAACTGGTCCTCGCAGGCCGCTCTGCCGAGACGGGTGAGAGCCGCGTCGAATTGCCGATCGACTTTGCCGGAGACACGGTGCGGATCAAACTCGACCCGCGATTCGTGAGCGACTTCCTCCGGGTACTCGACGGGGGCACGTCTGTGACGATCGAGATTACCGACCCGCAGAGTGCCTGCGTCTGCCGAACCGACGACGGCTACGGCTACGTGATCATGCCGCTGGCAGCCGACTGATGGGGCGGCCGGAGAAGGGTGGTGATGGTGACACAACACAACCGATCGCGGGAACCCCGCGGACCACAATCGATTGGCCGGATTGTCTCGCAGCTCATGGCGCGAAACGGCTACGACCGGGAGCAGGGCTCCGAAGCCCTCGCCACGGCCTGGCGGCAGGCGGTGCCCGAGCAACTCGCAGGGTATTCCCGGCCCGGGCTCGTCCGGCGGGGCGTGCTCGAGGTGTTTGTGACCCATTCGGCGATCGTGCAGGAGTTCGCCTTCCTCAAGCCGACAGTGCTCGCGAGCCTGCGAACGAGTCTCCCTGCCGCCGGGATCACCGACATCCGCTGCCGGCTCGCCGATTCGGCGGCCGGCCCCTGACGGCCCGCAGGGCCGCCACCGATCACCTTCCAGCCACCACGCCCACACGAGCGGAACGCAGCTTATGAGCGATGAATCCCAACAGGCCGAATACACGTCGGCCGATCTCAAGCACCTCTCCGACCGCGACCATGTCCGCGAGCGGTTCGGGATGTATATCGGCGACAACACCTCCCGTGGGCTCCATCACCTGGTCTACGAGGTGGTCGACAACTCGATCGACGAGTGCATGGCTGGCCACGCCAAGCAGGTGAACGCGACGGTCAATGTCGACGGCAGCGTCACCATCGATGACGACGGTCGTGGCATCCCGGTCGACATCCACCCGCAACTCTCCGAGGAGATGGACCGCGAGGTTTCCACGCTCGAAGGGGTGATGACGGTTCTCAAATTCGGTGGCAAGTTTGAGAAGGGGGCCTACCAGACCTCCGGCGGCCTCCATGGCGTGGGCGTGACGGTGGTGAACTTCCTCTCGGAGTGGTGCGAGGTGGAAGTCTGCCGCGAGGGGCATGTCTGGCAGCAGGAGTATCAGCGGGGGGAGCCGACCGGTCCGGTCCGCCGGATGGGAACAACCACGCGGATGGGTACGAAGACCACCTTCAAGCCCGATCCACAGATTTTCCCGCAGACAAAGTTCACCTGGGATGTCCTCGCCCGCCGGCTGCGGGAGCTCGCCTTCCTCAATTCCGGCGTCAAGATTGCCTTTACCGACGCGGCCAGTGGCAATGCCGAGACCTTCTGCTACGCGCGGGGCGTCGAGGAGTTTGTCGAGTATCTCAACAAGGCCAGCGACAAGGTTCACGACGACGTGATCACGATCAAGGGGGAGGCCGAGGGGGTGTCCTGGGACATTGCGCTACAATATTCCAAGGAATTCACCGAGAGTCTCCACAGCTACGTCAACAATATCTCGACCACCGAAGGGGGCACACACGTCTCCGGCTTCCGGGCCGCCCTCACGCGGGCGATCAATGCCTACGGCAAGAAAAACGGGCTGTTCAAGGACCTCGTACCCACCGGTGAGGATCTCCGCGAGGGGCTGACTGCCGTGATCAGCATCCGCGTGCCAAGTCCGCAGTTTGAGGGGCAGACCAAGACCAAGCTCGGTAACGGCGAGGTCGAGGGAATCATCAACTCGGCCGTGGGCGACATGCTCGCCAAGTATCTCGAGGAGAACCCAAAGAGCGCCAAAGAGATCGCCAAGAAGGGGGAACTCGCCGCCGAAGCCCGTGAGGCCGCCAAGAAGGCGCGGCAGCTCCTGCGGGAGCGGAAGGGGGCGCTCTCCGGAGGCGGCCTGCCGGGCAAGCTGCGGGACTGCACCAGCCGCGAGGTGGCGAGGTGCGAGCTATATCTGGTCGAGGGAGACAGTGCCGGCGGGAGTGCTGAGGGGGGCAGGCTCCGCGAGTATCAGGCGATTCTGCCGCTGCGAGGCAAGATCATCAACGCCTACAAGAGCCGCGAAGACAAGGTGCTCGCCAACGAGGAGGTCCGGAGCGTGATCTCGGCGATCGGCGCGGGCATTGGCGACGAGGCTGATCTTTCCAAGCGGCGGTACGACAAGATCGTGATCATGACCGACGCCGACGTGGACGGGTCGCACATCCGCACGCTCCTTTTGACCTTCTTCTACCGGCAGATGTACCGGCTGGTGGCCGAGGGGCATGTCTACGTGGCCCAGCCACCGCTGTTTCGGGTGCGGAGCAAGAAAAAGACCTACTACGTCCAGACCGAGGACGAGATGAAAAAGCAGCTTCTCGAGCAGGGCCTCGGCGACGGCGTCTTCCTGCCAGGAGATGGCCGGGAGATCTCGGGTGATGAGATGCACAAGCTCTGTCGGACGCTCGCGGGGCTCGAGGATGCGCTCGTGGCACTCGAGAAGCGAGGCGTGAGCCTCCGCGACCATGCCGGTCGCCGCGACGCGGCCACGGGCAGACTGCCGATGTACCACGTCTACTACGGCTCCGAAGAGCACTGGTTTGCCGGCCGCAGCGAACTCGAGGCCTTTGTGCAGGGCAAGGAGCGGTCGGTGGGGGGTGAGCTGGTCGTGGGCCGGGCCGATGAGAACCGGCATGGCGGCGAGCCGGCTGCCAACGGCGGGACCGGGCCGCAGCTCGTGGTGGTCGATCTTCACGAGGTGCGGAGTATCAACTCCGGGCTCAAGGAGCTTGAGTCGATGGGCTTCGGCATCGACGCACTCCTGCCTACCGATCGCACCGGCAGCGAGACCGCCCGCTACACGCTCCGCCGCGGTGAGAACGACATCGGCCTCGAGGATCTCCGCGGGCTCCTGGCCGCCGTCCGGCGGGCGGGGGAGCGGGGGCTATCGATCACCCGCTTCAAGGGGCTCGGCGAAATGAATGCCGAGGAGCTCCGAGACACGACCCTCGACCCGGCCAACCGCACCCTCTCACGGGTGACGATGACCGATGCCGCAGCGGCCGACGACCTGTTCCGCATCCTCATGGGGGAGAAGGTGGAACCCCGGCGGGAGTTTATCGAGAAGCACGCCCTCGACGTCAAGAACCTGGACGTCTAAGAAACGGGGACAGTCCCCGTCTGATACCCGATGCTCAACGGATCGCTCCTCCATCCCGAGATCCTCCGTGTGCTCGCCCGCGCAGGACACCACTCGAAGGTGTTGATCGCCGACGGCAACTATCCCACGGCCAATAAGCGGGGCCCGGCGGCTGAAATCGTGTCGCTCCAGCTTTCTCCCGGCGTGCCGACGGTGGCTCAGGTGCTCATAGCCATGCTCGGGGCGGTGCGGGTCGACGAGGTCCACACGATGGGCGTCGACCGCGAGGATTCGTATGCAGTAGCCACGCCCGGTGATCCACCGGTCTGGGAGGAGTATCGCCGGATCCTTGCCCGAGCTGGCTCGAGCGTTGTGCTCGTGCCGATTCTCAAGTGGGATTTCTACGCGGCGGTGGCCTCGGCCGACCACGTGCTCACGATCCAGACGGCCGACACGCAGCCGTGGGCCAACCTGCTTCTGTCGCTCGGCTGCCGGACGTTCTGATCGGAGACCCGCCCGTGACGACACCGGAATTGGCAATCCTCGACGTGCTCGCGCGAGCTGTGGGCCTGCCGCCGCTGGCGACCGCTGTGGCCCATCCTTGTGACGAGCCCTCGCTTGCGGCGGTGCTCGCCGCCCGCGACCGCGGGCTCGTGGCCCCGATACTCGTCGGACCAGAGGGGAAAATCCGCAGCCTGGCCGCGGCGGCCGGGCTCGACCTGGCCGGCATACCGATCAGGGATGTGCCCCACAGCCATGCCTCGGCCGCCCGGGCGGTGGAGCTTGTCCGCCGGGCCGAGGTGGGGGCGATCATGAAGGGGAGCCTCCACACCGACGAGCTCTTGGGTGAGGTCGTGCGGACCGACACCGGCCTGCGGACGGCGCGGCGGATCAGCCACGTGTTTGTGATGCAGGTGCCGGGGCTTGACCGGCTGCTTTTGGTCACCGACGCGGCGGTCAACATCGACCCCGGCCTCGAGGAGAAGGCCGACATCGTGCAAAACGCGATTGACCTGGCCCTGGCCCTGGGGGTGAGTCAGCCACGGGTGGCGATCCTGTCGGCCGTCGAGACCGTAACCTCGAAGCTCCGCTCCACGATCGACGCAGCAGCGCTCTGTAAAATGGCGGACCGGGGCCAGATCACCGGCGGCCTCCTCGATGGGCCACTCGCCTTCGACAACGCCGTCTCGCCGGAGGCAGCCCGTGTAAAGGGAATCGCCTCCGAGGTGGCTGGCCGGGCCGACATCCTCGTAGCACCGGATCTCGAGAGTGGCAATATCCTCGCCAAGCAACTCGAGTATTTCTCGGGGGCCACTGCCGGCGGCGTCGTGCTCGGAGCGCGGGTGCCGGTGATTCTTTCGAGCCGGGCCGATTCGCTCGCCTCGCGGGTGCTCTCCTGCGCCGTGGCGGTGATCTTCGCCAACACGACTCGGGTGGCCCGGCCCTAACCCTGGTGGGGCGGGGCTGTGCCCTGCCGGAAGCAAGCACTGGGGCTATTGTCAGGCAGACTCTGAGTCTGCCCCACGAGAAGGAGTACGGGATTATGGGTGAAGCGGCCACCGGTAATCGGATCCTCGTCGTCAACGCCGGGTCGAGTAGCGTCAAGTGCGGGCTCTACGCCACGGCCGGGGAGCGGCCCACCCGCGTGGCTGGTGTTCACTGCGATATCCAAGACGATCGGATGCGGCTCACAACGCTGATCGGATGCAGTGAGCGAGTCGAGGATCTGCCCCGCCCGGCCGCGGCTTCTGCGAACGTGCCTGCCAGCAACGTGTCTGCCGGGAACGTATCTCCTTGGCATACGGCGCTCGCGGTTGTTCTCGACCGGGCAGCGACGCTCGCCGGGGGCCGCGTGGCGGCGGTCGGCCACCGGGTGGTCCACGGGGGAGAGTTTCTGGCACGCCCGGTGGTTGTGACGCCCAGAGTGCTCGAAGACCTCGCCAGCCTCGTGCCGCTTGCGCCGCTTCACCAGCCTCAGAATGTCGCGGGCATCCGGGCGGCCGCCGCCGCGCTCCCCGAGGCCGTCCAGGTGGCCTGCTTCGACACCGCCTTCCACCACACCTGCCCGCCCGTGGCTACGCGGCTGGCGATCCCGCGGCAGTGGCATGAAGCCGGCATCCGCCGCTACGGCTTTCACGGCCTGTCCTACGAGTCGGTCGTGGCGCGGCTGCCGGAGATCACGGGCACCATGCCCGCCCGGGCGGTCGTCGCCCATCTGGGGGCCGGCGCGAGCCTGTGTGCGATCCGTGACGGCGTGAGCATCGCCACCACGATGGGCTTTACGCCTCTGGACGGCCTCGTGATGGCGACGCGGTGCGGGAGCATTGATCCCGGCGCTGTGCTGCATCTTGTGCTCCGCGTGGGGCTCTCGGCCGCCGCGGTCGAAACCATGCTCACTCGCGAGTCGGGGCTTTTGGGCGTGTCAGAAATCAGCGGTGACATGCGGGTGTTGCTTGAGTCGGCCGACCCGCGGGCGGAGGAGGCGGTGGAGCTGTTCTGCGAGCGGGCCGCCCGCGAGACGGCGTCACTGGCGGCGGCTCTCGGCGGCCTCAATGCGGTCGTGTTTACCGCCGGGATCGGCGAGCACGCCCCGGCGATCCGAGAGCGGATCTGTGCGAAGCTTCGCTGGCTCGGTCTCGAACTCGACCCGGCGGCCAATGCCGTCGGCGGCCCGCGAATGAGCATGGCTCAAAGCCGGATCGCCGTGTGGGTGATCCCGACCGACGAGGAAGGTGTGATCGCCGCCCACACCCTGGTGGCTATGGCATTTCGGCGGTGAGGGCGACGACGGAGACGAACATTTTCATGAGGAAAAACTCCACTCAGGCAGTTTCTTGATCACGCCCCCGGCCAGCGCCGACTCATGGGCCAAGAGCCCAGTGCAGGTCCAGTTGGCGCTCTGCCGGGCATTGGGGTATGGGTCGCGGCCCTCAACGACCGCCGTCACAAACTCATGCACGAGATGCGGGTGGCTGCCGCCATGGCCGCCTCCCTGCGTAAACGAGCGGTGCTGATGTTCAGCGGCATCGTAGACGCCGCCGGTGGTGAAGCAACGGATCGGCTCGGGCAGGAGGTGGGCGAAATCAGGCACGCTCACCCGCTCGGGGATCTCGGGCTCCGGCTTCTTGGCCGTATGGATCACCGGCTCCTCCCCCTCGCAGAGCTGCCACTCGAAGCTCTGCTTCGAGCCGTAGACGTCGAAGCTCTCGCGGTACTGCCGCGCCGTGTCGAACAGCGAACGGATCACCCGGGCCACCACGTCGCTGTCCTTGAGCTTCACATGGGCGGTTTCGATCGCGAACGGCGAGCCGTACTTGCCCACGAGCTCCTCGCGGATCCGGCCCGAGCCGAAGCAGCTCACCTCTTCGGCGTCCTTCCGTTCGAGCGCCAGGCATGGCCCCACGCAGTGGGTGGCGTAGTGCATCGGCGGCAGGCCCGGCCAGTAATTCGGCCAGCCGTCCATGTCCTGCTGGTGGCTCGCCTGGACAAACTGGATCTTGCCCAGTTCGCCGGCGTCGGCCAGCCGCTTGATGAACAGGAATTCACGGGCGTAGACGACCGTCTCGGCCATCATGTATTTGAGCCCTGTCTTGGCCGTGAGCTCGACAATCTTTCTGCAGTCCTCGACGCTCGTGGCCATCGGCACGGTGCACATCACGTGCTTGCCGGCCGCGAGGGCCTGAATCGACATCGCTGCGTGGTCGGGAATCGGGGAATTGATGTGGACAGCGTCGACATCCTGGTCGCTCAAGAGATCGGCGTAGTTTGTGTATCGCCGCTCGATGCTGTGCGCATTGCCGAGCTCGTCGAGTTTGGCCCGCGACCGCTGGCAGAGCGCCACGAGCTCGGCGTGGGGATGCCGCTGGTGGATGGGGATAAACTCGGCGCCGAAACCGAGGCCGACGATGGCGGTGCGGACCTTGCGAGGCGTGCTGCCCATGGGGATCTCCGGGTGCGCCGAATCCAAGCCCCGAGTCTCGCCCGCCGGGGCCGGTCAGTCCATGAGCATTTTTACGGCCAGCTTGAGTTTTTTCACCGCCACCAGCCGGGGCTACTTCACGTCTATCAGTTCGACGAGGAAGTGGAGCGTGGCGTTGGGGGGAATCGCGCCGCCGGCCCCGCGGGCGCCGTAGCCCAGGTTGCTCGGGATCTCGAGCTCGATCATGCCCTCTTCGCCGACGAGCTGCATCCCCTCGGTCCAGCCGGGGATCACGCCGCTCAGTGGAAACTCGATCGACTCGCCCCGCTGATAGGAGCTGTCAAATACCTTGCCGCCGTCGAGCCAACCGTGGTAGTGGACCTCGACGGTGTTGGTGGCCTTCGGCTTGCCGCCGGCCCCTTTGCGGAGGATCCGATACTTGAGGCCCGAGGGGGTGGTCGCGAACTCCTTCGGTGCGTCGGCGTCGATCGGGCCGGCACCCTCGGGAAGGGCGGGGTGGGGGACGTCGGCGGCCATGAGAAACTCCGGGGTGATGAGGGATAGGGCGAGGATGATGATCGTGGCGAGAGGGCGCATCGCTAGCTCCTGGGCGTCTGATCGGGCCCTGGGGTAGGGCCGCTGGGGGACGAAATACTCTACCCAAAACGCCCGCACCGCGGGCGAGTGCGGACTCGCGAACAGGGGTA
>JBBEEF010000075.1:0-5535 GCA_040880915.1 Pirellulales bacterium
GAGGCAAAAGGCTCCAAGCCGGATGGTGCAACGACGTCCTCGAAGGAATTCTCACTGGAAAACAGGGCGATTAAGATGCGATAGCCCTGATCAGGCCAGTGGCAGGTGAACACCGTAAAGAACATACTGCTTAACCCCCTGATCGCAGGCAGGCAGGTGTATGGCCGGCGGTCGGAGGGAAGGCTGCGCCGTGCGAGCCAAAGTGGCCCGCGGCAATTGAATGCCGGCGAACGGAGCGTCAGGGGCGGGGGCAAGAAGCGGCGGTTGAAGTTAAAAATCAACGCCGCCGAAGCAACAGCGTGGACGGTGAGCAACTCACCCGATTCACGCTGCCAACCCTGCGGGAGCAGGTGAACAAGATCGGCGGCCGCGAGGCCGTGCGGCAACGGATCGAGGAGCTGGCACGCGGCGAGACCGAGCAAGCGGTGGATCCCAACCAGCTCGCCCGCACCGCTCTCGAGACAAAAGGCCGCGGATCTGCGCGAAAAACTCGACCAGGCCGCACGGAACATCATGGAGGTCGAAAACCCATCGCTCATCAAGGCCTTGGAGAACCGGTATTCCGAGGACGAGCGTGAATTGGCGGCGACGGAGGCGGAGATCACGAAACTGCCGCCTCCGACAACCCAGCTGGCGACAGATATCGACTCCGAGGTCGAGGCTGCCCTCGTGCTGTTCGACGAGATCGAGCGGCTGGCGGAGATGCCGATGGCCAACGAGGCGATCAACGCCATGCTGGAGCGGATCGATCTGCGGATCGGTCTCTACTTCGAGGATGCAATGAAGGGGAAGAGGCCAGTGAGGAAGGTCGCCAGGGGCATCATCTCGCTAGGCGACTTCCCGCTCCCGGTGCCGCCCTACGGAGAGCCCCGCGTGCTTCCGACGGCCGCCCTCGACACGGGCCTCCAGCGACGGCTAGCCGCCGAGCTCGAGGCCGCCGGCCAGCGGGGGGCGATCGCCCCTGAAATTGAATCAGAGGGGTGCTGTGACGATCACGGCCATCCCCACCACGTTTCAGAAGTCGCGGCGCGTTGCCGCGACGATTTTCCTGTGGATCCTGCCGACCCGCCCGCCCATGGCGACGGACGGAAAAGTCGGCCCATCGGGACGGTCCCCGCAGGGATTGCTCCGTCTCGTTCACAACTGGGAGTAGCAGCGGCCGGACTTGAACCGCCGACACCCGGCTTAGCCGACGTGCCTACCAGCCGCAGACCACTGTCCGGCTCTCAGTCCGCAGTGAGATTCTTCAGAATCTTACGAGCCAGTGGTTCCTTGATCTCGGTGTGGCGTGGGACCGCTTCGAGAACGCCCGTTTTCGGATTGATCCAGAGCGCATGGGAGCCGCCCTCTCGCTTGAGGTAACAGCCCGCGATTCTCAAGCGACGTTCGAGGTCACGCCGCTTCATTCGATCGTCACCGTGCCCCGGATTGTGTCGTCGGGGATGCCACGGAGCATGTCCTCGCGGCGGTCCTCGAGGATCAACTCGATTGCCTCCCGCAGGCTGTCCTTCGCCTCGTCAACGGTTTCCCCCTGGCCGTTTGCTCCGTGAATCTCTGGACACCACGCCCAGAAGCCGCCCTCGGGGGCTACCTCGATGATGGCTGTGAACTCGGCTTTCATGGAGCGAACCCCTGCTTCCACTAGCAGCGGACGGACTTGAACCGGCGACACCCGGCTTATAAAGACAATAAAAATTATAGCAAACTTCTAGAAAACAGCCTCCTCAGCAGAATCTGTAGGCGAATGCGGGCTCTGGTAACCGTCCGAGCACATGAAAGAGGACGACGTCGATACCTCGGGGCTCGTGTACTCCCAGAACCGCTGGAAGTCTTCTCGCAGAAGGTGCGACCGGACGCTCTTGAAGTTGTACTACAGGATCTTCTTGAGCCGGACCTCCTGCCACGGGCCTGTCGGCGCCGCTGGTTGTGGACGGAGCCATCAATGGCGAACTCTTCCTCGGCTGGGTGAGCGGCCACCTGGCCCCGACGCTCCAGCCAGGCGACATCGTGGTGCTGGACAACCTCGGCGCTACTTTTGCCGCCCCCAAGCCGGCGATACACCAAAGTCGAATGCGTTCCAGTGTCTTGGTTGCCGGGCAGACGGCGCCGGGATGGCGACTGTATGCTGAGCGAGGCCCAGGAGGAGTGATGCCCAGGAGCAGCGGGTGCTCGGCACGCTCATCGAAAAGGGCAAGACGACGCCCGACCAATATCCTCTCTCGCTCAACGCGGTCGTCACCGGCTGCAACCAGAAGAGCAACCGCGACCCCGTGATGACGCTCGACGAGGAGCAGGTGATGCGGGCCCTCACGAGCCTGCGGCAGGCCGGCGCCGAGGTCTACGGCAGCGGCAAGATCCCGCGCTATCGCCATCTCGCCTACGAGTGGCTCGGCGTCGAGAAGGAGGAGCTCGCGATCCTGGGCGAACTCTTGCTACGGGGCGCGCAGTCGGAGGGCGACCTTCGCGGCCGCGCCAGCCGGATGGATCCGATCCCCGACCTCGACGTGCTGCGAACGCACCTCGACCGGCTTGCCACCCGCGGCCTCATCGTCTGGCTCTCGCCCCCGGGCCGGGGCCGCCTGCTCACCCACGGGCTCCTGCCGCCGGAGAAGCTGGAGAAGGTGCGGTCTGGGCTCGGGATGACCGCCGCGTTCGCTCCAGCGGCCGAAGAGACGCCCGCCCTACTCGCCCCACTGCAGCCCCCTGCCGTTGCCGGAAAGGAACCTGTTTCGGGCGGCCTGGAGGACCGCGTGGCCCGGCTGGAATCGGCCCTGGCAGGCGCCCTGGCCCGACTCGAAACGCTGGAAACCCGATCACCCACCTGCGGCTAGCGCGCTTCTGCGTTTGGTCGAGCAGCGCGCTGGCACCTTGGAGGAGGGAGGCGGGGGGTCGGCAAATGCTCGCGGAGCATTGGGCCGCTGCGAGCCAGGTGTCCGCCCGGCCTGTCGAGGTGTGCTCCCTCGCAGCCGCCGAGTTTTTTTGGTGCAGACGCGGCGCCGCGGCAGACGCGGCCGCGTGCAGCCGGTGTGTGAGCCGTAGAATCTCACCGCGGTCGTATTCGGTTCATCGCGCAGGGAATCGGCGCCATCTCCGCTCGCGCGACACGGCATTCCCATGCGGTTCTTCCAGGCTTGGCTAGCGTGGTGGCTCACGGCCGGCGTCGTTTTGACGGCGGCAGGTGGACCCTTCGCTTCCGCCGAACCGCCCCGCGTGGTCGCTGTGCGCCTGGAGAACGAGGCGATCACGCCGATCACCGCCCGGTTCCTGGCCCACACGCTTCGCACGGCAGCCGCGGACGGGGCGGAGTGTGTCGTGATCGTGCTCGACACGCCCGGTGGACTCGTCGAATCGACCCGCGAGGTGGTCAAGGACATCCTGGCCAGCCAGGTGCCGGTGGTCGTTTACGTGGCGCCGCCCGGTGCCCGGGCCGCCTCGGCCGGCGTGTTCGTGACGATGGCGGCCCACGTGGCGGCGATGGCGCCCGGCACGAACATCGGTGCGGCCCACCCCGTGGCCCTCGGCGGCCTGCCGATCGCCGTGCCGCAGCGCGGCGAGAAGGAGCCGCCGCAGAACGGCACCGACACCGACCGGCAGGCGGTCGCGAGTCCCGAGGCGGAAAAAGCCGTCAACGACACGGTCGCCTGGGCGCGGGCGCTCGCCGAGCTTCGTGGCCGCAATGCCGCCTGGATTGAGAAGGCCGTGCGAGAAAGCGTGGCGGTGCCAGCCAGCGAGGCGGTGGCCGAAGGGGTGGTGGACCTGCTTGCCGACGATCTGGCCGACCTGCTCGCGCGGCTCGACGGTCGGGAGGTTGAAGTGCCCGCGGGCCGCCGCCCGCTCCGCACAGCCGCCGCGGAGGTCGACGAGGTGGCGATGTGGTGGGGGGAACGCATGCTCGCGGTGCTTGCCAGCCCCAACCTTGCGATCCTGCTGCTCGTGCTCGGCTTTTACGGCGTGCTCTTCGAGTTCTACTCGCCGGGCTGGGGCGTAGCGGGCACGCTGGGCGCGATCTGCTTGGCGCTGAGCTTCTTTTCGCTGGCCTTGCTGCCGGTGCAATTCGCGGGGCTCTTGCTCGTGCTCCTCGCGCTGGTGATGTTCGTAGCCGAGGCGTTCGTCACGAGCTACGGGGCCCTGGCGCTCGGCGGGGCTATGTGCCTGGTACTGGGCGGGCTCATGCTCGTAGAGTCTCCCACCGGCTTCATCGGCGTGTCGCTCAACGTGCTCGTGCCATTTGCGCTGGCCACGGCCGTGATCACGTTCGTGCTCGTGGCCAGTATCGTGAGAACACATCGCCGCCCCGTTGTCACGGGCGCCGAGGCCCAACTCGGGGCCGCGGCAGTGGCCGACGGCGACTTCCGGCCCGCGGCCACGGGCTACGCCGGAATGGTGCGGATGCACGGCGAACTCTGGCAGGCCACGAGCACCGCACGCGTGACCGGCGGCATGCCGCTCGAGGTTCTCAGCCGTGACGGCCTCACGCTCCGCGTCCAACCGGCCGTTCCCGCCCCGCTCGTCCCTTCCTCCGGAGCCCCAGAGCCATGCCATCCCGCCTAGACGAGGTCCTGTTTCAGGAGGTCAACGCCATGGGTATTCTCGCCTTCGTTCTGCCCCTGCTCGTGCTCTATTTCCTGGGCTGTATCCGGGTGCTCGCCGAGTACGAACGGGGTGTGGTCTTCCGGCTCGGCCGGGTGCTGCCCAAGCCCAAGGGCCCGGGGCTGATCTTCGTGTTCTGGCCGATCGACCGCATGGTTCGCGTGAGCCTGCGGACGACGGTAACAGACGTGCCGTCGCAGGACGTGATCACCCGCGACAACGTGTCGGTGAAGGTCAACGCGGTCGTCTACTTTCGCGTCATCGACCCCATGCGGGCGGTGCTGGAGGTGGAAAACTTCAGGTACGCCACGAGCGAGCTGTCGCAGACGACGCTGCGGAGCATCCTTGGTCAGGCCGATCTCGACGACCTGCTCGCGGAGCGGGAGCGGATCAATCGCCGCCTCCAGGAGGTGATTGATCAGCAGACCGATCCCTGGGGAGTGAAGGTGTCGCTCATGGAGGTGAAGCACGTGGATCTGCCCGAGGAGATGAAGCGGTCGATGGCCAGACAGGCCGAGAGCGAGCGGGAGCGACGGGCCAAGGTGATCCATGCGGAGGGGGAGAGCCAGGCGGCCGGCAAGCTCCGGGAGGCGGCGATGACGATCGAGGGGCATCCGATGGCCATGCAGATGCGGTTTCTGCAGACGCTCGCCGACGTAGGGGCTGCCAACAACACCACGATTGTCCTACCGATCCCGATGGAACTAGCCGCCACGTTCCTCGACGTCGCCCGCCGCAATGGGCCCCCGGGCGGCGGAGCCCCATCCGTCGGCGGTTGACCTAAGGAAGGATAGGACGGAAGGATAGGACGGTTAAAAACGCTCGCCACCGCATCCGGCTGGCCGCTGTCGCCGATCGGGTGGCAGTCGATCGAGGAGCCGTAAACCGGTTGATAGAATCGGGGTAGGGAGGCCCGATTGGATTCGGGCCCCCCTCCCGCCGAAC
>JBBEEF010000076.1:0-34087 GCA_040880915.1 Pirellulales bacterium
CAGGGACTTGCACCCTGCTGATTCAATACACTCGCAATCGCACAGCCCCGGGCGCAAGCCCGGGGACGGCGGAAACAAACGCCACCGGTACGGTCATGGTCGTTCCCGAACCTGGCTAAAACGGGCGAGCCGCTGACGGTGGCGACCGCGACGCATCCGTTCCTTCACTTTCAGCCGTTGTCGCAACCGCTCCAGGAGCGACCCACGACGCCGATCGAACTCGGCCAACTCCCGATCGATTCGGGCGACCAGCGGGTTGAATCCTGCACCGCCGAGGGCGGCGGCCCGCAGGATCACCATGTCGGTCCGCACGCTGATATCGGGTATCCGCAGCGCGGCGTCGGAGAGAGCCGGCATCTCTGGCGGGAAGCTTGGTATCCTCCGGCCGCCCCCGAGCACGGCAAGGTACACGCGAGTCAGCACGCACTTTTTGCAGGTGCCGCAGTTTCTGCCGCCGTGATAGCAGACCCGCAGATCCGCAAGAAGCGCCGGCTCGTCGAGTAGCCGGACGATTTTCTCCGGGCGCGGCACGGTGCCGTCGAGCATGATCGCGGCTCCACCCGTGCCGAGCTGAGGGTCGATGCCGGGATGAGACCCCCAGGGAACGTCCCACATCGAGCTTGAGTCCACGGAAGCCGCGATCCGCATTGTCGCAAAGCGATCGGCGAGGAGGTGCCGAAAACCGGCGAGCGCCGATCCGTGGTATTCGATCCAGCCGAGGTAGGGATGCATCTGCCGTGGCAGATCTGTCTCGACGATGATCGGCTCGAGCCCATAGGTGCTGCCAGCACCATGGGCGATCCCCGCCAGCCATGCCGCGCGGCCGCGATCCGTCACGTCCACATCGCAGCCAATCAGGGTTACAAGGCCGTCGAGAACGTGCTTGTTCACGGCGAGGGAGTAGGAGGAGTCGACCCCACCCGAGAAGAAACAGCCGTGTCCGCGGCAGTCGGCGTAGTCGGTGTCGGTGGCGGGAGCTGTGACGGTGATGGGGCTACAGCCGGGCGTCCAGCCCCCAACGAGCCGCTGCACGGCTGCGCTGGAGGACAGCAGGCCGCGGTCAACGGGGGCTTCAATGCTGAGATCACAGCCCAATTCCAGCGCGGGCAGAAGCCCAAAGCAGAGAAGAGCATCGCCCGTGGCTCGGAGCGGCGTGCCGTGCGAACGGACAAAGCACCGCAACCAAGGCCGACCATCGAGAAGCCATGCGATCCGCACCTCGTGGGGGTGGGGTGAATCCTCATAGCGGATGGCGATGCAGCGTCTCATCATGCACCCCGACGGTGGCGGCGGAGCGCCGCGACCGCTGTGCACTGCACGCGCAGGCGATCGCGGACACTGCGGCGGGCGAGCACCACGCGGGCATCCACGATATCAAGCGTGATGCTGCGGAGACCGACCGAGGGCGGCCGTCCGGCGGGCGGCCCAACGACCCGGGCGATCCGCGTGACATGATAGAGGCCGCGGCGCGTAGTCCCGGTCGGAGGCTTGCAGACCAGACGGTCGATTCGTCCCAGCGTCGCCTCGAGCCGCCGAGCCTGGGCAAGCGTCGTCGCGGTTCCGATCTCGAGTTCTCCGGGAACGGGCTTTCGGTACAACGCCAGGGCTTCGGCCTGCGGCCGCGCGGTCCTGTGTCCGGAAAGATATTCGCCGACCTCCCCACCGACGAGGGCTGCCGCCGCCAGGGCCAAACGGGCGTCCCAGTCGGCGTAGTCGCTGGCGGTCGAAAAAGGCACGGCCTGGGCGGCAACGATTGGACCCTCGTCGATGCCCGGGGTGAGGACGTGAACGCAGACTCCGCCGGCCTCCGCGGCGCGGCCGTCCGCGATCATCGCGAGCCGTGGGCAGGCGCCTCGATAGAGCGGCAGGAGCGCGGGGTGAACGTTGAGTGCCCGACCCCCGAAGTAGTCGAGCAGGGGTGCAGGAATGATCTGTAACCCAAGCAAATTCACAAGCACGTCAGCCCGTGTTGCTTTCGCCTGATCGACAGCTGCCGGCCACTGCCGCAACAGAGGGCACTGTCTCACGGTGATCCGATGGCGACGGATAACCCGTCGCACACTCCACTCGGGGAAGGCGAGAGCGAGTGGCTGACGCAACGGCCGAGTGAGCGACGAGCCATCACCGCACCAGATCTCGGTGACGACGTGCCCCGCCTCAAGCCATGCCGACAGCGCTCGGGCAGCAATCCACGTCTCCTCTGCCAGCACGATTGCTCGATGATTCATCGTTGACCTCAACAGAGCAACGCACACTGGCGGGCCCAGTGTCGCTCACGGGACACTGGCCGTGAGCAACAATCACAAAGTGCCGCCAAGATCATAGCTTCCGGTAGCGTGTGACACCGCTGCGGCCGCATGCGTCGGCCAGCGATTCGCGATAGCTGTGCTTGCAGAAGCGATACTGTCCGACATGGGTGTCGTATCGCTCCGGTGCCAGGAACAGGTCGGGCCCCTCGGGGACCGCGAGCTTCCCGCTCTCGAGCGTCGAGAAGTAGTCCTCAAACTTGAAACACCCGCCGACCATCGTGTCGCTGGGAACCACCCACACGTTGGGAATGCCGAAAGCATCGGCAACGATCAGCCCGTGGAGCGACTGGCTGAACACTACCTCACATGCAGCGATCTCCGCGATCGTTCGCCAGGGATCCCACGCCGGATCGATGATAAAGTGCCGGCCGCAAGCCAGTCGTCGCCAGCGGGTCACCGAGGTGACGTGCGGTACAAAACCGTAGCGGCGGGCCGTGCGGGAACGTGCGACAAACGTATTGATCAGCACGAGCGGGTCGCCGAGGAGCACGCCGGGAGAGGCACCGCACGCCGCCGCCGACAGGCCGCCGCGAACGGCGACGAACTCTGCGGCCGCCACTGGTCCGCGGGGTGGCTGGAGCAATCCCGACCCGCACACGACCGATGTCGGCAATGAGTGTTCCAGGATGCTCCCGGCCCCGAGGATGTGCGGTCGCCTCCGATCGGTGGCGAACCGCACGGGGCCGCCGTGCAGTCGCTGGAAAAACGACGGATTGATGTCGTCGCCGAAGTTTGGGCGGCCGACGTGCCACCAGACAGGCAGGGCCGTGGAGGAGGCAATCCTCCAACGCAGGAGTCGTCGCAGCTTCTCGAGTCGTCGGAACAATGCCACGCGATAGCCGAGCCCTACGGCCCAGCGCTCCCAAGAGACGGGGTTGCGAGACGGGGTTGTGAGAGGGGGTTGTGAGGACAGGCAGAATAGGGCGACGAGAGCCTCTGCGGAAAGCCGACCTGAAGCTAGCTGGTCGCGCGCCTGCCCGCGGGATGGATCCGGCGAGGCAAATGTCACGACGTGCCCGACGTGGAGCCGATAGTGCATGGTCGGTGGTCATCATCGGGCCGCGGGAGTGCGTCGTGACCGTCAAGGCCCTCGTGGTTCATGTGTCGCGTGCCAGCGGCAGGCGGCTCCAGGTCGAACGGCTCCGCCGTTCGCTGCCGCTGGCGGTCGAGGTGATCGATGCGGTGGACGGGCTGCGGCTCTCCGACGCTGACATCCGCCGCGTCGTGGTCAGCGGCCTGCATCGGCCCCGCTATCCGTTCGTCCTCTCGCGAACGGAAGCGGCCTGCTTTCTTTCGCACCGCAAGGCGTGGCAGGCGATCCTCGATGACGGGCTCGATGCGGGTCTTGTGATCGAGGACGATGCTGCGATCGCTGCGCCAGAGTTTGCCGCGGTGCTCGGCGCGGCCGTCGCTGGCCTCGAACTGGACGAGTTCGTCCGGTTCCCGCATCGCGAGCGGAACGAGTCGGGGCCCGTTGTCAGGCTGCGTGGCCCGGCGCGGTTTCTGGAGCCGCGGCTCCCCGCCCTCGGCATGGTCATGCAACTCGTGGGCCGCGAGGCAGCGCGAAAGCTTTTGGATGCGAGCCGTACCTTCGACCGTCCTGTCGATTCGTTCGTACAGATGCACTGGCTGCACACCGCTCGGGTGCTGACGGTCAGGCCGATCGTGATTGGCGAGATCTGCGGCCAACTCGGCGGCAGCATGATTCACCCGCCGCACACCGGCATCGCCCACAAAATCATCCGCGAGGTTCGCCGGCCACTCATTCGGCTTGCGGTCTACCGGGAGAACAACCGCCGCCGCCGGGCCGCCTGAGGCCGTCTCGAGCAGGACACTGGGTCGCAGCAGCCTTCCGCAGCATGTCTGCCGACCGCATGCCCGCCGGTCGCGGCCGTGGCCCGCTTGCCGATGGTTCCGATCGCGAGCGCCGTGGCATGTCGGCGGCGGCAGCGGCGGCGTACCCGCTCGGTAACCGCGGCCAGATGGACTTGAGCGCATGGTCGACATTGGCACGGAGTTTCGCGTCAGCCAGTTGGACGCCGGCGGGGCGTCGCACGGTGCTCGACGGCGACGTCGAGGTGCAGTCCCGCGTGCGGCTGCCGGTCTGCTCCTGGCCGTTCGACGACCGCGACAACGATCCGCGAGGCAAGGGCGACCGCTTCACGACCGACGTGATGCAATCTTCATTGATGGCACGCCCCGGTTCGAGCATATCTATCCCGTGGGAACGCTGATCGTGAGCGGTGGCCCTGAGCCCGCCTTCATTGGACGCCTCAGTGGCCGCGAAAACTTCAACGGCATCATCGACGAACTGGCTTTCTACAACTTCGCTCTCAAGGCCGACGAGATCAACGAGCACCACGAGCATGCCCGCGGGCACACGGGGCAAGCGACTCACCGAGTGGCAACGGAAATCCAGCGGGTTAGTGAATCCCTGATTCGACCAAGGCGGGTGCCGCTGAGCCGACCGATGGCTCCCAACAGCGATGAACCGTAGCATACGGCCACGCGAGACACACGAATCACACTCGGAGCCCTGGGTCCCGTTGCCAGAAAGTCGTCATCCGTTTCCGTGAGAGTCTCGTCGAGGCCGGCAATCGCCTCATCCAACTGCGAGGAAACCATGCAGACCAGCCAATCGTCGTAATCACCCGGAAGTTTTCGCACGATCGCTCCCGGCCTGACCTTGGTCAGACCTATTCCGTCAGCGTACGGGAAACGGAGCAAGACAATCCGGCCCTCCTCGATCATCAGAAGACTTTCCGGAGGCCATCGACTGAATACAGATCAGGTTCTCGCTCCATCCCGCGCATCGCCTGGGAGAGCGAGAAGTGGGGCCATTCGTCATCCTCCTCGTGCCGCCGGGAACGCCCCTGTAGAAATTCGACGAAGTCGAGCACTTCGAGTTGCGCCGACTCGGACACAAGGTGCACTTATGGCTGCTTCGGGCGTCCGCTCACGCCCGCAACTCGGCGGGGATCTGCGGCGTCGCACCGCGATGGCCGCAGACAAAGGCAGCCAGCCGCGCAGCGTGATCATGCATCGCCTCGAGCGGCCGGCCACCGAGCAGGCCCATCACCACCGCGGCGGTGAAGGCATCGCCCGCCCCGACCGTGTCGATGATCGTGCGCGCCGCCGCCGGCCGGGCCGACACCACGCCGTCAGCCACGAGCAGGGAGCCAGCCGCCCCGCGGGTGAGCGCCGCCAGCCGTAGACCGTGCCGTTCGGCGACCTCGCGAACCGCCGACACCGGATCGTCGACCGTCACGCCGCAGGCCGCAGCCACGACCGGCAGTTCGTCGTCGTTGAGTTTGAGCACGTTGGCGAGAGCCAGCGACTCACGGATCAGTTCCGGCGAATAAAACTGCTGCCGCAAGTTGACGTCGAACACGCGGACAGCCTGCCCTGCCGCAGCGAGAAATCGCCTGATCGTCCGCCGCGACTCCTCCGCCCGCTGGCCGAGCGTGCCGAAGCAGAGAGCATCGGCCCTTGCAGCAAGGTCTCCAAGCGACGGCTCCCAGGCGAGATAGTCCCAGGCCGTATCGGAGGCGAAGACATAGCTCGCATCACCGGCGGCACCGAGCGATACGGTGACCGTGCCCGTGGGGTGCCGCGGGTCCCGCTGCACATGGCGGCAATCGATCCCATGGGACTCGAGCGCCGCGATCCCTCGCTCGCCGAGCTCGTCGCGGCCAACACCGCTCACCATGATGCTTTCCGCCCCCAGGCCCGCGGCGTGGCAAGCGACGTTGCCCGGCGCGCCGCCCCAGACGGCCCCGTCAGGAAAGACGTCCCAGAGCGTTTCGCCCAGCCCGACCACGATGCAGGACGACGGTGCTGGTTGCGTCATAGGGCGGCCGTGGTATGTACGGGAAAAGCGACTTGAGCTGTCGCAAAAGCACTTCCTGCGGCCGTCTGGCGCATTGTGTGCTTGGTCAGAGGCGACATCACGACCGATGAAGAGATCGGTCACCGAAGTATGACACGGCGACAGCCCACGACAAGGAGCAGGGAGGCACGATGGCTACGCGGGTCGGCAAGGCATCGGCAGCACGACGCGACTGGGCGACTGAGCAGGAGCGGTTCCTCGCGAAGATCGCCCCCGAGAATCACTTCCATCGCGCCTTCGACGGACTCGGCGAAGGACTGCCGCATGTCGAACCGGCAGCTGCAGCGTTCGTTTTACGGGGTCTTCGTCTTCAGCCCGCGGACTTACTGGATGAAGTGCCGGATCCGCTCGGCAAGTGAGGCCTTGCGGGCGGGCAACGAGCCGATCATCGCGATCTCGAAGCGGCTGGGGGTTCTGCGACCAGAGCAATTTCACGCAGCATTTCCGCCGCCAGACCGAGCTCACGCCTTCGGCCTACGTCAAGCAGGCCAATGCTCGGCGATCTTCTGCGTGAGGAAGGCGACGCTGCGGACGAGCTGGTCCATACCCTCGACGCCATCCTCGATGCTAATCCAGCCGCAGAAGCCCTTGTCCTTCAGCTCCGAAAAGATCGCATCGTAGTCGTTGAGTCCCTTGCCGATCTCGCCGTGCCTGAGCCGCTTGGCGTAGCCCACCGCTCCCCCTTCCTCGCGCCGCAGGTCGTCGAGCGTGCCCTCGACAAGCGACCGGTCGCTGGCATGCATGGTCATCACGCGGTGCGACACCCGCCGTAGGAGCTCCAGCGGATCCTCCCCCGCGAGGAAGGTGTTGCTCGGGTCGTAGTTGACGCCGAAGTACGGATCGTGAATCGCGTCAACGAGCTGGCAGAAGACATCCATCTTCTGGGCAAACTCCGGATACTCCCAGAAGTCGTCCTTATAGTGATTTTCGATGATCAGCGTGATCCCTCGGGCGGCCGCGTAGGGAAGGCATTCTTGAATCGAATCGACCGCCAGCCGCACGCCCTCGTCGATCGTGAGTTCTGGCCGCCGCTGCCCGGAGAGCACCCGGCAGTAGGAGCCGCCAAGCGCATGAGTCATGTTGATCCACCGCTTCTGCTTGGCGATCTCGCGGGCCCGAAAGGCCGCGTTGGGATGGGTGAAGTCGGGCGAGCAGCACATCATCGGAATCGTCATCCCGTGTGCTTCCACCTCGCGGCGAAACCGCGGCCAGTTGGCCTCATCCGCCATCTCAAGAAAGCCCGCATACCATTCGAGGCCCTCCACGCCGAGCGGCGCGGCGAACTCGATCCACTCCGACACGCTCATGCCACCGTCCTTGCAGAGCGGCTGCATGAACGCCTTGGGAAACGCTGCCAGGCGGGGCCGGCTGGACGGCGACGGAGATGTGGATGCAGTCATGATGCGGGTAGCGGTGGCACGGTAGCGATCGTCTTAGGCGGATTGCGGCCGATGAACGGATGCTGCTCGAGATCAACGACTTGGCCGCTCATCGGGCCGCACTCGTCGGCGAGCCAAAAAACCGCCGCGGCGGCGATCTCCTCCGGCCTGATCAGCCGCCCTGCCGGGCAGAACTCCCTGGGCAGGTGGGCGGGCCAGTCGTCGGCGAGCCCGTGGCTCCGCTTGCGGAGGATCTCGTTCTTGGTGAGCACCCAGCCGGGATTGATCTGGTTGACTCGGATGCCCTCCTCGCGGAAGAGCACGTCGCCGAGGTTCCGCGTGAGCGTCATCAGCCCGCCCTTCGAGATACTGTAGGGGAGCAGATTCGGCTCGCCCGAGTAGGCGTTGACGCTGCCGATGTTGAGCACACTGCCCCGCGTGGCGGCGAGGTGTGGGACGGCTGCCTGGATCAGCCGCAGCGGCGCGAGCGTGTTCACAGCGAGCGTGCGGTTGAACGAGGCCGCGTCGGTGGAGCGGATGTCGCCCGTGGTGATGATCGCCGCATTATTGACGAGGCCGTCGAGCCTGCCGAACGACGCAATCGCGAGCGACACCAGACTTCCCGGGCAGCCATCGGTGGTGACGTCCTCGACATGACCAACGGCATTGCCACGGCCCAGGCCCGCCACGACCTCGGCGACGAGATCCGCCTCGAGACCATGCACGACCACGCGGGCCCCTTCGGCCACGCACCTGATGGCGATCGCCCGCCCAATGCCGGTGGCGCTGCCCGTGACGATCAAGACCTTGCCGGAGAGTCTCATGCTGGCTGCACCTTACGATCTCGTGGGGCTTGGGACAGCTGCTGGTGGCGGGAAACGCCAGACATGACTCCGTGCACGATCATGACCGCGACGGTGCGAGCACGCTCTTCACGACGGCGCCGGAGTGCATCTTCTCGAAGGCTTCAAGCCACTTCTCGATCGGCCAGACACCGCCGATGATGGGGCGGACGTCGAGATCGCCGCTTGCCAACAGCGCGATCACCCGCTCCCAGATCGGCCAGTTGTGGCTGAAGCTCCCCTGCAGCGTGATGTTTTTCTGAACGAGCGGGTCGAGTGAAAAGTTCAGCGGCTGCGGGCCCCAGCCCACCTTGCTGATCCAGCCGGCAGGGCGGACGAGGTCGAGTGCGATCTTCAGCGTGGCACTGGCGCCGGCGGCATCGACCACGCCGTCGCAGCCGAGGCCGTCCCGCTCCATCGCCCAGGGCTTCGCGTCGCCAATGATCACCTCGCAACCATACTGCTTCGCGATCTCGAGGCGGTGGGAGTCGTTGGGCAGACCAACAATCGCCACCTCGGCGCCGCAGAGCCGGGCCATCGCGGCGCAGAGGATCCCGATCGTGCCGGGCCCGAGCACGACCACCCTGTCGCCCGGCTCGATCCGCGCGTTCTTCACCACCGCCGAGTAGGCGACACAGCAGGGCTCGGTAAGGCAGGCCTGTTCGAACGGAAGCCGGTCGGGCACGCGGTGCAGGATCCGCGAAGGCACCTTCACGAATCGGGTCATGGCACCGTTGACGCCATACCCAAAACCCTTCCGCGTCGGATCGAGGTTGTAGAGGCCGCGACGGGTCATGGGATTGTCGTGGCTGATAATGGCGGCGGTCTCACTGACCACGCGATCCCCCTCCTTCCAACCCTGCACGTGTGCCCCGATCGCGGTGATCCTGCCGCCGAACTCGTGGCCCAGCACGACCGGATAGTTGACCGGCCACGAATGGTCGGCGGTCCATTGGTGCAGGTCGCTGCCGCAGACGCCGACGTTGGCCACTTCCAGCAGCACGTCGTCGGGGCCGATCGATGGCTGGTCGATCTCGCGGATCTCGACGGAGCCCTTCTCGGGGGCGAAGTTGACGACAGCGGCGGCTTTCATGTGGGGGAGATCACTTTCTGTTCATGACTTGCTGACTTGCTGTGCATGGACGGCCTTGCAGATCATCCGAAGCGATCCTTCCAGGTCGCCATCGGCGGTCCTGAAGGCATCGGCGTCGATCGTCAGGGGCGCCCCGAGCACGACCAGTGGAGCCCCGTAGCCCGGACAGGCAACGGCCTGTTCAAGCGTGAGCCCGCCCACCGCCTGCACCGGCACGCTCACCGCCCGCACCACCTCCCGCAGTTGGTCGAGCGGGCTGGGCATCCTGTGGCCTGCCGCGGCGATGCCACGGCGTTCGTCGTAGCCAATGTGATGGATCACGTAGTCGCAGCCGAGATCCTCCAGCCACTTCGCGCCGGCGACCATGTCGGGGCAGACCATGTTGTCGCCCATCACCTTGCAGCCGAAGTCGGACCCGGCCTTCACCACGCATCTGATCGTCTCTGCGTGGGCCCGTGCCATCACGACCACGTGCGTGGCCCCCGCCTTGGCCATCATCTCAGCCTCGAGGTAGCCGCCGTCCATCGTCTTGAGGTCGGCCACGATCGGCACCTGTGGAAACGCTCCTCTCAGGGCCCGTACGCCATGGAGCCCCTCGGCGAGGATCAGGGGCGTGCCCGCCTCAAGCCAGTCAACGCCGGCCCGCAGGGCGAGGGCTGCCGTCACGAGTGCCTCGTCGATGTCAGTGAGGTCGAGCGAAATCTGGACGATGGGCTTCATTGTGGGGAGTCTAGCCGGCCCGCCCGCGTCAGGCCGCGGCCTGCGGCCCGCACCGGCCGGATTTGGACGGTTTGGCGGTGGCAACAACAGTAACGCTGTCCGGCGGTTCCGAACACACTGGAATTTGAGTCTAACAGCCCCCGGAGCCGATCAAACGACGATAGCAAAAGCAGGTCCCCGCAAAAAGCTGCCGAAGGAACTCCCGGTCATCAACGCCGACAACTGCACCGGTTGCGAGTCGTGCCTCGAGGTCTGCCCGGTCGACGGCACTTCCGCCAGCATTTTCAAGCTGATGAGCGGCTCGTGAGCCGCTTGTCCCCGTCTCCCAAGTCCCAACAGGTGGTACCCGGAAAGCTGCCTTCGCCCTTCCGGGCTCGCGCGCTCGCTTGGGAAAGGGGGCCCTTCGCGGGCCGCGGTTCCACTCCCCTGCTCCGCGCGGCTCGACTCTCGTGACACACCGCCTGCAATCGCTCGCTCGCCTCTGGATCACCCGCTCTTCCGCTCTCGTCGGCCGGCTGGCGGGGCTGCTCCGGTAGCAACCACTGCCGCTGCCGCAGCGGCCGCGTCTGCTCGTGGCGGCGGCGGCGGGCGCGGCCTGGTCGGCGGCGCGGTGCGACCTCTTCAGCCGCACTGAACTCGCCGATTCCCCCTGGCCCCGCAAAGACTTCATCTACTGGACCGACGACGGCAGCGTGGCGGCGCTGCGGTATGAGAACTGGAAGGTGACTTTCCTCAAACAGAATGCCCACGGGATGCACGTCTCTGTGGGGAAATAACTTTAGAGCTTCAAGGAGTTTCCTCCCCGGCAAAAGCCTGGCAGCTTTAACCTCGAACGGGTCATGGAAGCGGTCATGGCGACGCCGGGCTCGGGCCGCTGACCCATCCAAGCCAAGCCCCGGACGCAAGCCCGGGGACAGCGGGAACAAACGCCACCCCGTCATCTACTCCGTCCATCCCGCCCCGGATAAACGACACCGCAAAGCCTGCCTGTGACCAATTGGTGCGCCACGTCACAGTCCCCCAGCTTGCGCTGGGGGCTTTTATGCCGCACACGGTGTGCCGCACTGAATTGGTGGGATGCCCCTAGCGAACGTCAGACGAAATCCCCCGACAAACCGCAACTGGAGAGGGGCTTCGATCGAGGGGATTATCACACGACAAGCCAATAAATCGCACCGCCCGCCAGTCCGGGAGTCGGCGGGCAATACTCCGGAGCCTGGCGGTATTGCGGGCAGGCTGGGAATTCTGTAAATCCCCGCCACCCGTTACCGCCCGCGATCGGTGGTGGAAAGCCTGCATGCACGACACATCCTTCTTTACCTCGCTCCGCAACCGGATCGCGGCGCTCGGCGGAGCTTGGAACGCCCATCTCCATCTGGACCGGGCGGGCACGCTCGACGAGACGCTCCGCCTGCTCGGTGAGGCCGGCAGCCCCGCCGATCGCTCGGCTCTCTCGCTCGCGGCCAAGCACGCCATCATTCCACTGATCCATGCGAGCGCCTGCTACGACCCGCCGCGGCTGCGAAGCCGCGTCGCCGGCTATCTCGACCTGCTCGCGGCCGCCGGCACGACGCGAGCCGACACGGTTGTTGACACGACGACCGACCGCGTTGGCCTGTCGGCGCTCGAGACCTTGCTCGACCTCAAGGCTGCATGCCGTGGCCAGCTCGACCTGCGGGTGGCCGCCTACTCACCGCTGGGCTTCCGGGATGCCGAACCCGACCGCTGGGCCCTCGTCGAGGAAGGCGGGATGATCGCCGACTTCGTGGGGGGTCTGCCGGAACGGGATGACCGGGCTGTCTATCCCGACCACATCGGTTACGACGAGTCATGCCGGCGGCTCGTGACGCTCTCCGCCGACCTCGGCAAGCCGCTGCACCTCCATGTCGACCAGAAAAATATCGCCAGCGAGGACGGCACCGAACGGGCCCTCCAGGCGATCGCCGACCTGCGGCTGGCTCCGCCACCGGCCGGGGCCGAGCCGACCATCTGGCTCGTGCACGCGATCTCCCCGTCGGCCTACGATGAGCCTCGCTTCCGCGACCTCGTCGGCCGGATGGTCGCCCACGGCGTGGGCGTGATCTGCTGCCCGTCGGCGGCAATCAGCATGCGGCAGCTCCGTCCCGTTTCATCCCCCACGCACAACTCGATCGCCCGGGTGCTCGAACTGCTGGCGGCGGGCGTGCCGGTGCGGGTGGGCTCCGACAACGTCTGCGACATCACCTCGCCCGCCGGAACGACCGACCTCGTGCAGGAACTGTTCGTGCTCGCGAACACCGTCCGCTTCTACGACGAGGGCGTGCTCGCCAAGCTCGGGGCGGGCGTTTCGCTCGATGCGGCCGAGCGGGCCCTTGTTATCGAGCACCTCGACCGCGACGCCGCCGAGGTCCGCAGGGCGATCCCAACGCCGAGGCTGCGGCGGGCCGCCTGACAAGCGCGGCGCTGCATGACGCTCATGACGCTCATGACACTCGTGACACTGTCGCCCGCCACGAGCCCCACCCCAACGACGATACCGCAACTGCTCGTTGCCCAGGCGGAGACGCTCGGCAGCCGGACAGCGCTCACAGCAGCCGACGGAACGGCGGTCAGCTATGCCGAACTCGCAGCCTCTGTCGACCAGCTGGTGACGACGCTCGAAGCCCGGGGCGTCGGACGCTCCTCCCGGCTGGCGGTTGTGCTCCCCAACGGGTTCGACGTGGCGGTCGGACTGCTGGCTGCCTCCTCGGCGGCCGTAGCCGTGCCACTGCCGCCGCAGGCCCAGGCCGAAGAATACCGCGTCTGGTTTCGGGCGGGCCGCGTCACCCACCTGCTCTCGTGCGCCCAAGCCGCACCCGCCGCTCGCCACGTTGCCGCAACGCTGCGGCTACCGCTGATCGAATTGGAGCCGGCTTTCGCAGGGCCATCGGCCACAGCAGCCGACTGGAACCAGTGGGGCGGCTCGCCCCGACGGTGGGCCAGGCTGAGAGCCTGCCATGAACAACGCGACAAGCACGACCTCCCTCGATCGTCTGCCGGGCCCAGGCCCGCCGCCCGACCGGCCGCAGCCGACGACGTGGCCGTCGTCCTCATGACCTCCGGCTCAACCGGCATCCCGAAGCGGGTGCCGCTCACCCACGCAAACCTCCTCGCCGGCGCAGTGAGCGTGGCAGACTCCCTCGACCTCGGCCCAGCAGACCGCGTCCTCGTGATGTGGGAGCAGTATCACGTGGGTGGCCTCGTCGATCTGCTGCTCGCACCGCTCGTCAGCGGTGGCACGGCCTGCTTGGCCGGCAGCTTTGCCGCCGGGCGGTTCTTCGACCTGCTCGAGACCCACCGGCCCACCTGGTTCCAAGGCGTGCCCACCACGCTTCGCGAGCTTGTCGTCCACGCCGGGCTGGCCGGCAGGCTGGCCGGCAGGCTGGCCAGCAGGCTGACCGGCAGGCTGACCGCAGGGGGGACGCTGAGGTTTCTGCGATCGGTGGCCGCGCCGCTGCCGCCCGACCTGATGCGCGACCTCGAGGCGGCCTTCGGCGTGCCGGTGATCCAGACCTTCGGCATGACCGAGGCGGCGCCGCTGATCACCACCAACCGCCTGCCACCGGGAATCCGCAAGCCCGGGTCCACCGGCACGCCCGCGGGCTGCGCCGTGGCGGTGCTCGACGCGGCCGGCGAGCTTTTGCCCGTGGGCACACCCGGCGAGGTCGCCGTCCGCGGCCCCAACCTCTTCGCCGGCTACGAGGACGACCCCGAGACCAACGCCCGCTCATTCCGCGGCGGCTGGTTCCTCACCGGCGACGTTGGCCGGTTCGACTCAGACGGGTTCTTGTTTCTCACCGGCCGCGTCAAGGAGATGATCAACCGTGGTGGCGAGAAGATCGCCCCAGCGGAGGTCGAAGAAGTGGCCGTTCGGCATCCCACGGTGGCAGAGGCGGCTGCCTTCGCGATCCCCCATCCGACACTCGGCGAGGACGTGGGCCTGGCTGTTGTGCCCCACGAAGCAACACCGATCGACCGCGCCGCGATTCGCAACCACATCGCGGGCCAGCTCAGCCGGTTCAAGGTGCCGGCGGTGGTACTCGTTCTCGACACGCTGCCACGGTGCCCGATCGGGAAAATTCGCCGCCGCGAGCTGGCCGAACTGGCCGCCGCCCACGCGGTGTCAGGCCCACCTGTACCGCTCGGCACCGAGCCCGCCGATGATCTGCTCGTCGCCGGCCTAGCCGACCTCTGGGCCCTCCACCTCGACCTGCCCACGGTTGGCCCCGACGATGACTTCGAGATCCTTGGCGGTGACTCGCTCTCACGGATCCGGCTCGTGCTGGCCGTTGAATCGCTCTGCGGTGTGCGGTTCCCCGAGGCGGTCGCTGCTTCGGTGTCGACCGTGCGCACGATGGCAGTCGCCATCCACCGCCTCGGCGGGCGGGTGCCGACGGCCGTATTCGCGGAGCCCGAAACTGGAACCGCCACTCCCTCGGCAACCCACTGGGGAGACGGCGACGCCGCCGCGCTGGCAGACCTACCGACTGCGGCGATCCGCCGGCAGCTCGCGGGCAGCCGAGCGATGCTCGAACTCGAGGCGGCACGCGAAGCGATCCTTAACACACTGACGCTGGACGAACTGGCGGCGGTCGCGGCGGAGCCATTCACTTCCTCGCTGCTTGCGTGGGCCGGCAGGCTCGCACCGGTACTCCCGCGGTTCAGCGAGCCGTGGCGGATCGCCACGGCACTCGCCGCCTGGCGGAGCGAACTGCTCTCTGCTGCCGCCACGCCGTCGCGACCCCGGTGGCAGCGGCACCCACTCACCCCCGCCGCGATCCACTATTCCCGGGAGGCAGACCCGGCCGCCGGACGCCGGCTCGTCATCGGCTTCGCGGGCAACCACCAGCGGCTCATGCTGCCGACGCACGTGCTCCTCGATCACCTTCCCGCGGGGGACGACCTGCTGCTCGTGTCCGATCCCGACCGGCACCACTACGCCGGCGGCATCCGGGGAATCGCCCCAAGCCTGCCGGACGTGTGCACCTGGATCGCCTGCCGGCTGGCGGATTGGCGCTACCGCGAGATCATCACATTCGGCACGAGCGCCGGTGGGCTGGCCGCGATCTACGCGGGCCTGGCCCTCCGCTGCCCGCGGGCCGTTGCCATCGGGGCCGACACGCCGGCCGCCCATCCGCCGCTGGAGCAGTTGCTGCTCGACCGGCTCGCCGAGACGCCTGCAGACCAGCAGCCAGCCTTTCTTCTGGCCTACGATCCGGGCAACCGGCGGGACCGTGCCGGCTACGAGGCTGTGACCAGGATCCTGCCGAGCAGCAGGCCCCTGACACTCGACGCCGGCGGCGGGCACAATGTGCTGCGAGCCGCTCTCACGGTGGGCCAGCTCGCAAGCCTTCTCTGCGACCTCCTCGACACGGACCCCGGAACCGATCATGGCCAGCGCACCGCAGCCTGATACCACCCCGCCTCCTCGGGCCGTCGGCATCGTTGGCCTCGGCTATGTGGGCCTACCGCTTACGCTCGCCTTCACCCAGGCCGGCCGCCGCGTGATCGGCTTCGACATCGACTCTGCCAAGACGGAGGCGATCGCCGCTGGGCGGAGCTATATCGACTCGATCCCGACAGCCGACGTGGCCGCGGCCCGGGCCACGGGGCGGCTCGATGCCACGACCGACTTCGCCCGCGTGGCCGAGACCGACGCCGTCATCCTCTGCGTGCCGACTCCGCTCGACGCCCATCTCGAGCCCGACCTCTCCTATGTGCGGGACACGCTCGACGCCGTCTGCCCGCACCTCGCGCCGGGCCACCTTGTGAGCCTCGAAAGCACGACCTATCCCGGCACGACCGAGGAAGAGGTGGTGCCCCGCGTCCGGGCCCGCGGCCTCGAGCCAGGCCGCGACGTATTCGTCGTCTACTCGCCCGAACGGGAAGACCCAGGCAACACGACCTTCACCACTACCCGCATCCCCAAGGTGGTCGGCGGCCTCACACCTGCCTGCCTGGCTGCAGGCGTGACGCTCTACGAGGCCGCCTTCCAGACGGTCGTGCCGGTGAGCTCCTGCAAGGTAGCCGAGCTCACGAAGCTCCTCGAGAACATCTACCGGGCGGTCAACATCGGGCTCGTCAATGAGATGAAGGTGGTGGCCACCGCGATGGGGATCGACATCTGGGAGGTGATCCGCGCTGCCGCCACCAAGCCCTTCGGCTTCACCCCCTTCTATCCGGGCCCCGGCCTGGGCGGCCACTGCATCCCGATCGACCCCTTCTACCTCACCTGGAAGGCCCGCGAGGTGGGCATCGCCACGCGGTTCATCGAGCTGGCCGGCCAGGTCAACCGCAGCATGCCGGAATACGTCGTCAACCGCACGATGCTCGCCCTCAACGAGCACAGCAAGGCGGTCAAGGGAAGCAGGATCCTGGTCCTCGGGCTGGCCTACAAGCCGAACGTGGACGACAAGCGGGAGTCGCCCACCTTCGAGCTCATGGACCGCTTCGCCGACCTCGGTGCCGAGGTGGCCTACCACGATCCCCACATCCCCGAGATCGGCCCCACCCGCGAGCACGCCCGCTGGCTGGGACACGCGTCGGTGCCCTGGACACGCGCGGAGATCGCGGCCCGCGACGCGGTCGTGATCGCGACAAACCACCGCATTTTTGACCTCGCGGCCCTCGCCGACTGGGCCGGGCTCGTGATCGATACCCGCGACGCCATGCACGGCATCGAGGGCCGGGCCACCGTCGTGAAGGCCTGACGCCTCTCACGCCGCCTCTCACGCCGCCTCTCACGCCGCCTCTCACGCCGCCTCTCACGCCGCCTCGTAGCCCGCCTGCTCGACAACCCCGACCATTCCCATCCGCTCGAAGGCCTTCCGCCAGCGTGGGTCGCCCGCAGCGTGGATCGGACCGGGCGGGCGAACATTCCCCCGCGCCCAGGCGATGACTTCGGCCGGCGGCACCCGGCCATCGAGCGCGTAGAGCCGCGTCAGTTCTTGCTCCGGGTCGGTGCAGAAGTCTTCGTGGCGTAGCCGGATCGCCCGCTCGCCATAGGAGCGTGCCGCATCGATCGCCGTTCGCTCGTAGGTAAACCGCCACACGAGCAGCACCCGCTCGAGATCGGTTGGCTCCGGCAGCGACTCGCCTGCGTACTCCCGCCGCACGAGCTCGGAGATCGGATGGCTTGACCAGGCCGTCCGCTGCGAACGGCGGCCGAAGAAGATCTCGGGTGGGCCAGCCTGAGGTTCATGCCGCCTTCCCTTGCCAAAGAGATACGAAGCGGCCACGGCCCGCGGGTCGCGGAGGAGGTGCCCGAACCCGGCTGCGGGAAAGAGGGCCGCCACCGCCGGCACCTTGGCGTAGATGCGGGTAAATTTCGCCGCCACGGGCCCCGGCCGGTCGAGCAAAAACCGCAGGTAGTCAACCACGAGCGCCGGAAAATCGCGGTCGAATTCGAGAGTAGCATCCCGTGGGCCACCGACATTGAGCGGCGTGGGATCGAAGAGGCCGCGGGCCGCGAGGAACTCCGCCCGCGCTGCCCGCAGCCCCTCAAACGGGTCGACCTCGCGGGCGCCGCTGCCGCCGCCGATCGCGGGCTGGAGTGCCGCGGCCAGCGGCTCATACCAGAGCGTGAGCCCGGGATCCTGGGCAAGAGCGTCGTACACGATTGTCGTGCCCGACCGCCGCATGCCCTGGAGGATGAGCGTCATGCCGCCGCCCTCGCGGCAAGCCCGCCGGTGACCAGCCCGATGAGGTCGCGGGCCGTGTCTGCCCAGGTGACCGCCGCCCGCCGCCGGGCCACCCCTTCAGCCAGCCGGGCCCGGAGGTCGTCGTCGCAGAGAGCCTCGATCGCCGCCGTGAGCGGTTCCACCGGCGTCTCCAGCCGGGGCACGCCCGGGACCCGTTCAGCCTGCCACTCCGCCGGCACAAGCCAGCCATCGATACTGTGCGTCACGTTCTCGTTCATGGGAGGAAAATCGTTTGTGATGGCCGGCAGCCCCAGGGCGATTGCCTCGCCGTGATGGAGGCCAAGCCCTTCCCAGCGGGTCGGCGCGAGGAGGACATCGCACGAGGCCATCAGGCGGTGGTGCTCGTCGTCGGGCAGGTCGGCCGTGATCACGCGGATTCGCGGATCGGCCCGCTCGGCTTCGGCAGCGAGCTTCGGGCCGCGGAGGGGATCCTGGGCCTTGAGGATCAGCCTGGCCCGCGGATCACGGACTTGGCAAAAGGCCGCGATCGTCTCGGCGGTTGGCTTGCGATCGGAGAGATAGCCACCGGGATAGAAAAACCGGACCTCGCCGTCGGTGCGGCGCGGCCGCCCAATGGCGGCCAGCTCCGGCGGCGGTGCCCAGCGGACCAGCGGGCTCTCGATGCCAAAGCCAACGTAGCGTTGCTGTTCACAACGGGTGACCGAATAGATCGTGTCGAATGCCTCAACCGCGCCGGCCACATCGCCCGGCCCGAACGCCTCCCAGACGAACCGGCCGACGGTGCGGACGCCGCGACGCCGCAGGGCCGCGAGTTCGCGAAACTGCAGGTTCTGGTCGCAGAGCACGAGGTCGAGCACGTTGTCGGCGGCCCACTCGAGGTATTCGACCTCGGGAATCTCGTACCGGCTCGCCGCCGTGATGCCCCGCTGAGCCCAGGGGCCCGAGCGATCAATGAACCCAGAGCGGACGAAGCTGCCTTTGGTGGGTCGGGCGAGCACACAGGTTATAAACCCCGCGGCATCGAGGGCCGCGCGAATCCGGCGGGAGACGACCGCCTGTCCGCGGTTGAACCAGTAGCTGACGATTCCCACCCGCACAGCCCACCCCTCAATCCGGTGCCTCAGGCGGCTCGTCGTCGTGCCGAGTCGTCTGCGGGCATGACTTTCCGCAGGTCATCCGCGGACACCTTCATTCCCTCGGGAGCCACGAACTTCCGCTCGATGTGTGGAAATGGCAACCGCCGCTGCTCCAGGGGCGTGGCGGCGTGCCAGGCTGCCCAGGCACCGCAATACTCCTTCCGGATCGGCGACACGCCTTCCTGCAGGGTGATGCCGTGCTCGGCATGGTTGGTCAGGCTGCCTTCCTCGTTGAGGCAGAGCATCACCACCTTGGAAAGATCCCGCAGCCGCGGGCCGAGCAGGGCGGTAACGCGGGCCAGCATCTCGCTGTCGGCACCGAACCGGACGGAGTCCCAGAAGCCGAGGCGGTCGAGAAGCAGTTCCCGCTCGATGAGCAGCGAGATCATGGCCCGCCGCGCGATGCCATCGTGGCTGTAGCTGCCGATCTTGGTGGGGTAGGAGAAGGCCCCGTCGCGATCAAGCCGCACCATCGAGGCGATGGACGCGACACACGCCGCGTCGTCCCGAATCGGCTGCATCTGGTCGGCGATCCGTGTCGGAAGAGCGATATCGTCGGCGTCGTGGCCGGTCACGTACCGCCCCGTGGCCGCGAGCAGGGCCCGGTTCTTCGAGACATAGGGGCCTACGTTGACCGGATTGCGGAGAACCACGACCCGGGAATCCTCGGCCGCGATCCGCCCCATCACCTCGGCCGTGCCATCGCTGCTCGCATCATCGACGATGATCAGCTCGAGGGTGCGCCAGCTCTGCTGGAGGATCGACTGGGCGGCCTGCTCGATCGTGTGCCGGGCGTTGTGGGCCGGCATGATCACCGACACCTTGTCACGCGACAGGACCGGCTCGACCGGAGCGAAGTGGAGTCGCTTGAACCGCGGCTCCGGTCCCGCCCGAAGACTGATGCTGGGGACCGACGCGGTTGCCCCCCAGGCGTTGGTGGCGGCGAGCCACTCCGCGTCGGAACTGGCCGACATGGCCCGAAACAAGTCGCGGGCTCCGGGCGGACAAGCCCGCCCGGCACGAGTGAGGATTTCCGCGGCCCTGGCCGGGCCCTCGGCGACGTGGGCAAGAAAGGCGTCGTATACCAACGTCCGCCCTGATTGCATCAACCGGCGAGTGACCTGGTCGAACAGCCGGGCCGGGTCGATTCTTTGCTTGCCCCGCTTTCGCATCCGCATGGCCAGCCAGGCCGCAGGCAACGCGACTGGAGCGGCCAGGACGAGCCACGGGGCAGCAAGCATCCAGTTGACCCGGCGACTCGCTCTCAGCTTGGTGTCGAGACGGGCCTTCTCGGCCACAAGCGACTTGTTGAGCTTGGTCAGCCGCATGACCCTGTGCGACTCCTCCGCGTCGCGGGCATCCGTGGCCGCGGGGTTGTCAATCGGCCCCGTCGCATTATGCCGGGCCCGGAATTCGGCCACCGCCGCCGCTAGGTCTCCCTCGGCGCCGATCGCCGTCGCGAAGGCCGGAAACCAGGAGGTTACGTCGTCGATGTCGCCGCTGACCACGTGGGTCTTATGCCGCAGGAAGGCTCGGATGTTGGCGTTGACCGTCGTAACGAGATCCCGGGCTGCCTCCGGGACCGACTCGCGATGCATGCAGATGCCCCGATCGAAAGCCCGTATGAGCGAGGTCTGATGGTGCCAGCGGCCGTCGTAGCTGGCCGCCACCTGTTCCTCGTTCCGCACGAGATGCACATAGAAGGCGTCGTCGCCATACCGTTCGTCCAATCCCCCCAGCAACCAGGCCAGCCGGTTGTCGACCTCGATGTGGGCCTCGGGATACGCAAGCCTGGCCGAGCCTGGGTGTCGATTGGTCTCGTGACCCGCCGAGTAGTTTGAAAAGTGGCCGCAGGCCTTGGCGAAACTCACCGAGCCGCAGCGGCCGGTGCAGAGCACGAACACATGCGGGAATCGGCGGCGGCTGAAGGGCACCGTTGCGGTCAGATCTGATTCCATGGGTTTCCACCGTTCGGAGGGAGTCAGGCGGCCCGGCCCGCCGCGGCAGCCTGACGACCACCGCCGAAAAGCTTGCCGTAGAGCGGATTCGTGCTGAGCAATTCCTCATGGCGGCCGCAGGCCACGACCCGGCCGCCGTCGAACACGTAAATCCGGTCGGCCCGCTCGATCGTCGAGGGACGGTGCGCGATCACGACCGTTGTGCGGCCCTCCATGAGCGATGCCAGCGCGTCCCGAACAGCCCGTTCGGTCTCGCCGTCCAGGGCCGACGTGGCCTCGTCGAGGAGCAGAATCGGTGCGTCCTTGAGGACCGCCCGGGCGATCGCCAGCCGCTGGGCCTGACCCCCCGAGAGGGTCGCCTGCCGCTCACCGACAAGCGTGGCAAAGCCCTGTGGCATGGCCCTAATAAACTCCTCAGCCGACGCGGCCCGGGCGGCCGCCTCGACCTCGGCGTCGCTCGCCCCCGGCGATCCGAGCCGGATGTTGTCGCCGATCGAACCGCTGAAGAGCGTCGTATCCTGACTGACCACGGCGAGCAACCGCCGGATGCTCTGCGGGTCAAAGGCAGTGATATCGTGGCCGTCGATCGTGATCGAACCCTGGCGGGGATCGTGGAACCGCTGCAAGAGCGCAAACAGCGTCGACTTCCCCGCCCCCGATGGTCCTACAAGCGCCGTGATCTCACCCGGCCGGATCTCGAGAGAGACCCGCTGCAAGACATCCTGGCGGCTGTAGCCGAAGGAGACGTTGGAAACCAGGACATGCCCCCGGACGCCGGCGGTCGCGAGCGGCGGCAGTTCCGCCGGCTCGCCCGGCGGTTTGTCGAGCACCGCATACATCTGCCTGACCCGGTCGAGGCTCCGGGTGAGCGTGACCTGCACGCCCGCCAGCCGCTTGGCCGGCTCGTAGGCCAGCAGAAACGCCATCACGAAGGCCATGAACTCGCCCGGCGTCTTGCCATGCGTAACCGTCTGCCAGCCCGAGTAGACGACCATCGCGGCGATCACGACGCCGCCGAGCGACTCCATGAGCGGGCTCGTCAGCCTGCCGATCCGGGCGATGGCGTTGCTCCGCGTCTCGACCTCCGTGACCGCGGTGTCGAGCCGCCGGCGCATCTCGGGCTCGAGGGTGAAGGCCTTGACGGTGCGGATGCCCTGGCAGGTCTCCTGGACGGCGGCGATCACCCCCGCCACCCCCTGAATCTCCGCGTCGGCGAGCTGCCGGATCTGGCGGACGATCAGCTGCGTGCCGAGCATGATGACCGGGCCGAAGAGCAGGGCCATGAGGCTCAGAAGCGGATCCTGCAACACCATCACCACCATCAACCCGAGTAGCGTGAGCAGGTCGCGGGCCAGGCTCGTCGTGACAAGGTCGAGCAATCGACTGGCGGCCTGGGCCTTGGCATTGATCTGGGTGATCAACTTGCTTGAGTGAACTCTGGTAAAGAAAACGAGCTTCGCCGCCAGCAGTCGGTCGAAGAGTCGCCGCTGGAACGTCGCCGTCACGCGGTTGCCGATCCTGGTCATGACCACGCCCTGGGCGTAGTCGGCGGCACCCTTGATCACCGAGAGCAGGACGATGCCGCCGGCCACCAGCCACATCGCCCCTAGGTCGCGGTGAACGTAAACATCGTTGATGGCCGACCGCATCAGCCCGGCCAGCCCGGCGGTTGTGCCGGCCACGCATGCCATTGCCATGACGGCCAGCCCGTATTCCGCCTTGTTGTGGGCAACCGTCTCACGGAACAGCCGGAGGATCACCCGCAGCCCATGGCCCTTCGCCGTGGCAGCGACGTCCTCGTCGTGACCGTCGTCGGCCCCTCCGGCCACGGCCTCGTGGGCATAGAGCGTTGACCGGGCGCCCCACAGGGCCGAGACGCGGCCCACCGCCCAGCCGAGCGACCGTACGGCAATCACGAGCGACGCCACGCCGTAGACTGGCACGACGATCAGGATCAACCCGAGCACGGCCCGCACAAGTGCGTTGGCCAGCGTGGTGGTGGCGACGAGCAGCGTGACCCGGCCCCGCTTCATGTGAAAATGGTTGAGCGACTGGAAAACGCCCCGGCGGAACTGGTACCGCAGCGAGAGCCGCTCCAGTTCGATGATCTCGTGCACGATCGCCGACGGGCACCAGACGGTCCGGCAGCCAGCCGCCACCGCCCGCCGAAAGAAATCGGTGTCTGAGCCGCCGGAAACCAGCAGCGACTCGTCAAACCGCAGCCCCTGGCGGCCTGCCCAGCGGAGATCGCAGAGGAAGTTGTTGGTGACGATCGTGCGGCAGCGGCCGGAGGCAGCCGAGCGGGCGGCATCTCTTTCCTTCCGCCTGGCCCGTCCGGCCAGGCTCGCGTTGATGAGCCGCTGCCAGCCAGACGCAAGTGCCGGCGGTGCGGCCACGCGAACCGGCCCGCCCACGAGCTCGCCCCCCGACGTCCGCCAGCAGGCCACGAGCTCAGCGAGCCAGCGGCGATCGGGATATTCGTCGTCGTCGATGAAGCAGAGTGCGTTTGCGTCGCGGGCTTGGGCCTCGTCAAGAGCCCGGTTACGGGCCACGGGAATCCCGGCCCGTGGCTCGACCATATAAGCGAGCCCAGGGATCCGCGGCTGCCAGGCGGCGACCGTCTCACGGGCCGACGCAGCCCCATCGTTGTCGATGATGAGCAGGGTGAGCGCGACGTCGGCCGGCCGCTCCATCTCGGCGAAGGCCGCCAGCAGGATCGCGAGCGTGTCGGGCCGCTGGAACGTGAGCACCGCCACGACGACCCGCTTGCCGGCGGTCGATTCCGGGGCGGCTCGTGCGTCGTCGCTCGTCGGTGGGTTGTCGTGGTTCGATAGCATTGCGAGGAGACTTTTGACCCCGGACGTGTTACGACGGCCTTGCCCCAGACCCTGCCATTGGGTCCCGGAACAACCGCCATAATCTGATTCTTCGGCACGATCGCTACCGGTTCGCTAGTCAGAGACCACGAAACTGCGGCCCAACCGGTAGATCGGGCAAGCAAGGCAGACTGCGGACTCACCGCGTGGGCCAAGCCCTCTGGTTCCCACCCCCGCCGGGCCGCTACGGTCTCGGCACGTGCATCGACCGCCGAACCAGCGATACCTCCCGTGATCGAGCCAGCCACGACGCCCCAAGGCGAGCTCTCGGCAACCGCCGCCCGGGAGAGCGCGGTCTCGGTCGGCCTTCTCTCGCTGCCGCAGGCGACCACGCTCGGCGTGGGCGCCGCGCGGCAACTCGCCCGCCATGCCGGCACGCTCTGCCTGGGCGGCCTGCGGGGGCTGGCCGCGGCTGACGCCAAGGCCCTGGGCGACCACCGCGACTGGCTTCTGCTCGACGGGCTCGAGTCGCTCGATGTCACCGCCGCCAAGGGGCTCGCTCGGCACCGCGGCGGGTTGTCGCTCGGCGGCCTCGCGACGCTCACCGTCACCGTCGCGACGGCCCTCGCCCGCTCGCGGGGCGATCTGCGGCTCAAAGGCCTCGTGGAGATGACGCCCGACACAGCCACCCCCCTCGCCCAGTTGCGGGGAAAAATGCTGCAGCTTGATGGCCTGCGGGCCATAAGCCCGGCGACCCTCGCCGCCCTCGCTCGCCACGAGGGGGGCCTCTCACTGGGCGGCCTGGAAACGCTCGATGATCTCGGCGCACAGGCCCTCGCCGGGCATCACGGCCGGCTCGCCCTCGACGGCCTCCGCGAAATCACTCCCGCCGCCGCAGCGGCGCTCGCGGGTCACCGGGGCTGGCTCTCGCTCGCCGGGATCACCCGTCTCGATCCCGCCGCCGCCGCCAGGCTGGCCTCCTGCACGGGCCGCATCGCACTGCCCGCCCTGGGGGAGATCGCCACTGCCGATCTCGACCGATTGCGGGCGAACCCCAACGTCATGCTGCCCCGCTCGCTCACCTCCGCCGGGCCCACGCGTGCCACGTGCGCGGCGGTGACTGCCCACCACGCCGAACCATCGCTGGGCGTGGCAATTATCGGTGGCGGGTTTGCCGGCATCGCGATGGCGATCGCGCTGGTCGAGCAGGGCCGACATGACTTCGCCATCTTCGAGAAGGCCGCGGCCCTGGGCGGCACCTGGCGCGACAACACCTATCCGGGCTGCGCCTGCGACGTGCCGTCACAGCTCTACTCCTATTCCTTCGCCCCCGACGCGGCCTGGTCACGGGCGTACGCCCCGCAGGCCGAGATCCTGGCCTACATCGAGCAGGTGGCCCGCCGGCACGACATTCACGGCCGCACCCGGTTCAACACCGCGATCGAACGGCTCGAGTGGGACGCCTCCGCCGGGCTGTGGAGACTCACCGCCGCAGACGGCCGCCGGTTCTCGGCCCGCGTCGTCGTCTCCGCCGTGGGCGGCATTCACATCCCGCACGTGCCGGCAATCCCGGGGCTCGACCGGTTCGCCGGCCCGGCCTTCCACACCACCCGTTGGCAGCACGACATCGATCTCACCGGCCGGAACGTGGCCGTGATCGGCACCGGTGCCACCGCCATCCAGGTGATACCTGAGATTGCCCGCGTCGCCGAACGGCTCACCGTCTTCCAGCGAACACCCCCCTGGATTCTCCCGCGGGGCGACCGGCCAACCTCCAGGCTGGCCCGCTGGCTCAACACCCGCGTGCCGGGCCTGCGGCACCTCCGTCGCCAGTGGCTCTACTGGACGGCCGAGGCCCGGGCGATTCCGCTGGCCTGGTTTCCGCGGCTCGTCGTGCACCCGCAGCGACAGGCCAAGGCCTTCCTCAAGCGGTCGCTCAAGGACTTCCGCCTCCGCAGCAAGCTCGTGCCCGGGTACGCGCTCGGCTGCAAACGGGTTCTCAAGTCGGACGACTACTTCCCCACGCTCGGCCGAGACAACGTCGAGGTCGTCGTCGAGCCGATCGAGCGGATCAATGCCTGGGGAATCACTACCTCCGACGGCGTCAACCGGCCCGTCGACATGATCGTGCTGGCCACCGGCTTCAAGCCTTTCAATCTGACCGACGCGGTTGACGTTCGGGGCCGCGATGGCGTCTGCCTGGCCGACGCCTGGCAGGACGGCCCCGAGGCCTACCATGGCGTAGCGGTTGCCGGCTTTCCCAATCTCTTCCTGCTCATGGGGCCCAACACGGCCCTCGGCCACAACTCGATCCTCGTGATGATCGAGGCCCAGGTGCGATACATCATCCAGTGCCTCGGCTGGCTCGAGCGGGGCGAGCTGCCTGCGGTCGAGGTGCGGCCTGAGGCGCAGGCCTCGTTCAACGCCGCCCTCCGCGACCGCTTTGAGAAGAGTGTCTGGCGGACGGGCTCGCTCACGGGCACCGGGGGCTCGGTCGTGGCCCCGTGCACGAGCTGGTATCAACACCGCTCAGGCCGCAACCATGTCATCTGGCCCGGCACGGCAACCTCCTACACCGCGGCCGTGCACCGGCCCGAGATCGCCGCCTTCTACACGCCAGCAGACCCAGCCGAGGCCGGCATCGGGCGACATCGTGCTGCCTAAAGCGACAGGCTCGCCGCCGGCAGCCGTGACCACGGCCGGGCAAGATCGCGTATCCTTTACAATTCTTAGCGATCGCTGGAATCATCCAGTGGCCACACGATCGATTCGCCTGGGACAACCATCCAAACCAATTCAGGGCCCTCCGGAGGCGATGCCATGCCCTCGATTCAGCTCAAGACTGCCGTGCCCGGGCCGAAGAGCCGCGAAATCTTCGCGGCCCGCGAGCGGCAGGTCTCGAACGGTCCCTTCCACATCACGCCGGTCGTGGCGGCCCAGGCCGAGGGCTCGGTGATCACCGACGTCGATGGCAACCAGCTGCTCGACTTCGCCGCCGGGATCGGTGTCGCCAATCTGGGCCATCGCGAGCCCTCCGTCGTCGCGGCCATCCGCGGGCAGCTCGATCGGTTCATCCATACAAGCATCAACGTGGTCGCCTACGAGGGCTATGTCCGCGTGGCCGAACGGCTTAACGCTCGGATGCCCGGCCCGGGGCCAGCCAAGACGTTCCTCGCCAACTCCGGTGCCGAGGCGGTCGAGAACGCTGTCAAATTCGCCCGGGCCTTCACCCGCCGGCAGGGCGTGATCGCCTTCACCCACGCCTACCACGGCCGCACCTTTATGGCGCTGGCGCTCACGTCCAAGGCCCATCCTTATAAGAGCGGCTTCGCCCCCTTCCCGGCCGAGGTCTACCGGGCCGAGTTCCCCGACTTCTACCGCTGGCCTGGCGTGGAAGAGCCGCCCCCCGCCTGCCCCGGTGACGCCGCGGCCTGCGGCCTAGCCCGCTGTCTCTGCCGCGAGGCGTTCGCTTCCTTCGCCGAGGTGGCCCGCGTGGAGATTGGCGAGCAGAATGTGGCGGCAGTGATCATCGAGCCGGTCACCGGCGAGGGGGGCTTCATCCCGGCGCCGGCGCCCTTCCTGGGAATGCTCCGCCGCTGGTGCGACGACCACGGTGTGGTACTCATCTTCGACGAGGTGCAGACCGGCTTCGGCCGCACCGGCACGCTCTTCGCCTGCGAGCAACTCGGCGTCACACCCGACCTGCTCGTGCTGGCCAAGGGCCTGGGCAACGGCCTGCCGATCTCTGCGGTCACGGGCCGGGCCGAGATTCTCGACGCGGTCGGTGTCGGCGGCGTGGGGGGCACCTACTCGGGCAATCCGCTGGCCTGTGCCGCGGCGCTCGCCGTGATGGACCGGTTCGACGACCCCGCCACGCTGGCCCACGCCCGTGTCCTCGGCGAGGAGCTTCGCCAACGGCTGGCCGACTGGTACACCCGGTTTCCCCGGATCGGGCAGGTCCGCGGCCTCGGCCCGATGCGTGCTTTCGAGCTCGTGGCCGACCGCCGCACGAAGGAACCCGACAAGCCGGCCGCCCAGGCGATCCTGAAATACTGTTACGAGCACGGCGTCATCCTGCTCGCCTGCGGCACCCACGGGAACGTCATCCGGTTCCTGCCGCCGCTGACGACCACCAGCGACCAGCTCCACGAGGGGCTCGACGTGGTCGAGGCGGGGCTTGCGTCGCTGGGGTGATTTTCGGTTCGCGGATCCCACCCGGCTCACGCCTCGGGATCGGAAAGTCGAGACCGTGGCGAAGCCGCCGGCCGGATCTCGCCGGTGGCCAGGGCACGACGATAGTCGGCCAGGCTGCCAGCCACGGTGCCCGAGAGCAGGAAGACGCCCAGGATGTTAGGGAAGGCCATGCCCAGGATCATGAGGTCGGAGAAGTCGAGAACATTTGTAGCCGTGACGATCGAGCCCAGGAACGTGAACGACAGAAAGAGCAGCCGGAAGAGAATCGTGACTCGCTCGCCGAAGAGCCAGGTCCAGCACCGCTCGCCGTAGTAGCTCCAGGAGATCATGGTCGAGTACGAGAACAGAAAGATCGCGATCGCCAGCACGGAGGGAAACCAGGAGATCTCGCCGGCCATCGCCGCCGAGGTGAGTGCCGCCCCCTGCTGCTGCTCGACGTAGATCCGGCAGCCCTCGTCGTCACAGATTCCGGTGATCACAATCACAAGCGCCGTCATCGTGCACACAACCACCGTGTCGATGAATGGCTCGAGCAGCGACACGACCCCCTCCTGGACGGGGTGGTCGCAGCGGGCCGCTGAATGGGCGATCGCCGCCGAGCCGATGCCTGCCTCGTTGGAAAAAGCCGCCCGCCGGATGCCCGTCACCAGGCAGCCGACAAAGCCACCGAACGCCGCATCGGGAGAGAAAGCGCCGCGGACGATCGCCACCAGGGCCGCCGGCACCTCGGCCGCGTTGGCGAGCACCACGTACAGACAGGCCAAAACATAGAGGATGCACATCGCCGGCACGATTTTGTCGGCCACGCTGGCGATCCGGCGGATGCCGCCGATGATCACGACCCCCACGAGCACCACCATCACGAGGCCATAGGCCCAGGGGTGGGCGTCGAACACCGGAATCACAGTGCGGATTTGGTCGAGCCCCTGTTTGACCTGGAAGGAGTTGCCGCCGCCGAGCGAGCCGCCGATACAGAGGATCGCGAAGGCAACCGCGAGCACGCGGCCCAGCGGCGCGAGCCCCCGAGCTGCCAACCCATCGGAGAGGTAATACATCGCCCCGCCCATGACGCTGCCATCGGGGCGGATATGCCGGTACATCTGGCCAAGCGTGACCTCGGTGAACTTGGCCGACATCCCCAGGAATCCGGCCACGATCATCCACAGGGTGGCCCCCGGCCCTCCCACGCTGACGGCGATCGCCACGCCGGCGATGTTGCCCAGGCCCACGGTGGCGGAGAGGGCCGTGGCCAGCGCCTGGAAGTGGCTCACCTCGCCAACCGCCTCGGGATCGTCGTACTTACCACGTACCAATTCGATCGCATGGCCAAACATGCGAACGTTCACGAAGCCCATCCGCAGCGTGAAGTAGATCGATCCGACCAGGAGCCAGAGCACCACGATCGGCATCCGGATAACCGGCACCTCCCAGAAGAAGACGGTCGCCAGCGGGGCAACTAAATAGGCACCAAAGAACTGATCGGCCTGCTGCTCGAGCGACAACTGCAGCAGGCCCGCCGGTGCCACCTCATCACCGGCTGCCGCGAGCGGAGCGACCGCGGCGGCGACCAGCACCGCCGCGCGAGCCGAGCGGAAGAGGCTTTTTGCCCACGTCATTCGGTTCATTCCAGGGCAGAAACCTCTCATCATGCCGCACCGGGGCGTCCAGGAAAAGGGGAATCGATCGACGGCCCGGGGCCAGCCCGAGCCTCTCTCCCATAGAAGCCCCGGGGATCGCGAGCCCGGGGATCGCAAGCCCGGGGACTGCGGCACCAAAAGCCACCCACTCCGTACCGCGCATGCCGGCCGAAGTTTTCCTCACTCCATGTCGGCAGAGGGCTCCGCCCAGGCGGCCACGGGCACGCAACTGCAAAAGAGATTCCGGTCGCCGTGAACGTTGTCCACTCTGCCCACCGGCGGCCAATACTTTCCGCGCTTGAGTTTGGGCACCGGGAAGGCGGCCTCGGTACGCGAATACGGGCGGGTCCAGACGTCGGCCGTCACGCTCGCGGCAGTGTGGGGGGCGTTCACGAGCGGATTGGAGTCTCGCGGCCACTCCCCTGCTTCGATCCGGCGGATCTCCTCCCGGATCGCGATCATCGCCTCCACGAACCGATCGAGTTCGGCCAGGCTCTCGCTCTCGGTGGGCTCCACCATGAGCGTGCCCGGCACGGGAAACGACAGCGTCGGGGCGTGGAAGCCGTAGTCAACGAGCCGCTTGGCTACGTCCTCAGCCGACACGCCGGCCGTCTCCTTGAGCGGTCGCAGGTCGAGGATGCACTCGTGCGCCACGCGGCCGCCGGGGCCGGCGTAGAGCGTGGGATAATGGCCGCGGAGCCGGACGCTCACGTAGTTGGCCGCCAGGATCGCCGCCGCCGTGGCGTTGCGAAGCCCGTCGGGGCCCATCATGCGGCAGTACATCCACGAGATCGGCAGCACCGCCGCATTGCCAAGCGGCGCAGCCGACACGGCACCCACCGGCCGGTCAGGCAGGCCGCCGGTCGCGTGCCCGGGAAGAAAGGGCACGAGGTCGGCCACCACGCAGACCGGGCCCACACCCGGCCCGCCGCCGCCGTGCGGGATGCAGAAGGTCTTGTGGAGGTTGAGGTGGCTGACGTCGCCGCCGAACTCGCCGGCCGCGGCCAGGCCCACCAACGCGTTCATATTCGCCCCGTCCACGTACACGCGGCCGCCGTGGGCATGCACGATCTCGCACAGTCGGCGGACCTCCGTCTCGAACACGCCATGCGTGCTCGGATAGGTGATCATCACTGCGGCGAGCCGGTCGGTGTGCTGGCGGCACTTCGCCTCGAGTTCGGCGAGGTCGACATTGCCCTCGGCGTCACAGCCAATGACCACCACCTCCATCCCCGCCAGCTGGGCGCTCGCCGGATTTGTACCGTGGGCCGAGGCGGGAATCAGGCAGACATTGCGGTGCCCCTGGCCGCGGGACTTCTGCCAGGCCCGGATCGCGAGCAGGCCGGCATACTCTCCCTGGCTGCCCGCGTTGGGCTGGAGGCTGATGCCGGCATAGCCGGTCGCCGCCGCGAGCCAGGCCACGAGCTGCTGCTCGAGCACGCGATAGCCCTCCCGCTGGTCAGCCGGGGCAAAGGGATGGATGGCGGCGAACTCGGGCCATGTGATCGGGATCATCTCGCTTGTGGCATTGAGCTTCATCGTGCAGCTGCCCAGCGGGATCATCGTGCGGTCGAGGGCGAGATCGCGGTCGGCGAGCTCACGGAGATACCGCAGCATCGCCGTCTCGCTGCGATAGGCATGGAACACCGGGTGCTCGAGGAACGTGCTCGTCCGCCGCAGGGCCGCCGGCACGAGCGGCACCGCCGCGGTCTCGCAGGCTACGAATTCGGGCACAGCCTGCCCGGGGGCCGCCGCCGCCTCCCACAGCCGGATAACGTCGGCCGGCTGCGTTGTCTCATCCAGGGTGACGCCAAGCGTGGTGCCGCTGAGTTGGCGGAGGTTCATCCCCAGCGCGAGGGCCCGATCGAGGATGTCCTGGGTGCGGCCGCCGGTGGCCAGGCCGAGCGTGTCGAAGGCGTGGGCATTTGCGACCGTGATCCCCAGCTGCCGCATTCCGACGGCGAGCACTGCCGTCAGCCCCGCCACACGGCGGGCGATCCGCTCGAGTCCCTCCGGGCCGTGATAGACCGCGTACATCGAGGCCACAACGGCCGGCAGCACCTGCGCGGTGCAGATGTTGCTCGTCGCCTTCTCGCGGCGGATGTGCTGCTCGCGGGTCTGGAGCGCCAGGCGGTAGGCGGGGCGGCCCGCCGAGTCCACGCTCACTCCCACGAGCCGCCCGGGCAGCGACCGCTTGAACTCGTCGCGGCAGGCGAAAAAAGCGGCATGCGGCCCGCCGCAGCCCGGTGGCATCCCGAATCGCTGCGTGGTGCCAACGACGATGTCGGCCCCCCACTCGCCCGGTGGCACGAGGACCGTGAGGGCCAGTGGATCGGCCGTCACGCAGAGGATTCCCTGCCGGGCGTGAACGATCTCGGCGAGGCCCCGCCAGTCGGGCACATCTCCGTCGGTCGCGGGATACGGCACGAGCACGCCGAAGCAGTCGCCTTGGGCCAGTAGGTCGCGGACATCACCCACGACGAGGTCGATCCCGAGCGGCTCGGCGCGGGTGGCGAGTACCTCGATCACCTGCGGGTGGCAGCGACGATCGACGAGGAACCGGCCGCTCGTGCTCGTCGCCACGCGGCGGGCGAGCGTCATTGCCTCGGCGGCCGCCGTCGCCTCGTCGAGCAGCGACGCGTTGGCGATCGGCATCGCCGTCAAGTCGCAGACCATCGTCTGGAAGTTGACAAGCGCCTCCATCCGGCCCTGCGCGATCTCGGCCTGGTACGGCGTGTAGGCGGTGTACCAGGCAGGATTCTCGAGCACGTTGCGGAGGATCACCGCAGGCGTCCGCGTGGCGTGGTAGCCCTGGCCGATGAAGCTCGTGAGGACGCGGTTTGTGGCAGCGATACGCCGCAGCTCCTCGAGCGCTGCCGCCTCCGACACGGCCGGCGGCAGCTGCATCGTGTCATGGCGACGGATTCCCGCAGGCACGATCTCGTCGATCAGCGCGGCGAGCGACCCGGCCTCGACCGCGGTGAGCATGGCTGCCTCGTCGGCCGGCGAGATGCCGATGTGACGGGTGGCAAAGTCGGCCGGTTCGACCAGGCTGCCGGCAAACGGGCCGGCCAGCACGCCAGCCCCAGCCTCGTGATCGAGTCGGCGGCGGACCGGACGGGAACTAGCCGGGGCGGGGGACATGACGGTGTCGGACATGCATGGGCTCCTTCCTCTCATGGTGCCAGCTCGCGCCGTCACCCGGAACCCTGTTGTCCTGGAACCTGAGAGATTCGCCGCGGGCTCAAGCCCGGGGGTTGCCCCTTCGGTGGACGCGATGCCCGGCAGGCAATCGCGTCACTCTCCAACAGAATGTGTCGTCAGTTCTTTTGCCTGAGCGTTCGGCCTTCGGCGGCCCCTCGGGAGGGCTCTCTCCTGACATTTCTAGTTTAGCCCCACCACCCTTAACCGACAATTCAGGCTAAGCCCGGCCGTGGGAAGCGCAGCGGCGGGTCAGGCTGCCCGACACGGCCTATTCGGCCTCGAGGCTGCGACGAGCCTCGGCGATTCGCTTCCGCTGGGGCTCGTCCACCCCAGGCCACTGGAGCCCCAGCCGCCGGATGGTGCCGGCGAGCACGGCCCCGACCACTGCCCGGCTCACCCACTTCCGATCAGCCGGCACCACATACCACGGCGCGTGCTCGGTGCTCGTCTCCCGGATCGCCTCTTCGTAGGCGGCCATGTAGGCGTCCCAGTGGCCCCGCTCCGACACGTCCGAGGCGGAGAACTTCCAGTGTTTCTCGGGCTCATCGATCCGGTCGAGGAACCGCTTCCGCTGCTCGTCTCGCGAGATGTTGAGGAAGAACTTCACGATCGCGGTGCCGTTCCTGGCCAGGTGCCGCTCGAAGGCGTTGATGTCGTCGAACCGCTCTTGCCAGGTCCGCTCGCTGGCCTCGACTCCCGGGATCCGCTGGGCAGCCAGCAGGTGGGGATGCACCCGGACGATGAGCACCTCCTCGTAGTAGGAGCGGTTGAAGATTCCGATCCGGCCCCGCTCGGGCAGGGCCAGCATGCATCGCCAGAGGTAGGTGTGGTCGAGTTCCTTGGCCGAGGGGTGCTTGAAGCTCGTGACCGTGACCCCCTGCGGATTGATCCCGCTCATCACGTGCTTGATCGCCCCGTCCTTCCCGGCGGCGTCCATCGCCTGAAAGATGACCAGCACGCTCCAGGTGTCGGCCGCGTAGAGCAGTTCTTGTGTGCTCGTCAGTTCCGCCCGGCTCTCCTCGAGGATTTCCTGGGCCCGCTGCTTCCGCTTCTTTTCGGCGATCTCTTCGTCGCCGGCCCAGGCAGGGTCGTGGTCGGCAAGCCGAAACCGTTTCCCGGGCTTGATGCGGAAGTGCTTCTCAACAGTGTCGAAATCGATCGGCATCCAATCAGTTCCTGAAGTTCGTTATTCAAAAAAGCATTCTACAATCCGGTCCCATGCACCAGGCCG
>JBBEEF010000077.1:0-5515 GCA_040880915.1 Pirellulales bacterium
CCCCAGTTCCTGGTCCAGGAACGTCCAGGCGAGGGCGTCCATGAAGGCCTTCTGACGGTTGTTGGCGGCCCCGCCGTGGCCCCCCTCGATGTTCTCGTAGGAGAGCACCCGCTTGCCGTACTCGAGCAGCCGGGCGGCCAGCTTGCGGGCGTGGGCCGGGTGGACGCGGTCGTCTCTGGTCGAGGTCGTGATCAAGAGCGGCGGATACTCGCGATCGGTGGCGACCATGTGATACGGCGAGAAGGTCCTGATGAAGGCCCACTCCTCGGGCAGGTCGGGATTGCCGTATTCCCCCATCCAACTGGCCCCGGCGAGGAGCTTGTTGAACCGCCGCATGTCGAGGAGCGGCACTTGGCAGTCGACTGCTCCGAAGAGTTCCGGGCGGCGGGCATACATGTTGCCCACGAGCAGGCCGCCGTTGCTGCCCCCCTTGATGCCGAGCCGCCCAGGGGAGGTAACCTTCCGGGCGATGAGGTCCTCGGCCACCGCCGCGAAATCCTCGTAGGCTCTCGGCCGGTTTTCCTTGAGGGCCGCCTGATGCCAGGCCGGACCGAACTCCCCACCACCGCGGATGTTGGCAATCACGTAGGCCCGGCCCCGCTCGAGCCAGGCGGCGCCGGTCAGTGGGTCGTAGCCGGGCACCAGCGGGATCTCGAAGCCGCCATAACCATAGAGCAGGGTCGGCGTGCTGCCGTCGGCGGGGAGGTTGGCCGGGGCGATCTGGAAGTAGGGGATCCGGGTGCCGTCGGCGCTCGTCGCCTCGTGCTGGGAAACGACGAGGCCGGCCGTGTCGAAAAACACCGGCGACCGCTTGAGCGGGGCGGGCTCCGCACCGCCATCCTCGCCGACGGTGCCCAGGCTGAGCGTCGTCGGCTCAAGCGGCGTGGCGGTGGTGAGGAAGTAGTCGTCGCCGTCGAGCTCGTCGACGGCCGCGACGCTCGCCGTGGCCACCGGTGGCACCCCCGGCAACGGCACGCGGTGCCAGGCCCCGTCGCGGTGGCTGAGCACAAACAGCCGGCTGCGAACCTGGTCGAGTGTCGTGAGCAGGACATGGTTGCGGGTGGGGGAATAGGCGACGAGCGATGTCCGTTCGGCCGGCTCGAAGAGCACGTCGAGCTGGCGATCACCGGCCAGAAACCGCTCCAAATTCGTCGCCAGGAGGCTGCCGGCGGCGTAGGTCGTGTCGCCCACCGTCCAGGGTGAGCGGAGCTCCAGAAACAGCCACTCCCGGTGAACGCCGGCGTTGGCGTCGGCGGGCTTGTCGATCGGCACGAGCCTGTCATCCCGCCGCAGGAAGAACTCGTTGGTCCAGAATGTGATTTGGCGGGAGACGAAGTCTCGCTCGAAGCCGGGCGTGGGATCGTGCCAGCCTGTCACCGACATGTCGTCGGGTTGTCCTGCGTACACAAGCGGTGCCGCGGCCAGCGGCGTGCCACGGGCCCACGCGCGGACCGTCCGCGGATAGCCCGATGTGGTGAGCGTGCCGGGACCGAAGTCGGTGGCCACGAACAGGCTGTCGCGGTTTCGCCAGGCGACGCGGCTCTTCGCCTCGGGCAGCGTGAAGCCGCCGTCCACAAACTGCCTTGTCTCCAGATCAAACTCACGCACGACGTCGGCGTCGGCGCCGCCCCGGGAAAGCTTCACGAGGCAGAGCCGGTCTTCGGGCTCGTACACGCTCGCCCCGTGCCAGACCCAATTCTCCTCTTCGGCCGTGGCCAAAGCGTCGAGGTCGAGCACTGTCTCCCAGGCCGGCTCAGGCGTGCGGTACTGCTCGAGCGTCGTTCGCCGCCAGAGGCCGCGGGGATGGGCGGCGTCTCGCCAGAAGTTGTAGTAGCGGTCGCCGATCCGCGAGACGTAGGGAATCTTCTCCCGCGAGTCGAGGATCGCGAGCAGGCGGGCCTCGAGATCCTTGAAGTCATCGCCTGTGGCGAGCGTTGCCACCGCCTCGGCGTTGCGGGCCTTCACCCAGTCGAGCTGCTTCTCACCGGCTACCTCCTCGAGCCAGAGGTGGGGATCAGAGGGCTCGGCGGCGATTTCGGCGGCAGGGGAGATGGGCATTGTGATCCAGATGAAAGCGAGCGCCACGCGGCACCCAAAACGGATGAATGAAGTCATGTGTGCCAATCACCCTCGCACCTGGCCCGTGCCGCGGACCACGTATTTATAGGTTGTGAGCTCCTTGATGCCGCAGGGGCCGCGGGCGTGGAGTTTGTCGGTCGAGATCCCGATTTCGGCGCCCAGGCCGAGTTCCCCGCCGTCGTTGAACCGGGTGCTCGCGTTGACGATCGCCACGGCTGTGTCGACCCGGGCCGTGAACCGCTCGGCCGCAGCCGGATCGGCCGTCACGATCGCGTCGGTGTGTCGTGAGCCGTGGCGGTTGACATGGTCGATGGCGGAGTCGAGTGAGTCGACGACCGCCACCGAGATTTTGGGCCCAAGAAACTCGGTGTTCCAGTCGGCCTCGGTGGCCGGGCCGGCTGCCGGCACGAGTCGTCGCGTCGGCTCGTCTCCCACGATCTCGACGCCATGGCTGGCAAGACGAGCCGCGATGGCCGGCAGAAACCGCTCCGCGACGTCGCGGTGCACAAGCAGCGACTCGGCGGCGTTGCAGACACCCATCCGCTGGCACTTGGCGTTGACGGTGATCGCCTCGGCCATGGCGAGGTCGGCGGCCCGGTCGACGTAGATGTGGCAGTTGCCGGAGAAGTGCTTGAGCACGGGCATCCGGGCCTCGGCACAGACGCGGCGGATGAGCCCCTCGCCACCGCGGGGGATGGCGATATCGATCAGGTCGTCGAGCGCGAGAAACTCGCCGACGGCCTCGCGGTCGGGCAGGTCCACCAGCTGCACGCAGTCTTCCGGCAGCCCGGTCTCGACGAGGGCCGCTCGCACGCTCGCCACGATCCGGCCGCTCGACCAGGCCGCCTCCTTGCCGCCGCGGAGGATGATCGCGTTGCCGGAGGCCACGGCCACGGCCGCGGCGTCGGCGGTGACATTCGGCCGCGACTCGTAGATGAAAAACACGACCCCCAGCGGCACGCGGACCTTGCGGACGACAAGGCCGTTGGGCCGGGTGGTCTCCTCGAGCACCTCGCCAACCGGGTCGGGCAGGGCGGCCACCGCCTCGACGCCCGCGGCGATTGCCTCGAGGCGGGCCGCGTCGAGCACGAGCCGGTCAGTGGCGGCCGGTGTGAGGCCGTAGCCGGGGGCGGCGGCCACGTCCTGTGCATTGGCTGCGAGGATCGCGGTGGCGTCAGCCCGGATTTTCGCCGCTGCGGCCCGCAGGGCGGCGGCCCGTCGGGTTCCCGGAATCCCGGCCAGATCGATGGCAGCCCGCCGGGCGCGTTCGGCGATCGCCCGGCAGTGGACGGCGAGCGAGGGCGGGGTTGAACAGGTGGTTGTCATGCGAGTGTTGCACGTAGAAAGGGCTTTGAGCCGCTGGGGCAATTTACCACGCGAGCACCAGACACTCCGCCGACGCCCGCGGACAAGGTATCCTGATCAATTCACCGGCCCCGGCGGTGCGTCTTGTTACCCGCTAGCCCAACCGGAGATCATTCGCATGTCAGTGACCACCCGTCGCAGGTTTCTCGCCGCTTCCGCCGTCGCCTGCGGGTCGGCCGCGATCGCCCGTTCGGCGGCCGCCAGGGATCCGCTGCCGCTCACCCTTGGCATCCAACTCTACTCGCTCCGCGGTTTTCCGGTCGATCAGGCCCTCGATCATGCCAAGGCCCTCGGGCTCACGCAGGTCGAGTTTTATCCCGGCATGTTCCCGATCACCGACGACGCTACGGCGATCGCCGCCATGCAGAAGAAGCTGGCCGAGCGGGGCCTCGTGATCTCAGCCCACGGCGTGAACCGGTTCACGAAAGACGCCGCGGCCAACCGCAAGCTCTTCACCTTCGCCAAGGCGGCCGGCATCAAGACGCTTGCGGCTGATCCCGACCCCGACTCGTTTGCGAGCCTTGACGAACTCGTCAAGGAGTTCGACATCCGGGTGGCGATCCATAACCATGGGCCAACCCACCGCTACAACAAGGCCCTCGATGTGCTCAGCGCCGTCGAAAAGCATGACGAGCGGATCGGGGCCTGTGCCGATCTCGGCCATTTTATCCGCTCGGGTGAGCGGCCTACCGAGGTGATCCGGCTCCTCAAGGGCCGCCTCTACGGGATTCATCTCAAGGACTTTGCCGAGATGCAGGACAAGACGAAGGGCGTGATCCTCGGCAAAGGACACCTCGACGTCCCGGCCGTGATGGAGGCGCTCGTGGCCGTGGGATTCCCTGCCGACGGAGCCCTCTCGATCGAATACGAAGAGAATCCCCAGGATCCGATCGCTGATTTGCAGGCGTGCGTGGCCGTGGCCCGCGTGGCCCTTGGCCAAACATGAGCGAAGCCGCCGGGCGGCCCGTCCGCAAAGGACTTTGAGCACGTGGTCTTCGTCCCTTCCCGCTGAAGGCCGCTTGTTCTTCATCCCGAGCCTGGCCGTGGTCTCGTTTGAGAGCAGCATCAGCGGGATCCTGCGAAGGATGCTGAAGTTGGCGTCGGCCCACAAACCAGTCGAAATCCACCGACCGGCGATGGCCAAGATGCAGAGCCACTGCCGTGCCGCCGCCGAGGTAGAAATCCAGTCCGGTCGCGATCGGCGCCAACGTGCGGAGACAGGCCATCTGCTCCTCCGGCAAGACGGTGGGGTGGATCATGGCGTGGCCCTGCCTTCCCAGATCCTTCGCTCCGGCACCGCGAGCCAGGCGGCCACGGCCCTGGCGCGGCCAGGATCGCAGGTTGGTTTGACGGGCGTATTGAGCAGGGCGTAACTCGCGCATCTCTATGCCGTAGCCTTGCTATAGAGCCTGTCTTGCTCAACTTCAATGTGGCATTCGATGAACTCGTCCCAGAGTCCGTTGATGTGAACAGCGCGGAGGTGGAGCATGGCCTGTGCTCCTGGGATGGTCCACCGCATGCCCGTACGTTCCATCCGATCCTTCACGAGATGTCGGCAGGCCCCTTCGGCGACGCCACTGCCGATCGGATCGCCGGCGGCGAGGTACTCGTCGTACCGCATGTGTTCACGGTTGTTCTCGTTGGAGGTGATGGCGGCCATGAGGCGGCGGCGTTTCTCTCCCGTGAGCCGATGCTCTTTGCAGAGCCGCCGAAGGCCACCGATCACGTACCCGACTTTGCCTTGAAGGAGCATTTCGAGGCGGTGGGACACGAATTCGGCCGCTTCTGCGCTTCCATCGGCGTGGAAGCAATAAGCGGCCGCCCACAGTCGCTCGAGGACGTGAACGATATCGAGGATGCCGACGGCTCTCGGCAACCACTCCCCGGCCATCTCCCACAGAGATCGCTCGCCATCGAGGAGGCAGACGAGCGGTTTGCGACGATCCGGATCACGGCTTGCGCACGCCGCTGCCATCTCGACAAACACCCGCTCCCTGTCGGTGGAGCCGCCGGGAGTCCGCGTCATCTCTGCCCACGTCTGCTTCTGACAAGGCTTGGGCCGATGCTCGGC
>JBBEEF010000078.1:0-1234 GCA_040880915.1 Pirellulales bacterium
ACATACAAGCCCCGGGCGCGAGCCCGGGGACTGCGGGAACAAAGGCCACCCCGCTATCCACCCCGCCTCCGATAGACGACCCCGCCTGAGCATGGCGCTTGTCTCATTGGTGCGCCACGTCACAGTCCCCCAGCTCGCGCTGGGGGCTTTTATGCGGCACAGGCCCCGGACCAAACAGGATCGCAAGCCTCGCCTCTCGCTCGCTTGCGAGGCCGGCTCGCGATAGCGGCAACCCCGCCGCCCGCCGTCAACGCGGGTCGCGGAGCCACTCGACTCCCTGCCGCTTCTGAATGCCGGCCATCCAGCGCTCGTACGCGTCACGGGTCTCATCCTCGGCGAGCATCGCCAGCCGGCGGGGATCCGTGGCAACGTCCCGGAACCGCTCCTGCAGCGTTTCCTCTGCTGGCTCGAAGGACACAAGCCGGATCGCGTAGCAGACGGTCTCCGGTTCGTTGAGGGCGACCGCTGTGCCCCCAGGTTCGAGCGCGAACACCGCCGCCAGAAAGTCGTCGCCGGCCATCTCGATGCCCTCCGGGTCGGACCGCATCGGCGCGGAACCGAACGGAGCGGTGCCCCGTGTCAGCCACGTGAAGGGACCGACAGTGCTCGCCGCGAGCCCCTCGCGGCCCGCCACGGCGTCGGCCAGCGTTGCCGAATCGGCAGCCTTGGCGATCTCTTCTGCCCGCTTGCGGGCCAGGGGCCGCGCCTCGAGGAGCCGCCAGACCCGCTCCAACTCGCCCTTGATCTCCGTGAGCGGAGGGGTGAACTCGGGGCGATCCTCGGCCTTCCAGGAGAGGTAGCGTGCGCCGGCCACATCGCGGGTGGTCACTGGCCGGAACCGGGGCGACTCCGGGCCGAACATGAGGTCGACCCACCGCTGTTGGCGAACACCGACCTGCTCGGAGAACGACAGCTGGAAGCTGCCACCGACGCCGCCGGCCTCGATCGCCTCGGCAGCCGAGAGGAAGTCTGATCGGGTCCCCTCGAGGCCCTGTTCCTTGGCAATTTTCATCACGTCGGGCGTCGGCGGAACTGACTCGCCCATGCCGATCGCCAGTTCCACGTCGTCTGAATAGTTGGCGATCCGGGCGGAGATTGAGTCAAAAATTTCTGCCACACGCCGGTCTGCCGCCTGGGCCGCAAGCCGCTTGCGGATGTCGTCTCGCACCTTTTCGAGCGGCTCGAAGACGGGAGCCTCGGAAGCCTCCTTGGCCGGTGACTCCGCCGCGGCTGG
>JBBEEF010000078.1:1334-5443 GCA_040880915.1 Pirellulales bacterium
CGGCTGGCTGACGGAACGCGACCGAGTAAACCACACGCTGCGGCACCGCGGCGCCATCGCCGGCCGCGGCCGGTTCGGCCGCACCCGGCGCCGGGGCCTGCGGTGGCTCAACGGGCGGGGCGTCGACCGGAACCTCGGGCTGCGGGGAGCCGGAAGGAACCTCGGGGGCTGGTTCGGCGGGCTTCACGTCACCGGCATTGCTCTGCTTGGCCTCCGCCTCAGCGGCGGGCTTTGCAGTCGGGTCTTCCGCCGGCTCTTGAGTCGGCTCTTCCGCCGGCTTCGTGAACATCGAAGCCTTGTTGGCCTCGTAAAACTTCTCGATTTCCTCATCCGTAACCTGCTCCGCCGACTCTTCGACAAAGAGCTCGGCTGGGGCCACAACGGCGTCGTAGCGGATGCGGGCCGGCTGCCGGAATCCGGGCGTGGCGCTCCGCGCCCGCGGCAGGTCGTTTTGGTATCGGGCATAGAGCGACTCGATCGCAGCCGGCGAAGGGGGGGGCACCTCCGCAGCGAGCGACTCGACCACTACCGGAACCACCTCCACCATCGCCCCCTGCTCCAGCTTCCGGAACGCGTCCCACCGCCAGCCCGGCGGTGTGCCCGAGAAGCCTGTGCCCCGCAGCGCAAGCGCCTGGAGCCGCTCGCCCAGGATCACCGTTCGCAGGGCATCGAAGATATCGGCCTCCGTCACGCCCGCCCGGTCGCGAAGCTGTCCGATCACATCCTGCATCTGGGCCGGCGTGACCATGTCACCGGTCCACATCCCGAGGAAGTCATTGATGACCGAATCGCTCACGACGATGCCGTTGGCCTCGGCCTCACGGGCCAGCAGCAGCGCGTCTACCACGCCCTGCTCGTCATCCCGCAGCGGCGGCTGCACCCGCTCGTCGCCCGTCGCGGCGGCCCGCAGCGCCATGAGGAATTGATTGAGGGCCCGGCGGGTCATCACGGCCCGATCAAGACCGCTCTCCCGCAGGCCTCCCCCCTTCCATTGCACCACGGTGCCGTCACCCGGGGCCGCACCAGACCCCCCCATCTGAAGGAGCGGAGGGAGGACGAAAAATGCCAGCATCGCCATGATCGCGAGGCCTGCCAAAGCCGCCTTTTGATAGCGGCGGAAGATGTTGAACGAGCCTGCCATATCGTCGCCCGGGAGGAAAATGCGGCCGTTCCTTCTGGAGAACGGCTGGAGAACGGCAAAACTTCAGCTACTTGACAAGCCCCGAGAGCGCAGGGTAACGCTTGGTGCGGCAAGTCACGGTGCGATTGTAGCGCCAGGCCTGTCGGCGCCAATCCCGATGTTCCTCCGCCCCACCCACCGGCAGCCCCATGGCCAGGAAAGCCCCGACCGCGAACAAGTCCCGCCCCCCGGCGGCTCGAGGCGACTACCAATTGGTAATCGTCGAGAGCCCCGCCAAGGCCAAGACGATCGAGAAGTATCTCGGTCGCGGCTTCGTGGTGAAGGCCTCCGTTGGCCACATCCGCGACCTGCCCAAGCGGGCCCCGAAGGGCTCGAAGCAACCCGTCCCCGGGGTCGATCTCGATCACGACTTCGCTCCCACCTACGAAGTCGACGCCGCCAAGCAGAAGACCGTCACCGAACTGCGGAAGCTCGCCAAGGGGGCCAGCGAAGTCTGGTTCGCCACCGACTTGGATCGCGAAGGAGAGGCAATCGCCTGGCATCTGACGCAGGTGCTCGGTGTCGATCCGGCTCATGCCAAACGGGTCACCTTCGACGCGATCACAAAGACCGAGGTCCAGCGAGCCTTCCAGGTTCCCCGCTCCATCGACATGCCGCGGGTCGAAGCGCAGCAGGCCCGCCGGATCGTCGACCGGATCGTCGGCTACCGCGTCTCCCCGGTGCTCTGGAAAAAGGTGGGCGGCGGCCTGTCGGCGGGCCGGGTGCAGAGCGTGGCGGCCAGGATCGTGGTCGAGCGGGAGCAGGAGATCCGGGCTTTCACGCCGAGCGAGTCGTGGGAGATCTCCAGCTGCATGTCGTTCGACGTGGCTGCCGCGGCCGGGCTGCACGACGCCTGGAGCGAGTTGATGGCCCGCCGCGATGAGCGGGGCCGACTGCCACTAGTTCGCGACCGGATGGCCTGGCTGGCGGAGCGGAAGGCGCTCTCCTGTGACCTGGTCGAGGTTGGCGGCAAGCCCGTAAAGATTGAGGCGGAAAAGACATCGCAGGCCGACCTCGTGGGCGCTGCCGAGGCCGCCGCTGCGGCCGCGGGGCTCGTCGGCATCGTGATCGATCGCGAGACCAACCCCGAGGGCAAGGGCCGCGGCCAAAACGTCGTGCGGCTCACCGGCCGGCCCGACCCCGCCGCCCGCTACACCGTCGAGAGCATCGACGTCACGCGAACCAGGTCGCGGCCCTATCCCCCGCTCATCACGAGCACCCTCCAGCAGGCGGCGTCGAGCCGGCTCGGCATGAGCACCGACCGCACGATGCGGATCGCCCAGCAGCTCTATGAGGGCATCGACCTCCCGGACGAGGGGCGGGTGGGCCTGATCACCTACATGCGGACCGACTCGACGAACCTCTCGGGTGAGGCGATCGAGATGGCCCGCCGCTACCTCAACAACACACTCGGGGCCAGGTATCTGCCGGAAAAGCCCCGCGGTTACGCCTCGAGCAACAAGGGGGCCCAGGAGGCCCACGAGGCGATCCGGCCCACGGATGCCGCCCGCGAGCCCGACATGATCCGCGCCGCGCTTTCCGACGAGCAATACAAGCTCTACCGGCTTATCTGGCAGAGCTTCGTCGCCTGCCAGGCCACCGACGCCGAGTGGGATTCGACCGCCGTACGGATGCGGCGGACCGACCGCGACACCGGGGCCATCTTCAAGGCCAACGGCCGCGTCCTGCGGTTCGACGGTTTTTACGCGATCAGCGGTGTGCCCCGCGACGACGGTGAGCAGGTACTGCCCCAGTTCGACAAAGCCGCGGTGCTCGCCCCGTTCGACATCGAGGCCCGGCAGAAGTTCCAGGCGCCGCCCCCGCGTTACAGCGAGGCCTCGCTCGTCAAGAAGCTCGAGGAGGAGGGAATCGGCCGCCCATCCACCTATGCGAGCATCATTAATACGATCGAGCAGCGGGGCTATGTTGTCCAGCAAGACCGCCGCTTCCAGGCCACGGCGATCGGCGAGGCCGTGACGGAGTTTCTCAAAGACGGCTTTGCCGACCAATTCATCGAGATCGGCTACACCCGCGAGATCGAGCGGGAGCTCGACCAGGTCGCCGAGGGCACGAAGAGCTGGACCGAAATGCTTCACGAGTTCCACGCCGAACTCGTGCCCAAACTCGGCACCGCGGAGCAGAAGGAGCACGTCAAGGCGATCTCCGACCCTTCTCCCTACGGCTGCCCGCAGTGCGGCCGGCGACTCGAATTCCGGCTCGGCCGCAAGGGGGAATTCCTCTCCTGCGCGGGCTACAACGAGAACGTGGCAGAACCGGAACCGGAGCCAGCGGCCGTGGCCACCCGGGGCAAGGCCAAGGCCGCCAAGGGGAAAAAGCTGGCCAAGAAACCGAGGGCGAAGAAGCCCAAGCATGTGCCGGCCTGCTCATTCGCGATGCCGGTCGACCGGCAGCGGCGGCCGCTGCTTCCCGAGCAGATCGACCTCCTCTCCCCGGCAGGCGTGCCGATGGTGAAGCGAACCGGTCGATTCGGTGACTTCCTTGTCGAGGACAAGCCCCTCCCACCGAAGCCGAAGGGGAAGAAGGCTGCCGCCGCTGCGGCCGAGCCGCAGTCCTTCATTCTCAACCTCGACCGCAAGGCAAACCTCAAGTTTCCCGCATCGCCACCGCTGGTGACCGACATCGCCTGCGACAAATGCGGAGCGATGCTGAATCTCCGGGAAGGCAAGCGGGGCCCGTGGCTCGGGTGCGGGGCATTCCCGAAGTGCCGAGGACGGGCGTCTTTCGGCAAGCTGCCGGAGAAGGAACAGAAGGACCTCGAGCGGCAGCTGGCGGAGCACCTCCGCGGCCACGAGAAGATTCGCCTCACCCGCCGCGACGGTGCCACGCCGGTGGAGGAGGGCACGCCGCTGGTGGCCCTCACGATGCCTGGGGGCGTGGCCGAACTGCCGGGCTGGGCCGGTGGCTCGTA
>JBBEEF010000079.1:0-1008 GCA_040880915.1 Pirellulales bacterium
GGGAGAGACGGCGAGCGGGCATGCGACAGACTCCTGGAATCGACTCCTGGGATCGACTCCTGGGAACGGCCCGGAGATGGGCAATCGACGCTTGCCGGATGGTATCCTCCCGAGGTTTCCGTCGTAAAGAACGGGCCTGGTTCTGAGTTGCATCCCGCGAAGGTTCGTCATGGCCTTGTTGAAGTTGGTACGGATCGTCGCCCTCGCTCTGCTCCCGACGGGCTTCTGCTTCGCCGCGGCTCCAACGGCAGAGTCGCTCGTCGCGGCCGGGGCCGCTGTGAAGCAGGACGACACCGGAGCGATCGTCGAGGTGCGATTCGCCGGGCCCGCCGTCGATCCGGCGGTGCTTGCCATGCTGCCGGAACTGCCCGCGCTGGAGAGCGTCGTGCTGGCCGGCACCGACGCGAACGACGCGGCGCTCGTGCCGCTTGGAAGAATCGCCACGCTGACAAACCTCGACCTGCGGGACTGCCCGGTCTCGAACGCCGGCCTGGCCCACCTCGCGAGCCTCGGAAACCTCGTGGCCCTGCGGCTGTCAGGTAAGTCGGGGAAGACGACCGTGGACGATGCCGGGATGGAACACGTGGCAAAGCTCACATCGCTGCGGGCGGTGATGCTCGACTTCCTCTGGGTGAGCGAGGTGGGCCTGGCGACACTCGCACCACTTGCCAAGCTCGAGGATCTCACGCTCGCCCAATCGCTCGTGGGAGACGAGGCCCTTCCGGTGATTGCCCGCTTTCCCGCCCTCAAGCGGCTCAGGCTCGCCAAGACGACCGTCACGGCCGAGGGGCTCGCCGCCCTCGAAAAGCTCGACCAACTCGCCGATCTCGACGTCAGCGAGTGCGTCTCGATCGACGACGCTGCCCTCGGGCCGATCGGCAAGCTCACCTCGCTCGAGCGGCTCAATCTCTGGCGGGTGCCGGTCGGAGATGCAGGCATCACCCACCTCGCGCCGCTCGTGAAGCTCCGCTGGCTCAACCTCGACAACACCCAGCTCACCGACACGGG
>JBBEEF010000080.1:0-5369 GCA_040880915.1 Pirellulales bacterium
TGGTCGGCCGCAGCGGTCCACCACCCAGCAGGTGATGCTCGACGCGGAATGCCCCCCCGATCCGGGCCGGATGCCGGCCAAGGAACTCGCCAAGATCACATTGCCCCCCTACGTGATCGAGCCGCCAGACATCCTCCTGGTAGACGCGCTTCGCGTGGTGCCAAAGCCCCCGTTCCGGATCCAGTCGTTTGACACCCTCCAGGTGATCGTGGAGGGCACGCTCCTCGAGCAGCCGATCAACGGCCTGTATGTGGTGGAGCCGGGCGGGATGCTCGACCTCGGCCCCTCCTACGGGAAGGTGATGGTGGGCGGGCAGTCGCTCGAGGAGGCGCAAGACTCGGTGTTTCGCCATCTCAAGCGGGTGCTCCGCGATCCGCAGGTTTCGCTCACGCTCGCCCAGGCCGCCGGCCAGCAGCAGATCGCCGGCGAGCATCTTGTGGGCCCTGACGGCACGATCAACCTGGGCACCTACGGCGCGGTCTACGTGACGGGGCTGACGCTGCATGAGGCCAAGACCGCGATCGAGACCCACCTCGCCAACTTCCTCGACGCGCCGCTCGTGAGCGTAGACGTGTTTTCCTACAACTCGAAGGTGTATTACGTGATCACGGAGGGGGCGGGCTACGGCGACAATGTGGTTCGGCTGCCAGTGACCGGCAACGAGACTGTGCTCGACGCTGTGTCGCAGATCAACGGCCTCTCCCGGCTCTCGAGCAAGGATATCTGGATCGCCCGCCCGGCTCCCTCGGGCGTGGGCTGCGACCAGATCCTGCCGGTTGACATCAACGCCATCATGAAGGGGGGCTCGACGGCCACCAACTACCAGCTTCTCCCAGGCGACCGCGTATTTATCGCTCAGGACCAGTGGGTGGCCTTCGATAGTGTGATCGGCAAGCTCACAGCCCCCTTCGAACGAATCTTCGGCTTCGCCCTGCTCGGGTCAAGCACCGTGCAGCAGTTCAACAGGTTTCCCTTCGGCTTCAACCCGAACTTCTAGGTCCCTGGGGGTTCGCGAGGTGTATGGCCCCGAAAATCCCCAGCGAACGCTGGGCCGGGCATGACTGCTGACGGAAGCTCCGAGCAAGGTGGCCGAGGCAGAGCCGGCCGGGGCGCCGACCCGCTGCGAGACAGCCGCGGGGGGCTGGGGTAGAATCAAGACATGACCACAAGGAGACCTCCCATGCAGATGCGAATTCACCACCTGGCTGCCGCGGTTGCGGTGGCGGCGATGGCAACCTTGGCCGCTGGCAACGCCCAGGCTCAGGGCCCAGGGGAGCGGCCGTTTGAGAACACCTACCGCCGGCCGACGGTGAGCCCCTATATGCAACTGCAGCAGCAGGGCATGAACCCAATGCAAAACCAGAATATCTACCAGACGATGGTGCAGCCCCAGATAGAGCAGCAGCAGCAGCAAATCGAGCAGCTCAACCAGCGACGCAAAATGGGGCAGATGCAGAATCAGGTGACACAGATTCAGCGTGATACGAGTGCGCGGCAGATAGACCCCACGATCCGTGCCACGGGCCACGCCTCGACCTACATGAACTACTCGCACTACTACCCACAAAGGCGGTAGCCGCGACGCGGCCCCGGGCGGGGCCCGGCCCGCCTCCAAACCTGGCTCTCTACTGCCCGGCCGCCGCCGCCATCTCGCTGTGTCTGATCATCGCCCGGCGGCAGGCCTCGCGAGCCCCGGCCCGCTGCCAGGCCTTGATCGCCAGATCCTGGGCCAAAAGCGCAAGCTCGAACCGGCGGTCGATCTCCGCCTTGGTTGCCACCCCCTCCGCCGCCCCAGCAACGGCGAGGGCCCGCTCGGCCGAGACGCCCCGCAGCGGAATCTCGACCAAGGCGCGATATTCCATGTCGAGTGAGTCGAAGTCGTAGGTGGCCGAGGCGAGGGTGACCGCTCGCGAGATCGCCACGGCGTTGCCCGAGGCCGCCCCAAACCGCCGGGCCTCGTCGAGCAAGAGCCACTTGAGGGCCCGGTCGGGCTCTGCCGCGCCATCCTCCACGAAAATCTCAGCGGCCCGATCGGCCCCAGCCGACGTGGTGGCCCGGAAGAGCACCTCCCGATAGCGACGCTGCAGTTCGGCCCGGGCATCCACAAGCGCCCGCGGCGACGGGGGCTGCCGGGTGTTTGCGGCCGGCAGTGATGTCATCACCGGCCGGCCCTCGAGGGCCGAGGCCTCGGGAAGCGGTGCCGGCTCGGCCGCCGCCAAAGCGCCCACAAACCCGACGGCTAGCCACGCTCCACGCATAACAGCAGTGTAGGCGATCGCCGCCGCTATTTCGCGGCTGCCAGCTCCTGCTTCTTCCGCTCCTCGACGATTTCCTTCTGGATATTGCCCGGCGTGGCCCGATACCTCGAAAACTCCATCGTGAACACACCCTGCCCCTGCGTCATGCTCCGCAGGTCGGTCGAGTAGCCGAAGGTTTCCGCGAGCGGCACCTCCGCGATGATTGTGGAGCTTTTGCCCACCGTCTCGGTCGAGACGATCAGGCCGCGACGCTTGTTGAGTTCGCCTGTGACCGGACCCTGGAAGTCGGCGGGCACCTCCACCTCTATCTTCATGATCGGCTCGAGCAAGACTGGCTTGGTGGCCAGGAAGGCCTCGCGGAAGCCCGCCCGGGCACAGGTCTGGAAGGCCATGTCGGAGGAGTCTACGTCGTGGTAGGAGCCGTCTTCGAGCGACGCCTTCACCCCCACGATCGGGAACCCGGCGATCGGGCCCTTGCCCAACACCGCCCGAAAACCCTTCTCCACCGAGGGGATGTATTCGCGGGGCACGCGGCCGCCCACGACGTTGTCTTCGAAGATGAAGTTTTCGGTGGCGTCGTCGGGCAAGGGCTCGAGGTGGCCGATGATGTGGGCATACTGGCCCGAGCCACCCGTCTGCTTCTTGTGTTTGTAGTCGTAGGGGGTGCTCCTGGTGGGCGCCTCGCGGTAGCTCACCTTCGGCGCACCCACCTCAACGTCAACCTTAAACTCGCGGCGGATCCGCTCGACATAGATGTCGAGGTGGAGCTCGCCCATGCCGGCGATCAAGGTCTCGCCGGTTTCGTCGTCGGTGGCCACGCGGAAGGTCGGATCCTCACGGGTGAACCGCTGGAGCGCCTTGCTGAGCTTGTCGAGCCCTTCCCGCTTGGCGGGAGTGATCGCCATCTTGATCACCGGCTCGGGCACAAACATGTTTTCCAGCGAGCAATACTTCGCCTCGGAGGAGTAGGTGTCGCCGCTGGCGGCATCAACACCCATGATCGCCACGATGTCGCCGGCTTCGGCGGAATCGATCTCTTCGCGTTTGTCGGCATGCATCCGCACGATCCGGCTGAACCGCTGCTTCTGGCTGGTCCGCTGGTTGATGTAGGTCTCACCCTTCGTGACTGTGCCCTGGTAGAGCCGCACGAATGTGAGCTGGCCGTAGGGATCGTCTACGATCTTGAAGGCCATGCCCACGAGCGGCTTGGCCGGATCGGGCGCGAGTTCGAAGGTCTCTTCGGGGTTGTCCCACTTCTTGGCAGACACCTTCCGCTCGATCGGACTGGGCAGATAGCGAACGATCGCATCGAGGAGCAGCTGCACGCCCTTGTTCTTGTAGGCACTGCCACAGAACACGGGGGTGATGCTCTGGGAATGAACGGCCGTTTTGACGACGGCATGGATTTCGTCTTCGGTGGGCACCTCTTCGGAGAGGAGCTTCTCCATGAGCGAGTCGGAATACATCGCGAGATCCTCGAGCATCTTGTGGCGGGCCTCGCCAGCAGCAGCCTCGAGCTCGGCGGGGATCGCCTCTTCGCGAACAGTCTCGCCGTTGTCGCCGTCAAAATAGAACGCCTTCATCTTGACCAGGTCGATCACGCCCTGAAGCTTGTCTTCTTTGCCGATCGGAATCTGCATCGGGATCGCGTGGCAGTTGAGCTTGTCTTTGAGCTGCCCCACCACCCGCTCGTAGTTGGCACCGGTGCGGTCCATCTTGTTGACAAACGCCAGCCGCGGCACCTTATATCGCTGCATCTGGCGGTCGACTGTCATCGACTGGCTCTGCACGCCGCCCACGCTACAGAGCACGAGGATCGCACCGTCGAGCACCCGCAGGCTCCGCTCCACTTCGACGGTGAAGTCGACGTGGCCGGGGGTGTCGATCAGGTTGATCGAGCAATCGCCCCATGTGACGCTCGTGGCGGCGGAGGTGATGGTGATGCCACGCTCCCGCTCGAGGTCCATGTAGTCCATGGTTGCCCCATCCCCGTCGCCCTTGACTTCCTGGATCCGGTGGATGCGGCCTGCGTAAAACAGGATCCGCTCAGAGAGGGTTGTTTTGCCAGAGTCGATGTGGGCGGAAATGCCCATGTTGCGAAGCTTCGTGAGATCCATGAAAACTACGTGGCCTGGTGGGGAAACGAACCGGGAACCTGCCGCCGGGAGGGGGGAGGACGAGCTTGGCGGAGCCTGCGAATATACCCCGCGAGGGAAGAACGTGACAGCCGGCCGCTCTCACGTGGGGAAGACCAGGGGAAAGAAGCGTCTATGACCGCCCACACCGCGACCAACAAACCCTCTGCCCCCGACTACGGCCCCGCCGAACCCTGGCTTACATGTGTGGTGCCGTTTGCCGTGTTTCTCGCGGCCGGACTCCTCGAGCCCACGCCCTCAGGCGGCGGCCTCGCCCGAACGCTCGGCATCGGCTACGCGGCCTATCCGGTTATCTACGCGATCCGGCTGGCTGCCACGCTCGCGATCCTGGCCCGCTTCTGGCCAAACCTCCGCTCCTGGCTCGGCCGGCCCACCTGGTGGCCACCGCTGCTGGGCCTCGGCTTGGTGGTGCCGTGGGTGGTGCTCACAGAACTCCAGCAAAACGCCGGCTGGACACTCGGAGCCGGCGAGCGGAGCGGCTACAACCCGTTTGCCCCCGGCAACCTCGGCAGCGACCCCCCGGCAGCCTGGGCCTTTTGGTCGGTGCGGCTGCTCGGGCTGGTGGTGGTGGTGCCGATCGTGGAGGAACTCTTCCTCCGTGGGTTTCTGATGCGGTATGTGATCAAGGAGCAGTTTGCGGAGGTGCCCTTCGGCATGCTCACCGGAACGGCCGCCGCCGCCTGCACGGTGTACTCGGTGGTGAGCCATCCGGCCGAGGCGATTGCGGCCGTGGGCTGGTTTGCGATTCTGAGCGGCGTCGCAGCCTCCACCCGCAAGCCGATTGATTGCATCCTCTGCCACGCCGCGACCAACCTCGCCCTGGGTGGGTATGTGCTCGCGACCAACTCGTGGTGGCTGATGTGAGCCCAGCCCGGCGGCCGCCGGCGCGGCCGGTGGCCGGCGGTGGCCGGCGGCGGCCGCGGGACGGCCGCGGGACGGCCGCGGGACGGCCGCG